>PLXP01000240.1 GCA_003151435.1 Acidobacteriaceae bacterium
TACTTCATCGACCGGCTGGCCACGCGCGTGCTTGAGGTGGAAGGCGGCACGGTCACCAGCCACGAAGGCAACTACGAAGACTATCTGCGCCGCAAAGAGGAACAGGCTGCAGGAGCCGCCGCGGTTGAACCTTCTTCAAAGGCCAAGGGGCAGGAAGCTGCCGCGCCGTCGATGGTGCAGACCGCTGCAGCATCGACCAACGGCGCGTCTGACGGCGATGCAGCGGCGAAGGACCGGCCTCGCCGCCTGAACCCCATCAAGCAGAAGCAGATGGAAGATCGATGCGCCTTCCTGGAAGAGGAAATCCCGCGCATCGAGGCTGCCCTTGCGCACACCGAGCAGCAGTTGGGCTTTTACGTCTCTGCGGAAGAGACGCAGCGGCTGTCTAATTTGGCCGAAGAACTGCGCTCGCAGTTGGCCGCCCTCACCACGGAGTGGGAAGACGTGATGATGCTGCTTGAAATAAAAACAGAAGACTGAGGGGGCAGATCGAACCAATGTTTGCGATTCGTCAGCAAAGCAGGTGAGCCAGTATAGTAACCTGAGATTTCAGATGATCGCTTGAATTCTCTTGAATGTGAGGGAATTGGAAGGCAATAATGTCATCCAACCTGATTTGGTGCGTATGGTGACCGTTCGGCCGCTCGATTTACCAGATTTCAGCAACCCGCCGGTGGCGGAAACGGTGTTGTCCGTTCAATTTGACAGGCTCTCCGCGATTCGAACGGCGCACTTTGGGCTATTTTGGGGTGAGTTGCGTGATCGATTCCCAGAGACGGCAGAACAAGTTGAGCTTCCGTCGGTAATTGAACGACAACCTGATCAACTTCAGCCCTCGGTTGGGATTCAATTCGAAGCTCTTGAAGCTCCTCCATCGCCACGATTTTGGTTTGTTAACAAAGACGGAACGGAATTAATTCAGCTGCAGCGAGATCGATTTCTCAAGAACTGGCGAAAGACGGGCGAGACCGATTCTTATCCGCGATATGAACGAATCAGACAAGGTTTCGATAGTGATCTTGAGTGTTTTCTGAAATTCGTCACTCTGAACAAGCTGGGAACAGTCCGTGTGAATCAGTACGAAGTGAGCTACGTTAATCACATCGTTGCAGGGGAAGGTTGGAAAACTCATTCGGAGATCGAGAGGGTTTTTACTTGTTGGCGACAGCCAATCGCGACCCATCCAGGACAAGTCCAGGATTTAGCGTTTCGGGCTAGGTATCCGATATACAACAAAGACGGGATTTTCGTGGGACGTCTTTACGCAACGCTTCAATCAGCAACTCGTCTCACAGATGGCACACCGATGTTCGTTTTCGACTTGACTGCGCGAGGTCAGTGCGTGGACGGAATAGATTTCTTTGACCTCGGCCGGGAGTGCATAGTTCGCTCGTTCGCGGAATTCACCACACCCACAATGCATCATATTTGGGGCAGGAGAAGATAGCATGGCTGCACTCGCGTTACCAGCATTTCAGACAAATACCGCGCTCAGTCGGGACTTCGAGACAAGATGGGAGCGCCCTGCAATGAGTTCAGCGGCTCTCACGAAGCCCAGAGAACTTGCGTTCGCAATCCCCTCGGGTGGGGTAGCGTATAAGGTCGTCATTACGACAGGCAGCATTCCCGATTGGATTAGGCCCACTATTTCCGGTTTCATCAATATCCAGTCTCTTCCAGAAAATTGGGACTCCTATTCAGGTAAGAGAATTGATCGCGACCTGATCAGGCAGTCACTCTCTGTGCTGGAGCAAATAATGGAGACGTCCTCTCCAGCACCCTCCGTCGTACCGCTTGGAAACGGAGGAATTCAACTCGAATGGCATCGGAAACAGCAGGATCTGGAGATTTGCTTTACCCCTGACGATTCCGCGCAGTTCTTTTATCAGGACAAGAATCGCGGATTCGAAAAGGAAGGTTACGCAAGTCAAATTGAGGACTTGTTGCAGCTGATGCGCAAGATCGCTTAGCACATGTCAGAACAGGTCTATGAGGATGACCCGTCGATCAAAAACGAGGATAGACTGTTTCGACGGGTACATCTCGCACAACTTGTTAACGACGACGACACAGGCTTGGTGCGGATTTCATCCGGAGTTTTCAAACACAAAGAGCTTTCAGTAAATATTGAGTCTTCACTCTTGAATGGTGGAAGTTCAATAGAGACATGCCTGTGCGGACACCAAGCGCATAAGCTCGTATTCATCACAGCTGGAAATGCTCGACGGTTCGAACAAGCCGTGAGCCGTGATCCCCTCCCAAATGACCCTTCGCACGGATTGGTAGTGGGTTCAAAGAACAAGAGGAGCATTCACGATGGACTTCGAGCCGCCGCAGAGTGGGTTATTCCTCCGAGTGCACCTACCTGCGAGGATATTGAGACGGAAAAGCACAATATTAGAATGACCTGATCTTGGCAGGCAGAAGGCGTCGTTCAGTGCTTTTCCAGCCGTTGCGCTCTTCGTAAACTGACAGGTCCCTTACGGGCCGTCGTGCATAATCTAAAGACGATGGCCCTTTTGTGGAACCCCGAGAACTGGTCGCAGCGGTTGGCGGAGTTGGAGTCGCAATCCGGCGACCTGAAAGAAGCTCCCTTGCGGCGCGATGTGCGGTCGCTGGGCATGTTGCTGGGAGAAGTGCTGCGCGAGCAGGCCGGCGAAGACCTGTTTGCGCATGTTGAAGCGTTGCGGCAGGGCACGATACGCCGCCGCGATGCCGAGGCACACGGCAACGACGAAGAGGCCGCACGACAGGCTGCCACCGCCCTTGACCTTGTGCATTCGCTGCCGGTGGAGCGGGCCATCCTGCTCACCCGGGCCTTCGCGTTCTATTTCGAACTGATCAACCTGGCCGAGACCAACCATCGCAAGCGGCGGCGCCTGGCGCTGCAATTGACCGGCGATGCCGGGCGTCAGCGCGGTTCGCTCGCCGGCACGCTGTGCGAGATGCGGCGCGTGGGCATCAGCGCGGAAGAGGCCATGGACTGGCTCAAGCGCGTGCTCATCGTTCCCGTCTTCACTGCCCATCCCACCGAGGTGGCTCGCCGTTCAGTGATGTTCAAGCGGCGACGCATTGGCGACTTTCTGGCCGCGCTCGATCGCATCCCGGTACCGGAGCAGGACCTGGCGCGACTCGAAGAATTGGTGCTGGCCGAAATCACCGGCCTGTGGCAGACCGATGAGGTGCGTTCGCATCGCCCCACCGTATACGACGAAGTGAAGATGGGGCTGGACTACTATGACGTTTCCATCTTCGCCACGGTGCCAACCCTCAATCGGGAGATTTCGGAAGCGCTGAGAGCCTCGTATGGCCTGGAGATTGAGCCGCACACGCTGCCTCAGGTGTTGCGCTTCGGCTCGTGGATCGGCGGCGACCGCGATGGCAATCCCTTTGTCACGCCGCAGGTTACTCGCGACTCGATCCAACTGGCCCGCGGACATCTGCTGCTGTTCTATCAGCGCCAACTCGAAGAGATCATGGACCTGCTGACCACCAGCGCTCAGCAGATCGCCGTGAGTGCCGATTTGCTGGCGCGGCTCGAGGGCTACATCGCGCAGGTGCATACGCCTGAATCGCAAGTGTTTGGCGAGCAATATGAGTTTGAGTATTACCGGCGTTTCATCATCTGCGTAAAGGCGCGCGTACGGCGGACCATAGAGCATCCATTCGCGACGAGCGCCACGCTGCCTGTTACGCCTTATACGCTGAACCAGACGCACGACGAACTGACGCAGGCGCTGCCCGCCTACTGCTCCGTTTCAGAATTCATCGACGACCTTGAAGCACTGCGGGCTTCGCTGGCAGCCAATCGCGGCCTGCGCATTGCGCGCACGCTGGTCGATCCGCTGATTTTGCAGGTGCGCACCTTCGGGCTGCATCTGCATACGCTGGATATTCGCCAGCACGCGCGAGTGCATGCACAGGCTTTGCAGGAGGCCATTGCCGACACGGCCGGTGAGGCGCTGGCAGGCGGTCTTTCCGATGAGACCGCGAGCGTGCTTGAGACCTTTCGCGTGGTGGCCGAGGCCAAGAACGGCTGCTCGCCCGAGGTGATTCGCCAGTGGGTGATCAGCGGCGCTGCCTCAGTGGACGATGTGCTGGCGGTGGTGCGGCTGGCGCGGCTTGGCGGGGTGAAGGTTGAGGGTTCGGGACGAGACCCGGGTTTGATGCCCGTGCCGCTGTTCGAGTCCATTGAGGACCTGCGCCAGGCGCCGGCCATCTGCCGCGAACTGTGGAGCCGCCCCGACTATCGCAAGCTGCTGGCGAGCTGGGACAACTGGCAGGAAGTCATGCTGGGCTACTCCGACTCAAATAAGGACGGAGGCATGCTGACCAGCACGTGGGAGATCTTTCGCGCCCACCGCGATCTGCACGTGGTGGCGCGCGAGGCGGGCGTCAAGCTGCGGCTTTTCCACGGTCGCGGCGGAACGGTGGGCCGCGGCGGCGGACCCACGCATCGAGCGATCTTTGCCCAGCCGGTGAATTCGTTTGAGGGCCAGCTGCGGATCACGGAGCAGGGTGAAGTGCTGAACTTCAAATATGCCGACGAGGTGCTGGCGGAACGCAATCTCGAGCTGATGATCGCCGCCTCGGTCGACGCACTGGCCCGCCCCAACGCGCGCGATCCCAAGGGCCACTTCACCGGCGTGCTCAAGCCCGAATGGGAGGCTGCGCTCGATGAGCTTTCCAACATCTCGCATGACTTTTATCGCAAACATATTCTTGATGATCCTGACGTCGTAACGTATTTCGAGCAGTCCACCCCTGTGGGCGAATTGGAGCAGGCGAAGATCGGCTCGCGCCCGTCGCGGAGGAAGTCCTCTCCCAATTTGGCCGACCTGCGCGCCATTCCGTGGGTCTTTGGCTGGACGCAATCCCGGCTTCTGGTCCCGGCGTGGTTTGGCGTGGGCTTTGCGCTGGAGCAGGCGCTCGAACGGCCCGGCGCCCTTGAACTGCTTCGGGGCATGGCGCGAGAATTCCCGCTGTTCATTGACCTGCTGCGCAACGTGGAGCTGGCGTTGGGCAAGGTGGACATGGCCACGGCGCGGCTTTACTCATCGCTGGTTGAGGACTCCCGCCTTCGCGAGCGCATCTACGACCTGTTCGAGGCGGAGTTCCATCGCACCGTCCGCGCGTTGCTTGCGGTGACGGATCAGGCCGAGTTGCTGGAAGACAACCAGGTGCTGGCTCGCTCCATCAAGCTGCGCAACCCCTACGTCGATCCCATGCACCTGATCCAGGTGGACATGCTGCGCCGCAAGCGCGCCGGGGAAGACACGCCCGAGGTGAACCGCGCCATCGCGGCTACCATTAGCGGCATCGCGGCGGGGCTGCGGAATACGGGTTGATCTGGCCAGGCAGCGAAATTTGGCCAGCGTCAGGGCAGGAATTCAGCCGTACCGCACAATTCCCGACGTTTTCCGACGTTTCTATTTCTTTAAGTAGCTGATTGTAAAGCGCTTGAAGATTTGAGTTTGGCGAGAATTACTGCCGTAACATCTTGATTTTAATTAAGTTAAACAAAGATTTAGTCAAATTGAGGGGGGAGGGGGGAGGGGGGTGCCCGGTGGGGTACAGGCCGGGCAGATCCCTGACAGATTGAGACTTGTCGCTTCGTCTCCATTTACGATTGTGCTCCTGCGGAGGGTTATTTTCTGCAATGGATGCTCTTTCCGATTCCAACCTTGGATTGAGTGCGGATTACAGCGTTATGAAGCCACCCATACAGACGAAGCGATGCAACTCGATACAATCGGTCCGGCCATCTCACCCCTACGGCCAGCCGCCAGTGATTTCTGAGGCGAAGGTCTGACAAAGGGAAGGATTGGCCACGATTGCCTCGGAGCTATACTTATTCACAAAACCCAGTACGGGAGATAGTGCGTGGCCATACCGGGAGGACTGTCGATGTTGTGGCGGGTGTGTTTCTGTACCCTCTTCGTGGTTTTCTGCCCAGTTGAGCACCAGGCGCAACAGCCTGCAGCCGGAAGTGCCCAACCGGCTCAAGCCGATCCGGCCGCCGATGCCAGTGGCAGTTCAGGTAACTCCGACCAGAAGCTATCCGGCTTGGCTGTCGTCGTAAAGGTCGCCTCGATCGCGGGAGACCCCCTGTTCCACGCTGATGGATATCGCATTCGCGTCCGCTCCGGGACTGTGACCGCTTTCTCAGGCCGCTTGAAATCCCTGGTCGATGTGGTACCCGGCACCTGGATCCATTTCGAGGGAGTACGCGACGACACAGGAGTGCTCATCGCCCGCAAGGCCGAGTTCTTCCCTCCGGGATCGCGCAAGGCATTTGCGGCGATGGGCACGAGGAAAGCTAAGCATGCCCCGGATTATCAGCCTGTCACGCGCGACGGCCTTCTTGACGCGGACGGGCACTTTGTCAACCCCCACACCAAGGTCCGCTACAGCGATGCCGGTGGTCCCTGCGGGTGGCACAGGGTTCCCGCAGACCAAGCGCTACAGGAGCGCGTTGAGCGGATCGGGATGCGCCTCGTGCCGGTGTTCCAGAAACAACTCCCGCCCGACAACCCCTCCCGCATCGCTTTCCGGTTCTATGCCGTTACTGACGACAAGGTCCGGTCCGTGTTTGCCTGCAATTTGGGCCTGGTCCTCGTGCCCAAGGACGTCGTGGAACGCCTGCAGAACGATGACCAGCTTGCAGCCGTGCTGGCCGACGGAGTCGCCTTCAACTTGCAGCGGCAGCTCGTAACCATTTCGCCGCTCGAGTTGGTGGCTGGTGGATCTGAGGTTGCAGCGTTCATTCCTGCCTTGTTCCCCGCCGGGTACATAGCGGGAGACGTCGCAGAGGGAATTGTGGGCCACGAGATGGATGCCAGGCTGCAGCGAGAGTTAGCACGCATCGCCCTGCAACTGGTCGCCGATGCGGGCTTCGATCCCTGGCAGGCACCTGAAGGCTGGCGCCTCCTGGCCTCAAAAGACCCAACCCGGGATATCCAGTCGCTCAAATACACGCGTGAAGGCAAATACCAGTTGAGCATTCTCAAGCTGCAATACAAGCGGGACAATTCCAGCCCTTCGGCTGTGCCACCCGCGTCTGCTACGGGCACGACGGGGTGATGTGCATCGACAGCCGGGATATCCATTCTCAACGCGTAGCGCATGTCTCCGTGTGCATCCCAGGTGAACGGAATGTCCCAAGGTTCAGCGGTTCCGGTCGAGCGACCGCCCAACCGGTAGTTACCTTTTCGTCAACACCTCAGACTTTGCGATGGATTGCTGGCGTAAGGGGCATCCCGACCTGGCAGAAGTGGTTCAGCTCGCTGTAGCCGGTGGCCGGAACCGTTGTATTCGGCAATTAGGCCTTTTTTTTGGAGGCTGTGATTTTGGGGCTGGCGCGGCGGTGATTAACGAACAGGCTCGACCCTATCCTGCTGCAGAAGAGGCACCTGCATGTCTCATCCCATAATGTGAGAGGCTTTACCGACTGCTGGCAGCGGCCCAGAGGTTAACGTTGAGGGTTCGTGAGCCCTTTAGAGCTTGAGAGGTGCATGGTTGTTTAGGTATCCTGAAGTCGACGGTTCCGTTCCCAGGTGCCAGTTTTATGGAGGATATCTAAATGGCAGAGATCGCCAAGAAAGCCAAGACGCCCGCGAAACCGCGGAAGACTGCGACCAAGAAGACCGCCGCAAAGCCAGGGCCTCTCCAGGTGCCGGCGTCTCCTGAGCAGGTAGCGCTGCTGGCGCACCGGTTCTGGATTGAGCGTGGCCAAGAGCACGGAAAGCATGAAGACGACTGGTACCGGGCAGAGCAGGAGCTGCGCGGAAAGGCGTCGTAAGCAGGTTCCCAGCTGCTGAAAACGAGTCTGTCGACCGTTTGCCGATTTTGGATCTTATGTCGGCAATTGGAGGCCTGATCGCACCCGCGAAAGGCTTCCACTTGCCACGCCCGGCTTTTCCGGACTAATCTGTTGACATGCATCGATGTCGCTAACACCGGCCTGGTGAGAGCTCCGATGCTTGGCGTGCGCCCTATTCGCGCCCGCGCTTTACCGCCTGACAGCTCCACCGCCACTTCCCAACACATCCAAACAACGTCTGGGCCCATCCCAGACAGAGGAGAAGATCATGGCGCGCATTGCCGCGAATGTGACTGAACTGATTGGCCATACACCCTTGGTACGGCTGAACCGTGTGGCTGCTGGACTGCCTGCAACCATCGTCGTCAAGCTCGAGAGCCAGAATCCGCTGTCGAGCGTGAAAGACCGCATTGGAAACGCCATGATTGAGGCTGCCGAGAAGGCCGGCAAGATCAAACCGGGCGAGACCGTGCTGATTGAGCCCACCAGCGGCAACACCGGAATCGCGCTGGCGTTTGTGGCCGCGGTGAAGGGATACCGGCTGATCATCGTGATGCCCGACACCATGAGCCTGGAGCGCCGCGTGCTGCTGCGTGCCTTCGGCGCCGAGTTGGTGCTGACACCCGGGCCCAACGGCATGAAGGGCGCCATCGCCAAGGCCAATGAGATTCAGGCGTCAACGCCGCATGGATACATCCTGCAGCAGTTCGACAACCCCGCCAACCCGGCCATTCACCTGGCCACTACCGGCCCCGAAATCTGGGACGACACGGACGGCAAGGTCGACATTCTGATCTCCGGCGTGGGCACCGGGGGCACACTGACGGGCATCGCCCAATACATCAAGCCGCGCAAGCCGGACTTCAAGGCTATTGCCGTGGAGCCGACGGACAGCGCTGTCCTCTCAGGAGGCAAGGCGGGACCGCACAAGATTCAGGGCATCGGGGCCGGTTTTGTGCCCAGCGTGCTCGACACCCACCTGATCGACGAAGTGGTGCAGGTAACCAATGACGAGTCGATTGCCATGGCTCGCCGGCTGCCGCTGGAAGAAGGGCTGTTCGTTGGTATCTCCTCGGGCGCGGCTGTAGCGGCGGCGCTGAAGGTGGCGGCGCGGCCCGAAAATGCCGGCAAGCTGATTGTGGCGATCATCCCGAGCTTCGGCGAGCGCTACCTGTCGAGCGTGCTCTTCGAGTCGCTGCGCCAGGAAGTGCTGGCGCTGCCTACTTCGCCGGTTACGCTGTAAGGAGCAGTTGTACCGCAGCAGTTTTCGCTGCAGACGCACATACAACACGGGTTTCCCATCCTTTCCGCGCTTTTCGCGCGAAGGGTGGGAAACCAACAAATCCGGCCGCATCAAGGACTTGATTGTCATGGCCCTGTTCGAACGAATGCGCGAAGACATCAACTCCGTTTTGGAGCGTGACCCCGCCGCGCGATCACGGCTCGAGGTACTGACCTGCTATCCGGGGCTCTGGGCGGTGTGGATTCATCGCATCTCTCACAAGCTGTGGTGCATGCGGATGCGGCTGCTGGCGCGCATGCTCTCACAGGTGGGCCGCTTTTTTACGGGAGTCGACATTCACCCCGGCGCGTTGCTTGGACGGCGCCTCTTCATCGATCACGCCACGGGCGTGGTGATTGGTGAAACCGCGATTGTGGGTAGTGACGTGACGCTCTACCAGGGAGTGACGCTCGGCGGCACCGGCAAGGGGCACGGCAAGCGCCATCCCACGGTGTGCGACCGCGTTTTTATCGGCAACAATGCCAATATTCTGGGCAACATCAGCGTGGGTGAGAACTCGCGCGTGGGAGCTGGCTCTGTGGTGCTCTCCGATGTGCCGCCCAACTCCACTGTAGTGGGCGTGCCGGCCCACATTATCTATCGCAACGGACAACGGGTGCTCATCACCGATCCGCATGACGTAAAGGACCCGCTCTCCGACGCGCTGATTGCACTCTCGGCCCGCGTGGAGGAGTTGGAACTGCGGCTGGGAGGGCAAGTCCGGGAGACGGAACCGTTTGCCGCCGAAGAAGCGGACCGCACCGCATACCGCGACGAACTTGATCGCCTGGCGGAGTTCGTTTCCATGGGAGAGGGCATCTGATCCTGAGATCGAGATAGACACCAAACCTGGGCTCGGCGCGCTACGCATCCGTCCCGATCTGATCCTTCCTCTGCCGATCCCGGTGCTAGAGTGGAATCGTTCCCAATTTTGGTTGGAGTCTGCTTTCTTGCTGGGTTTTCGTTCGTTATTGATCGTTCTTCTCGCGTTTCCCGCTCTCGTCCATGCCGCCTCGCACGTTCAGGCCGCACCCGTGCCTCCTGAGATGCAATCCACGGCCTTCACTGTCACAGTGAACGGAAAACTCGTGGATGTGGCCCACGCCGCCGCGAGCTATGACTACGTCAGCTTCGACACCACCGGCAAGGTCACCGTTGAAATCACCGCCGCAGAACCCGGCTTCTGGGACCACGGCGTGGACATTGAGCCCTGGCGACTGGGCCTGCGGCCCGTGCGGCAGGGGCAGACCATCCGGTTCAAGCTGGAAGGCCCGGCCAAGCTTTCCATTTCGCGGCCTCGCGACTTTCTGAACCACGCGCACATGCTGTTTCTGTTTGCCGGCACACCGCCCGCACCGGCGCTGCGTGACCCCGCAGTGCACGTGTACCAGGCAGGCGTTTACCACCAGAGCCTGAACCCCAAGAGCGGCGACACGCTCTACCTGGCTCCGGGGTCGTACTTCTATGGCAGTCTTAATTTCTGGAAGGTGGACAACGTCAAGGTTCTGGGCCGCGGCACCATTGTGTACGACGGGCCCCAGGACCCCGCCACCGACGAAGGGTGGATGCAGAAGCCGGATTGGCACTGCGTCGATGCGCTCGAGGCACATAATGTCGACGTGGAGGGCCTCACTTGCATCATCCGGTCGAGGACCTGGTCGATCCAGATGAAGGACTCGAAGGGGATCACCTACGACGACCTGCGGGTGATCGGCGGAAACCCCGGCAACGCCAACCAGGATGGCATGGACTGGCTGGGCAGCAGCGACGGCCTGGTGCGCAATTCGTTCTTCCGCGCCTCAGACGACGTGATTGCCCTGATGGGCAACTGGGACGGTTACAAGGACGAGGACCTGCTGCGCCCCGGAAAAGATGTGCAGAACATCGTGGTGGAGAACAGCCAGCTCTCGACCAGCATTTCCAACATTGTGCGCGCGGGTTGGCCGCGAAAGATCTTCAATTCAAAGAGTTTTACGCTGCGGGACTCCGACATTCTGCATGGCGGCATTGGCGCCTGCGGCCAGACGTTTGGCGTGCTGGGTTTCTGGGGGGCGAACGGGTCGCAGGGTGACCACTCCAACTACACGTTTGAGAACCTGTTCCTCGACAACTGGTACTCGCTGGTACAGATCGAGCAGAAGCAACCGGCGATACACGGCTTTGTTTTCCGCAACATCTGGGCGCTGGATCAGCCTCCGCTGGCGGGATCGAGCCTGACGGGCGCGGTATCGGGCGTGGTCTTCGACAACATCAAGTTCGGGCAGAAGGTGGCCGCCACCAATGCCGACCTGCTGCTCTCGACCGACGATGCGGAGCCTCCGCGCTTCGACGTGACGCCGGGTCCGATGGCGTCATTTACGATTGACCCGCCGACATTTGGTCCGGGACAGAAGGTCACGTTCACCGCGCGTACCTCGCCGCACACGGAGTTCACGTGGCTTTTCGGCGACGGCACGCAGGCACACGGCCGCAAGGTACGCCACCTCTTCACCGACGCCGATGGAACCGATCTGGATGGCGCAAATGGCGCGGGGCGCTTCAGGGTGTTGCTGCATACCGAAGACGAGAAGGCACGCCAGGATTGGACCAGCCAGGGAGTGGTGGCCGTGGCCCAGTGGCACGATGCCGCCGAGCCCTCCGGACCGACGCTGCCTGGGCTTGCCTTCCAGATCTATCCCGGCACGTGGACGGAATTGCCCGACCTGGCCACCGAGCACGCGGCGCTGAGTGGAGAGGCGTCGAACCTGAACGCCAACGGGCAGGGATACATCGAATATGCGGCGGCCTGGGACGGCTTCATCGACATTCCCGCGGATGGTGGCTACACCTTCCACCTGATGGACCGCGATGGCGCGCGGGTGGTGATTGACGGGATGCAGGTGGCGAAGACCGGGCCGCCGTTTGCCCAGGTTTGCGGGTCGCCGGGCAATGCCATGCGCTATGACCGCGGCTCACTGGGACTGCGCGCCGGCAGACACTCCCTTCATGTGGAGGAACTGCACTCCGCCAGCCAGGGTCCGCCGCGATTGCTGTGGGAAGGGCCGTCGCTGCCGCTTACCGACGTGCCGGCGGCGGACTACAGCCATTTGCGGCAAGACAGTGTAAGGGCAGGGAATAGGGAATAGGGAGTAGGGAACAGGGAGTAGCGTGATCCGCGAGTGCTCTTTGCGTCCAGTCGCGAAATCAATGGCACCTGGTTTTGGTGACTCGCAGAGCAACAGAAGGACCACCGTCCGGAAGGGTCATAAGTCGACCGCAAGGACGACCATTGCGGCGAAAGGCGGCCCGCCAAGTCATCAAAAATGCACCACGCCTGCAAAAAAGAGCGCGTTCCGGTGCACTCGCCGGGACAACAAATCGCGGCCGATTGGACCACGTTGCGGAACGATCGTCGCCAGGATGCTCTGACCTTCTTCCCTTGGGGAAATTGGGCTGAGGGCAGAATTCGATTGAAGAACTGCGGATTGATCACAAAAGCAGCGAGTTAGCGCCGCTGCACGGCATAGCGAGTTGGCAGGTTGGCGGCCTGGGGAAGTTGACTTTTCCCTATTCCCTGTTCCCTGCACTTCATCATTTGGGCAACTGCGAAACGTCCCAGCCGCCGCCCAGGGCGCGGATGAGCTGGACCGATGCCGCGAACTGGCGGCTTTGGAGATCGGTCAGCGTGCGCTGGTTGGTGAGCAGCGTGGTCTCGGCGGTGAGCACCTCGAGGTAGCTGGTGGCGCCACCTTTGTAACGCTGGTTGGAGATGTCGAGGGAGTGGCGGGCTGAGTCGACGGCCCGCTGCTCGGTAACCGACTCCTGGTCAAGGATGCGCAGGTCAGAGAGCTTGTCTTCAACCTCATTGAATGCGGCCAGAACGGTGGCTTTGTAGGTGGCGGCCTGGGACTCGTAGGTGTGACGCGCCTGGTTAGTGAGTGCGTGGCGCTGGCCCGCATCGAAGAGCAGTTCGGACGCCTGCGCGCCGAGAGACCAGAGCGCGCTTGGCCCCTGGATGAGGGTGCCGATGTGGGTGCTTTCAAAGCCACCGCCGCCGCTGAGTGTGATGTTGGGATAGAAGGCGGCGATGGCCACGCCGATCTGGGCGTTGGCGGCGGCGACGCGGCGTTCGGCGGCGGCCACGTCAGGGCGGCGCTCGATCAACTGCGAGGGCAGGCCCACGGGAATGTTGGGCAAAGGGAGGTCGAGAGGCGCGGGGCCGACGGTGAGTTCGTGGGCCTGGAGGTTGGTGAGCGTGGCGATGGCGTGTTCATATTGCGCGCGTCCCTGGTTGACGTCGATGAGCTGCGCGCGCACGGTTTCAAGCTGGGTTTGGGCCTGTGCCACGTCGACGGAGGTGGCCACGCCGCCCTTGAGACGGCGCTCGGTGAGGTCCAGTTGGCGCTCGTCGTCGGTAACGGTGGACTGGAGGATGCGGCTTTGGGAATCGAGGCCGCGGAGTTCGAAGTAGTCCTGGGCCAACTCGGCGTGGAGGATGAGGTCGAGGTTGGCGAGATCGGCGGCGCTGGCCTGTACGTTGGCTCTGGCGGCTTCAACAGAGCGGCGGACGCGGCCCCAGAAATCCGGTTCCCAGCTGCCTCCAGCCTCGATCGTCATGTCGTTGTAGTTGGTGGTCGAGGTGGACGTGGCGAGCGGCCGGTTGGAGGAAGTCTTGTTGTGCGAGAAGCCGGGGCCAGCGGAAAGCGTGGGATAAAAGGCGGCGCGGGCGACGGTGACCTGGTCGCGCGCCGCCAGGTAGGTTTCGAAATTGGCGCGCAGGGTCTGGTTCTGGGGCGCGATGAGGTCTTCAAGCTTGTTGAGTTCGGGGTCCCGATAGACCTCCCACCACTTGCCGCGCAACATGCCGTCAGAGGGCGAGGCGGGCTGCCACGAAACCCCCGCGGGGCTGGGGGGCGGGACGAGGACGGTGGGGGCGCCAGTCTCCTTGTAGAGAGGCGGCGGGGTGTAGCCGGGGCGGTTGTAGTTGGGGCCGACGGGCTTGCAGCCGGCGAGGAGGGAGAGGGTCAGGAGGAGGGCCAGAGAATACACGACTTTGTGGGAATTGCGGGGCCGCGATTCCGCCACGGCCGGGGTGGGTTCGTGGTCTCCCACCCTTTCGCCAAAAAGCCGGCGCAAGGATGGGGCACCCGATTGAGGATGACAGGGATGGTTTGGTGTCGTGGTCTCCCACCCTTTCGCCATAAAGCCGGCGAAAGAATGGGGCACCCGGTTGAGGATGATAGGGAATGGTTTGGCGTCGTGGTCTCCCACCCTTTCGCCAAAAAGCCGGCGAAAGAATGGGGCACCCGATTGAGGATGACAGGAATGGTTTGGTGTCGTGGTCTCCCACCCTTTCGCCATAAAGCCGCCGAAAGGATGGGGCACCCGGTTGAGGATGATAGGGAATGGTTTGGCGTCGTGGTCTCCCACCCTTTCGCCAAAAAGCCGGCGCAAGGATGGGGCACCCAGCGTTTGTGAGCTTGAGGGCATGGCTACTTGCCTCCCCCGTTGTTTTGCTGAGCCGGGCTCGGTTGGGTGGGGCTTTCGACGTAGAGTTTTTCGCCTTCGACGATGGAGTCGGGCGGGTCCTGGATGACCTTGTCGGCGGCAGTGAGGCCGGAGGCGACCTGCACGGTGGCGCCGTCGTCCTGGCCGATGACGATGGGGACGAGGTGCGCGACATTGCCGTTGACCACGGTGGCGACGCACAGCCCTTCGCGGCGGAAGATGAGCGCCGAGGCGGGAACGATGAACGCATGTCCGATGGGCGCGGTTTTGAAGTGCACCTGGGCGAGGGAGCCGGGCATCAGTTCGCCGGCATGGTTGTCCACATCGATTTCGACCAGCAGGGTGCGGTTGGTGGGATCGATGGCGTCCGCAGTGCGGACCAGCGTGCCCTGGTACATTTTGCCGGGGTGCTCGGGGAAGGACAGATCGATTTTGGCGCCGCGCTTGATGCTCTGCGAGTAAGCCTGGGGAACGTCGGTGTAGACGCGCAGGGTCTGGATGGCCTGCATGTGGAAGAGCTCGTTAGCGGCTCCCTGGTTGATCAACTGGCCGGTGTCGATGGCGCGGGCGGTCACGACTCCGTCAAAGGGGGCGTAGATTTTTTCGAATCCCTGCAGCTCTATGAGGCGCTGGACGTTGGCTTGGGCGGAGCGGACGGCTGCGGAGGTGGAGGCGGCCTGGTTGACGAAGGTGTCCGTGTCCTGGCGCGATACGGCGTCGGAGGTGACGAGGCCCTTGTAGCGTTCGGCCTGGGTGTGGGCGTTGCTCGCATTGGCCTCGGACGTGGCGAGGTCGGCCTGGGCCTGCGCCAGTTGCTGATCGAGTTCCGGAGTGGCGATGTCAGCCAGCAGCGCGCCTTTTTTGACCTTGGCGCCGATGTCGTAGTACCAGCGCGTGAGGTAGCCGGAGGTGCGGGCGTAGATGGGCGAATCGGTATAGGCGCTGACGTTGCCGGGGAGCACGAAGTTGTCAACGGGCGCGCCGGCGCCGGGCGGAATGGCGATGACCGAGGGAGCCGCCAGGCCGGTGGTGGTATTGGCGAGCACCTTGTCGTTATGGATGCGCGTGAGAATGCCGAACCCGGCCAGGGCCGCGGCGGCGAGCAGGACAATGGCCACCACGATGAGGGTCCGGCGCGGCGAAACGGCGGCATGGTCGGGCGCAGTCTCGTGATCGTGCGTGCCGGGGTTGGGATTCGAATTGGATTCGTTGGTCATAAAAGTTACTCCAGGTGCTGGTCGAACTCATCGAAGTTCGCAGGCGAATCGGCGCTATATGCCGACTTGTGGCGGCGAGCCAGCCAGCCATGCACAACGGCGAAGAAAGCGGGGACAAAGAAGAGCGTGGCGACGGTGGCCAAGAGCAGTCCGCCGATGACGGCGCGGCCCAGGGGGGCGTTCTGCTCGCCGCCATCGCCCAGGCCGAGGGCCATGGGCACCATGCCGATGATCATCGCCAGGGCGGTCATGAGCACGGGGCGGAAGCGGACATAACCGGCGTTGAGCGCGGCCTTGCGGGCGTCGCCCACCAGGATCTCAAGCTGTTCGCGGGCAAAGCTGACGACCAGGATGGAGTTGGCCGTGGCCACGCCCATGCACATGATGGCGCCGGTGAGCGCAGGGACGCTGAGCCGCGTGTTGGTGAGGAACAGGAACCAGACGATTCCGGCCAGCGCGGCCGGCAGCGCCGAGACGATGAGAAACGGATCGAGCCACGACTGAAAGTTGACCACAATGAGAAGGTAGACCAGCAGGATGGAGAGAGCCAGTCCGCCGATGAGGCCGATGTAGGACTTGTACATGGTCTCGCTCTGCCCGCGCAGGATGAAGTGCGAGCCGCGCGGCAGTTCGTTGTTGTTCTGGTGTCGATCGATGATTTTTTGCATGGCCCGTGTGACGGTGCCAAGGTCGGTGCCGTTCACGTTGGTGTAGATGTCGATGACGGGCTGGACGTCATAGTGGCTGACGGTTCCCATCTCGGATCCTGGCTCGATGGTGGCGAGATTTCCCAGAACCTGCACCTGGCGGGGAGCCTCCCTGGCCGCGGTGGAGGCCGCCGCGGTGTTTGGCACTGCCGCTGCGGCGGATGGGCTGGTGATGGGCAGGCTTTGCAGCGCGGCCATCGAGTTGAGGCCGTATTGCGGGGACTGGGTGGCGACGTTGTAGCTGACGCCGTTCTTTGGATCGAGATAGAAGCTGGGGCTGGTCTGAAAGCTGCCGCTGAGAGCGACCAGAAGGCTCTGGGCCACGTTCTGCTGGGTAAGGCCGATGGACGATGCGCGGGTGCGGTCGACATTCACTGTCATTGTTGGGTAGTCGAAGGGCTGCTGGATGCGCGCATCGACGGCGCCGGGGACGTAGCGGACTTCCTCAAGGATGCGCCCGGCAAGGGCGCGGTTGCCGTAGAGATCGGGCCCGACGATCTGGATATCGATGGGCGCGCTGAGGCCAAAGTTGAGGATCTGCGTAACGATGTCGACCGGCAGCATATAGAAGGTGACGCCGGGGTACTCGTGCGCCAGCACATTGCGCAGCTTGTCGACATAAGGCTCGGTAGGGTGATGATCGGCGGTCAACTGCACCTGAATGTCGGCGTCGGCAGGGCCGATGGGGGCCGAGGTGGAGTAGGAGAGATTCAACCCCGAGTAAGGCAGGCCGATGTTGTCGACAATGTTGACGATTTCCCTGGGCGGGATGTGCTGGCGGATGGTGGCGTCGATGTGATCGCAGAGGGCGGCGGTCTCCTCAATGCGGGTTCCGGTGCGGGCGCGGACGTGAATCTTGAACTGTCCCGAATCGACGGAGGGGAAGAAGTCCTCGCCGAGGAATGGCGCCAGGATTCCGACCGAAGCGAGGGCAAGCACGAGGAAGGCGACCAGGAAGACGCCAGCGTGGTCCACGCAGAGGGTGAGGAAGCGGAGGTAGCCGACGCGGATCTTCTCAAACCGCGACTCGAAGCCCATTTGAAATCGCACGAAAGGGTTGCGGGTGGATCGCTTCCGTTCCGCTTCAGCGTCGTCGTGCTCCTTGAGCAGGTAGCGCGCCATGGTGGGCACCACGGTTCGGGAGAGCAGGTAGCTGGCGAGCATGGCAAACACCACGGCTTCGGCGAGCGGAACAAACAGGTAGCGCGCTACACCGCTAAGGAAGAACATGGGCACGAAGACGATGCAGATGGCCAGGGTGGAGACCAGGGCCGGCGTGGCGATTTGCGCGGCACCATCGAGGATGGCCTGTTCGATTTCCTTGCCCGACTCCAGGTTGCGGTTGATGTTTTCGATTTCGACGGTGGCGTCGTCGACCAGGATGCCGACGGCCAGCGCCAGGCCGCCCAGGGTCATGATGTTGATGGTCTCGTGGAGGGCGAAGAGCGCGGCGAGCGAACACAGGATGGAGAGCGGAATGGAGACCGCAATGATGAGGGTCGATCGCCAGCTTCCCAGGAACATGAGGATCATGGTGCCGGTGAGGCAGGCAGCGATGATGCCCTCGCGGGCCACGTCGCTGATGGCGCCGCGGACGAAGATAGATTGATCGCTCAGAGCCGAGATCTTCACCTGCGGCGGGAGCTGGCCCTTCATCGCGTCGAGCCTCGAACGGATGCCCGAGATGATGTCGAGCGTGGAAGCCGAGCCGGTCTTCATGATGCTCATGAGGATGGCGCGACGGCCGTCCACGCGGACGATGTTGGTCTGGGGCGGGCTGCCGTCGCGGACGTGGGCTACGTCGCGGACATAGATGACGGCTCCGTTGATGGTACGGACGGGCAGGTTATTCAGGGCCTCGACGGCACTGGGAGCGGAGTTGGTCTCGATGGCATATTCGAAGCGGTCGATCTTCATGGTGCCGGAGGGCACAATCAGGTTTTGCGCGGAGACGGCGTTGACCACGTCGCTGGGCGACAGGCCCTTGGCCTGCAGGGCTGCGAGGTCGATGTCCACTTGAATCTGGCGCTGTTTTCCGCCATAGGGAAACGGCGTTTGCGCTCCTTCAACAGTGGCCAACTGGGTGCGAATGGTGTTGGTGCCGACGTCAAAGAGCTGTTGTTCATTGAGCCCGTTTCCGGAGAGGCCGAGGAGGAGAACGGGGACGCTGGAGGCGTTGTACTGGATGATGAAGGGCGGTGTGGTGCCCGGCGGCAGGCTGCGCAACTGCACCTGGCTGATGGCGGTCACCTGCGCCACGGCGTTGCCGATGTCGACGTGGGGCTGGAAGAAGATCTTGATGATGGCGAGGCCGTTGAGCGACTGCGACTCGATATGCTCGACGTCGCTGACGGTTGTAGTTATGCCGCGCTCGGCGTTGGAGACGATGCGGTTGGCCATCTGGTCGGCGGAGAGGCCGTTGTAGCCCCACACCACGGTGACGACGGGGATATCGATGTTGGGAAAGATATCCGTCGGCATCGATTCGATGCTGAAGATGCCAAGGATCAGGATCAAAAGCGCAAAGACGACAAAAGTGTAAGGCCGCCGCAGCGCGAGCCGGACAATCCACATCATAAGGTTGGTTCTCGCTCCTGAGCCGGGTTGATTGGGACGGGATTGCTCGCGGCCGAATCAGCGAATTCCTGACTCGGTTTGGCGGCTGAGGTCAATCTGCCCCGAAGGCAAGCCGGCCAAGGTCCTTCTCAAATTCCGATTGAATCTACTATGTTAGTCGAACTTGGAGGTTAAAAGCGGTGCAAGACCTCATCAGGGGAAATCCATACATTGTATGAGACGTGGTACGGGGCGGAAACGACGCACATTTTGCGCATATCTTGCGGGAATGGAAGGCACTTGGAGTGCTCTCAAAGTAGGTAAAAAGGGGCGGATTTCGCGACGCTTCGGTCAGGATGACCGGGGATGAACCGGGTTTGTGGTCTCCCACCCTTTCGTCCTAAAGCCGACGAAAGGATGGGGCACCCGGAGTTTGATTCGGGGTGACAGGGGATGAAGTGGGTTCGTGGGTACCGCAGAGGACGTCACGGCGGATGCGCTGGGAACGGCGCTATACTTCCGGCGACGAATCGTGATTGGCGATTTGCCGCAAGGAGTTCGCGATGGAAAAGCTCGATCTGAAGAAGAAATGGAAGCCCATGTATGGAGCGAAGCCCGGGAAGATTGAAGCCGTGGACGTTCCTCCCCTCAGCTACCTGATGGTGGATGGAGAGGGAGACCCAAACACATCGCCCGCGTTTCAGGAAGCGGTGGAGGCCCTTTATTCGCTCTCCTACACTTTGAAGTTCTCTCTCAAAAAGGGCCCCGAAGCTGTGGACTACGGAGTGATGCCACTGGAAGGATTGTGGTGGGCCGATGACCCGCGGGTCTTTCACCTGGCAGACAAGTCGAGTTGGAAGTGGACGGCGATGATTCTGCAGCCGGATTTCATTCTGCGGACGCAGGTTGACGCAGCCTTCGACGTGGTGCGGAAGAAGAAGAATCCGGCCGCGCTTGACCGCGTCCGGCTGGAGACGCTGCACGAGGGTCCATCGGCTCAGATTCTCTACCTTGGCCCGTTTGCGGAGGAGGGACCGACGATCCAGCGGATGCATGATTTCATACATGCCGCGCGAAAGGAGCTGCGCGGAAAGCACCACGAGATTTATCTGAGCGATCCACGGCGGACAGCGCCGGAAAAGCTGAAGACGATTTTGCGGCAGCCGATGCGGTGACCGTTCCGCGGCAAGCTCGTTGGCGGTACAGGGGATGACTTTACAGGCTGCCATGGCATACAACGCTATGCAGCCGCCCAATGCAATGAAAGCCTGCCACTTGGTAGTCAGAGAGCATGCAAAGTATCAGCCAGGTCGAGGGCGTGCTCAGCTGTTAACTAAACAGTAATTGACGGATGGGCGGTGATTCGCCCGGCACACGCATAACAGCGGGCGCACCCCGGACAGCCGCACTCAACCCCGCGCCCTATGTGGAGTTTCAACGGCACGTTCGGTGCATCACCGAATGCGCGGGTTCGAGCCGAATTCAAAGTGAGGAAGCTTTTCCGGAAGCTATTTTCGGAGAGGGAGACCAGCACCGCAGATCTTCGTACACACTCAGTCTCGCATTCTCCATCCCGTTCGAAAGCCGAGTGCCCTGTTTAGCGCGAAAGGCCCGCAACTCGCTACACCGATGTTTTGGCATACATCGGGAACCTTGCGATTGGCCCGTTGCGCTGACGGCTTTGATACCTCAGTTGTCACGACCGTTCTGTCTGCCGAATCAGCGAGCGCGTATGCAATTAGGAACGGATCGCGACCGATTTTCTCAACCTCGTCATCACTAAGATCGGGTGCATAGCCCGTGGCAACAATGCGTTGAACAAGGGCAACATCAACGGTTTCATCGAGCAGTAAGGCGGCCTCGATCTCAGGAGTACAAATCCAGTCGAGCAGCAGATCGTCGTCCCTTCGTCCGGCCTTTATCTCTTCCATGATTTCGCGGGGAATCTTAATCGTGTTTGAAGTGGCCTGATGATGCACCCAACTCCAAAACTCTGGAATTTGATCCAGCGGGTAATAGGAACTGTTGGCGGTGATGAGCACGTTTGCATCGAGGAGGTAGAGCATTTCTTAGCTAGCTCGCATTCCGGCCATGTAGACCAGTGGGTCTACATTACGGGGCTTGACGCCCAGCACCTGTCCTGCTTTCGTGTGTGTGAGAAATCCCTCGGCGAGCGAGTTCTTCACAAGTTCCAATAGGGCATGGCCGAGCCGATGTCGCTTCACGACATAGTAGCTTGGACCACCTTCGTTGTTATCTCTGCTCGGTCGCTGTGCCTGCGCCGCAATCCATTCATCTGCGTAATGCTTGTCCAGTTCTTGCCATCTCGCAAGAGAAATGATGTTCACGCGCTGGAGTTTGTAAGCGACCATCGCGCGGCTGATCCTCCGCCTGCTGGCGAATTGGGCGACCGCTTCAACAGTCTCCCGAAGAGTAGCGCGACTCAAAAAGCGCAGTTCATTCATTTCGTGTTCGGGCAGCAGCATTTCTCCTGCAACCCTGTTGCAGTAGCTCTCAAGCTGCGTGCCGATGCTTCCATCACTTATGCCGGTGGCCCCTAGCCACAGATGCGTCAGCTCGTGAAGCACCGTGAAAGACCATGCCACATGGGCGTCCTGGTCGTTGACAACGATGAACGGCGCAAGGGGATCAGCAATGGCATATCCTCTGAAAACGCCGCTGGGGATGTTTGTGTGATAGCTACCCAAATTCCCGAGCAGCAACACGAATACACCCGATTCTTCAACCTTCTCGCGTAGATAGCTAAACGCCGTTTGCGGGGTCGATTGTTGCCTAAACTCAGCGAGCGAAAAGCCAAGCCTGTCTGCTATGCGCTGCGCCAGTTCTGCGGGCTGTACAGCCATCGTCACTGACGCGACGAAATCCACCTTCCGCAGTTCGGTTTGTTCGAGCAGATCTTTCACGATGCTCTGCCGTCCACGAACATCGCGGATGAGGGCATCAAGCGTAGGGTCATACTCCGGGATCTGCAAACCGGGTGGCCTGCGAAAATCCTCGCCTCGGTCACCCTTACGGGGCGGTTCGCTCAGATAGAAAACGAGAAGTGAGCGGTGATACGCATGCGCCATCTTTAGCAGAACGCTCCGCGATGGCTCCGCCCTTCCGTCTTCCATTGCTTGCAGGCGCTCCGCCGCTGTATGGTCACGGGTGTCCTTGAACCCGAGCACGTGCGCAGCCTCATCAACTGACAGGCCAGCCGTCTCGCGTGCCCATATCAAGATTTGGGGGTTGAGTGCCATCGCCTTTGATCTTAGTTCATCACAAGAGTTGAGATGCGTGGATGATCAAGTGGGAGCCAAAAGTGGCACCCCATGCAACTTCCCTGGTTCCCTTGGGCCAATTGGCGATACGTATCCGAATCACACATCAATCGTCATTCTCTTCCATCCGCCTCATGAGCACACAACTAGCGGACAGCCAAGTATAACCCTATTAAGAGTAGGCACTTGCAGCCGAACATTGGGTCTGTGATCGAATGCGCGACTTAGGGAGCGGATTGTGGGCAAACCGGAAGTAACAGTTTTTCTGGGTGTCTTTCGGATGTCTGGCAGTTGTGAAATGCAACCGCAGATCCCTCGACTCCGCTGCGCTCCGCTCGGGATGACAAGTGATTGGCAGAGTGCGCAGCAAGCACCGGAGTTTCTCTTCATGCCGGACTGAGGCTGGAGTTCCAGCCTCAGTCCGATTTGGTGCCTGGCAAGGACCGCTCAGTCGGCGTAGGCCGCTTCTTCCACGCGGGCGTGCTCGACGAGCTTTATCGGGTAATAGGCGTTGCGGGTGTACTGCTTGACCATGCGATTGGTGTTGAAGTAAGAGCCGTTGAAGGCCAGCGTGGTGCGCATCAGGCGCGCCCACTTTTCGGGGGCCTGCAGGTAGAGCGGAACCACAGCCTTCTCGAGCTTTTCGTACATCGAAGTGGCTTCGTCGGCGTCGGTGGCGCCGTCTTCAATGGCCCAACCTGTCACGCCCTCGATGCAACCTTCAATCCACCAACCGTCAAGAATCGAGAGGCTGGGGACACCGTTGAGGGCAGCCTTCATTCCGCTGGTGCCGGAGGCCTCATAGGGCCGGCGCGGGGTGTTGACCCATACGTCCACGCCGGAAGTGAGCAGCGCGCCCAGATCCCATGCGTAGTTTTGGAGGTAGACGATGCGCAGGACGTCGTTGGACAGGGTGGCCGACCTCTCGATGACCTGGCGGATGAGCGCCTTGCCCGGTTCGTCCTGGGGATGAGCCTTGCCGGCGTAAAGGATCTGCAAGCCGCCTGCCGCGGCAGCGATTCTTACCAGCCGTTCAGGGTCAGTGAACATGAGTCCGGCGCGCTTGTAGGTGGCGACGCGGCGGGCGAAGCCGAGGGTGAGGACGTTGGGATTGAGCACCAGGCCGGTTCGCGATGCCACTTCCGCGAACAGTTCCTTCTTGGCGCGGGCGTGCGCCGACACAAACGCCGCTTCGGGCAGATCGATGGCGTTGCGCAGGTAGAGATTGTC
>PLXP01000004.1 GCA_003151435.1 Acidobacteriaceae bacterium
AGACGGCCATGCGTAGACGCTTACACAACTTGATACCCAGTCGAGGAAGATCGAATCGGACGCGCGCGAGCTGGAGTATGCGCGGCTCAAGATTCAGGTGCTGGAAGAGCATCTGCGTCTGCGGCGGATCGCCAAGTACGGACCGGGCAGTGAAAAGCTGAGTAATCTCCAACTGCAGTTACTGGAGGAAGAGCCCGGCGTCTCGAACCAGGAAGTTCAGGCGGAGAGCGAACGCGAGGCGTTGCCGGCGCCGGACGGCGAGAAGAAACGGCAGCGGCGCGCGCATCCCGGCCGGCAGACCCTTCCCGCGAATTTGCCGCGCGTGGAGAAGATCATCGCTTGCACGGCCGAGCAGTGCGTGTGCGGAAAGTGCGGCGCGGAAACGAAAGTGATCGGCTACGACGAGAGCCAAGTGCTGAACGTCAAGCCGGCCGAGTATTACGTCGAGGTCATCAAGCGCGAGAAGCGCGCCTGCAAGCAGTGTGGGAGCAGGGCGTGGCCATGGCGCCGCTCCCGCCGCGCATCATCGACAAGAGCCTGGTTGCCGACGAGGTGATTATCGACACCATCGTCAGCAAGTATGCCAATCACTGCCCACTCTATCGTCAGAGCGTCATCCTCCTTCGCGATGCGGGCATCGAGATCACGCGGGCCACGATGTGCGGCTGGGTAATGACGGTCGGCGAGATGCTCTCCCCGGTGGTCGGCGCCATGCGCAAAGAGTTACTGGCCAGCGGTTACATCCAGGCCGACGAAACACCGGTCGATGTGCAGACGCACGACAAGCGTGGTAAGAACCATCAAGCCTACCTCTGGCAGTACGTAACACCGGGCGGTGGAGTGGTCTTCGATTTTCGCATGAGTCGCGGACGCGAAGGACCGAAGCTGTTCCTCGGCCCCTTCGCGGGCATTCTCCAAACCGACGATTCAACGCATCGGAAAGTGTAGAACGGGCCGGCGGCGTGGCAATGCCCATGTGAAACAGCTTGGCCTGGTTGGCTTCAAGGCAAACCTCGATGTCGCGCAGCGATTCGCGCCAGGTGAGTTGAGAAAAGGCCATGATGCGAAACAGGTCGGCGCACCCGAGCGTACGAACAGACACATCGCCCTTGTGCCGTTCAATGATGCGTCCAAAGGTCTTCCACGGAACAAACTCCATCACCTGCGCAAACAGCGTCTTGCCCACGTTCATGCGGCACTCCCGGTCGTCGAATCCCGAAAGCATCGCAAATGAGCCACACGCAATTCAAATCGTGGACACCCTAAACTCGATGGAAATCATACTTGGAAAAGGTCTTGCGGGTAGCAAGTGTGGAATAAACCGGACAGCAGTGGCCAGACCTATTTACTTAGTTGACTCAGCGAAGGACACTACCGGCCAGTCTTACACGGAGACCTATCAAGTTCGATACGCAACTTATCTGACTGATTCTACGGCAGATATCTATTTTGGCGAGGCACAGGTCCAACTCCCTTGGATGACCTTTCGATAAGCCCTCGCTAATCCGATACGTGATCTCAGTCGCGCAAGCTTTGTGGGAACTCGCTCGTCAAGCCAGCGTCAATCGCAAAGCTCTGAAATCCCAACTGAAGTGCCGGCGAGTCCGGTTTCAGCCGGAAGTCGTTCTCGTCGACGTTTTCAAACAGCGGATCTGCCAACACTGAGTGCTGGTCGTAACCGCGAGATTGCCACTGGGTGAATATGTATTTCTCTTCTGTGCCGTCTCTATGACCAATCGTCATTACGGGCTCATACAACCAGGGTTTTTGAGGATTGAAGAAGAGGTTGTAATCGATCTCGTGTACCCATGGCTCAGTTGGGGGCGCCCAGTTGAGCGTATAAATATCGCTGGCTGTATAAATGATGTTTCTGCGGAACACGTCGTGATTGCCATCGTATCCGTTGTGAAAGCCAACCGGCACAACGGGGTTGATGATAATGTTGTTCTCGACGGTACGGTAGTCTCCATCTCGAATGCTGATCGCGGTCCCAACGCACACGTTGTTGTAAATGTGGTAATTGGAGGATCCGTCGTCAAAATCCAGCGCCTGATAAAATCCGCCGCGGTGAAGCGTCACGACGTCATGGAGGTAATTGTTTCGAATGATGCTTGTTTCTCCGACTCGAATCATCGTCACGTGGGGAGCCGTCTGATCTTTGGAGTGCGAATGTGCGACACACCAGTCGGGCTCCCTGCCCCATGAATTGAATGGGCCATGGTCGAGCGTTTCGCGAACAGTGTGGTGAATGTGGTTGTGCTCTATAACGTGCCCACCCCAGGTACTGTCCCCGATGCAGATACCTGACCGCGGCAAGTTATACATCAGATTGTGCCCTACGGTAATTCGCTTTGACCGGGAGAGATAAGCACCGGCAATCTGCTTGCCGAATACACCGCAATCGCGGATCAGATTGTTGGTCGCTTGGCATTCATAAGGGAATTCTCTGCTTGTCCCAATCGTCAGGTCTGACGAACCGACGAAACAAATTGCGCTCTCACCTGTCTCTGTGAACTTGTTGCCAGTGACCAGATTGTTGCGATTGTAGTTACTCAGGAACACTGCGTTTCCGCCTGGAGCATCAAACCAGCAATTCCTAATCACACAATCCCGAGCACCATTGAGAAAAATCGCTCCGCCACGGTGAAGAGTCCAGTCGCTTGGGGAAGGGCACTCATATTTCTCCAGAAACGTCGAAGTTGTGTGTGCCACCCTTAGCCCGTCCACCGTCACACAGCAAACCGGATTGTCCGGCATCCCTGTGAATCTCATGAGATGCTCCAACAGCGGAACTTCCACAGTGGCTGTGTTCAGGTCGATGCCCGGAGCAGGCATGTAGTAGAGCATCTCCTCTTCTCGATCCAGGTACCATTCGCCTGGGGAATCCAGCTCTTCAAAAACGTTCTCTATAAAGAAACGCGATCTCTGGTCGACCATCGTGCCGCGATTCTGCCAGCCGCCTATGCCGAACCAAATCACGTGACTGGTCCAATCGATATCCTTGATCCTCCATTGAAGATTGCCCCAGTAAGGCGCATTGAAGATGTGAATCACAGCCTCATGCGGTTTCGCCCAGTGTTTCTTCGTGAATTCTCCTGGGTCGAACGTGATGCCGCGGGGCTCCTTCGCCCAATAGCCGATCTCCCAGGTAGTCATATCTGTGTTCGGGCCGGGATGAGGATCGGGTACCTCCGGACTGAGGGTGCCAGAGGCATTGATATACCCGGTTCCGTGCACCAGAGGATTCTGAATATCGTTATTCGGATAACGTGCCCGGATTTGTCGCTTTCCGTTGATGAACAGTTGCGTGAAGTCGATGCCTTCGTTCTTGACTGGGGTCAGGGCACATTGCATGATTCCGTCCCGGTACGGTTTCCAGCGGCAGTCGAGCTTCCGGCCTCCACTCAAGGTGGCGCTTTCGCCGGGGTAGGAGCAATACGTGATCGGCGCTTCTTTGGTGCCGGAATCCTCCGGTCCGAAAACCAGCGACTCCACCAGATAATGTGTGCCACCTCTCAGGACGATCCTGATTGGTTTCCGGGAGGTCTTCTTGACCTGGCGAACCGCGGATTGCGCCCGCTTCAATGTGGCAAAAGGCTCCGCTTGGGTTCCCGAATTGGAATCTCTTCCATTCGTGGCTACATAGAAGGTCTGTTCTTCTCGAACAGGCTGCCCTGCTTCGTCACTCGAGTCGTGTGTGTCGGGCGGAAACACCTTGGAGATGAAACCTGTGTCGTTCAGAGCAGCCAGGCTGGCACCGCCCTTCATAAAACTTCTGCGACTTATCATGGAATCGCTTTCCCCCAGGATGGCCCGACTGCGGCTCGGAGTGTTGCCGTACAGTTGTTATGGTCGTCTTCGCCAGAGTTCCAGCTTCCGGCGGGCTTCAGACAGGGTTGGATGTAAGCATTTGCGAGCCCAATCCGAAGCAATTGCCGCTTTCAGAAGTTCACGTCTTATCTGTCCCATGCAGAACTATCTGGTTAACAAAGCATCGAGCGGCTGCCTATCAGCAACCGCTCGAATTCAGCATGAACTCACGCTAGGCAATCAGAACTCGAGCCTCAGGCTCAACTGTAGCTGCCGCGGCGATGTCGCCAGTGATGTGATCTGGCCGAAGTTTGGCTGGCTGAGGTCCGGGTTCGGTGTGCCGTAGTTCATCATGTTGAGTATGTTGTACGCTTCAGCTCTGAACTCCATGTGCATCTGTTCGTAAATCGGGATCACCTTGGCCAGCGTAGCGTCGGTCTCAAACACCGATGCGCTCCGAAACGAATTCCGGCCCACATTCCCATATGCAAACTGAGGAATACCGAAGGCCGCCGGATCCACCCATTGCTGAATCGATCGATGAGCGGGCGTGGGATTGCCGACTAGATTCGGGCGCATATAGAAATCGCCACCATCCGTTTCAGTGCCTCTTCCAACGTTGGCCAAGTCGCCTTCGATGTACGGATTCCACGGCGCGCTTGAGTGGATCGCTTGGATTACGCCTGTCCGCCAGTTGCCGAGAAGCCAGGACAACGGACCGCTTTGCAGCCAGCGACGATCTTTGCCAACGGGTAAGTCGTAAGTACCACTTACGACCAAGTTCTGCGGCACGTCGTAAGCAGAAACGCTGCGGTTCGATTTGAGGTTGTATTCATTCTGAATCGCCGAGTTGCCGCTGGCGCCGTTCTCCGATCCAAACCAGCCGCTGTTCCCGTTGTCGATGGACTTCGACCATGTGTACGCAACGAGGAACATCAATCCCTGCGAAAAGCGCCGATTGACCTCAACCTGCAGCGAATTGTAGTTTGCGCGGCCAGTATCAAAGCTGTAAGTAAATGCGGTCGGAATATACGGGAATGGACGTCGTGCGTTCACCTGATCTGCCGATCCGGGCCCGGGCGTGAGGTCAGCATTGATCGGATATCCGAAATCTAGTCTCCGGGTAACGCTGCCGCTATAGGCCGCGGATATGGTCAGGTTCTGCGTGAATTGGCGCTGAAGCTGCAGATTATATTGAACGGAATACGGGGGCTTCTTGTTCGGATCGAATAGGTAATCGATATTCAACCAGGGCGAGTCTGCTGGCAGAGATGTGAGGTTCTGTGTCTCGGCAGAATCGATAGTCGTCAGCGAATTGCCCAACTGGTTGTAGGTGTTCTCCGCGCTGAAATTATTGGGCCAAACACCTTGAATGTTGTTGTTCTCCTGGGTGATCCCCGAGAACACATCGTAAGCCAATCCAGCCCCCGCTCGCAGAAGGGTGTCGTGGGCGAACTCCCAGGAAACGCCCACGCGCGGCTCGAAATTCTTCCGATGGGGAGGCTTGATATTCGGACGTGGCGCGAGGATGATGTGATCGCCACCTGGAACGTCTGCCAAACTTCCGCCAGGGATGCAGGGAGAGGGCCCGTTCGCTCCGCACGCGGGCGGCAATGCTTTGCCACCGATCCAATAGTTCCCCGTGGAGTAATCAAAGTCACCCGCTGTAACCTTCATGTAGTTCGGCGGATCGACAAATTCCCAGCGTAGCGAATACTCGAGAGATAATTTGGAATTGAGCTTCCAGTCATCCTGCCCGTAGAAGCCCCAGGTGTTGTACGTCTGGTCACCCATCCAGTCGCTGCCAAAGGCATCGTTCGGCAACCCAAGCAGCGCCGAGGCAAGGGCTATTCCTGATACGACCCCACCATTCTGCTCCGGGTCGTTGGTCTGATCGCTGAAGAAGTCGGCCCCCGCCAAGGGATCCGAACCCCACCAATGTTGGTGGAAAAACAGATACCCAAATTTGAACTGGTGATTCTTCTTGACCCAGCTCAGATCCTGGGAAATCTGATAATTCCGCTCTGAGGCAATGCTAAAGGGATCTCCTGCGATTGCGCTTGGCCCAGTGCCGGCAATGTTGAGGAGGATTTGTCCGCCATACCGGTTGATCTGACCCCATCCCAGGTTGGCCCATTCCGCTGCGCTGATAGGGGTTTGGGGACTTCGGGTCCAGGGCGTGCCCGTCGTTGCGATCCGACTTGTCAAGATAAGGCTGGGCGCGAACGACTGGTCCCAGCCCGACACCGTCTGGTTTGGACGGTGGTAGTCATACTCCCCGTTGGTCAGATTGGTGGCACTCAGGTCATAATTGACGAAATGATTGAAGCGGAAAAACAGGAGCGCCTTCGGTGACACCTGGTAGTCCACTCTCGCCTGATATGCGTTGGAATTGTTCATGTTTGGGCGGTTATTGACAACGTTGTTGAATCCGGTTTGATACGACTCCTGCGGAATATTTGGCTTGTCATACACGGCTTTGATCGTATTCACCATCATCTGATCGAGGCGGTCAGTTGGAATGATATTCCCCGGGAATGGGTCGCGGATGAGATTTCCTGGATTCGTAGGGTCGGGCCGTGTTGTCGCTGGATCGTAGATCTGCACCGGCCACGCTGAGAAGTCGCCACTCAACTCGGCGGCGGTCGGGGCGTGGTAGATGCTGCCCGCTGCTTGCGTAAACCGCCACGCATCGTAGCTGAAGAAGAAAAACAGTTTATTCCTGCCGTCGTAAAGCTTCGGAACGAAAACCGGACCCCCAATGGTGGCACCGAACTGATTTTGGTGGAACGTCGCAGGCGCAATAGGGACGATATCTCCGTTGTCGTTCGTGGTGATATCGGTAAACGGGTTGCGCGCATCGAACATCTGGTTGCGCAGGTACTCAAAAGCGGATCCGTGAAGCTTATTCGTGCCCGATTTAGTTGCAAGATTCACGATTCCGCCCATGATCAGGCCGAATTCGCCCTTGGCCGTATGCGTCTCCACGCTGAACTCCTGCACAGCGTCCAGGCTTGGCAGAATGCTGTACCCGGAGGTTTCCTCCGATGTGTTGATAATGCCGTCCATCAGATACAGATTGCTGCGGCCCCATTGCCCGTCAACGGTAGGCTTGATCCAGCTGGAACCCGGGAGAGCCACAGTGGTACCCCATTCCTGAGTCGTGCTCACCGGAGTAACGCCAGGAACCAGCAGGATCATTTCGGTGAAGTTACGTCCATTCATAGGAAGTTGATTAATGGCTTTCTGATCGATGACCGTGCTCAACTCAGATGAGGAAGCCTGGAGCAATGGCGCTTCTCCGGTTACCTCCAAAGTTTGCGTCTCTTGTCCCACAGAAAGAGGAATGTTCAAGGTAACCGTACCGTTGACAGTCACCTCGAAGGCAGCCACTGAAGCGGCACTGAAGCCTGATTTCTCTGCGTTCAGCTTGTACATGCCCGGTGCGACATTTACGAATGCATACATTCCGCTGGCGTTCGTCGCCGCGTGGGCTACGATCCCGGTTCCCTGGTTGGTAAGAGTCACTCTGACGCCAGGAACTAAAGCACCCGTGGGGTCTGTAACGGTGCCATTGACTCCGCCCGTGGAACTCTGACCAAATCCTAGAGACACCGGAATAAGCAGGCTGAAAACGAGAATCCCCAGAACTTTTGCTAGACGCTCCATAGTCCCCCCAAAGATAGCGTTCTTTGGCTGGTCCAAGTAAATGGCTGGACCAACTCACGCCATCGTGTATATCAAGAATCGATTTCGGCTGTCAATAAGATTTGGGGCTTAGGACGCAAAGCGCGTCAAAGTGGATCCTTTCTGAGCAAGGATAACAGGACTTTATACAAGTTCTGGTTGCGGTGATTGACCTTGCCCTCAGAATGCGTATCTCTTAGCCCTGCGGGTTTGAGGAGAAATTGATCCTCGTAGTCGTCGTGGCGTGGGAATGTGGAAATCGGCATTATCGATTTCCAAGGTCTGTGGGAAGGTTGGGAAAAACAGTGTCATCGTTTTTCCCAGGCTTTCCAT
>PLXP01000151.1 GCA_003151435.1 Acidobacteriaceae bacterium
ACTATGTGTTCATGAATAATGCAGGTTAATGTCCTAAGAACTTGTCACCAACCTTAAGTCAACCCTGCTGCACACACAATGGCCTTAAGGTGCCGAGGGTTATGCCACCCGTAAGTGCTATATGTGGGCATGAAGTGAAGAAATGGTCAGCATTTGTTTGGCCGGGGTCGCGCCTTCGGGAGTGAGTCGGGGCCGAAGAGACAGGACAAAGCACCTGAGGATCGACGATCTAGTGTCCCGAGTCTAAAGTACGTTTTCAAAATCGAGCGACGGAATCGAGAATCTGGTCGGCGGTCTTGTGCCAGACGAAAGGCTTAGGATCTTTGTTGTGATTACGAATGAAAGTTCGGATAGCGGATTCGAGTTCCTTGGTTGAGCGATGGGCGTCGCGACGAAGTTGTTTCTCAGTCAACAGCGCAAACCATCGTTCAACCAGATTGAGCCAACTGGCTGAGGTCGGAGTGAAATGCAGGTGAAAGCGCAGTCTCTTGACGAGCCAGTCGCGGATCAGTTGTGTTTTATGTGTTCCGTAGTTATCCAAAATCAAATGTATGTCTAATTCGGGCGGCACGTTTTGTTCAATCGTGTCGAGGAATCGGCGACATTCTACGCTGCGATGGCGGCGCTGCGTCTTTCCGAGTAATTCCTCTGATTTAGTGTCCAGGGCTGCGAACAGACTGGTGGTGCCGTGACGAGCGTAGTCGTGGGTTCGGCGTTCGATCTGTCCTGGACGCATCGGCAGCAGCGGCCCTAGAGGGCCATTGCTTGAATTGGAATCAGTGTTCGCATGCGCAGCAAGTTATAAGCTGCCATGGTCAGCCGATAAAACCAGTCCACTCGTTTGAGGCCGCGTAGCTTCACCTGGCGCAGCGGACGGTCCAGTTTGCTCCAGCCAAAGACCCGCTCAATCAGTTTGCGTTTCTTCTGGCTGATGGAGCGGCGCGGATCTTGCTGTTCCTTCTTGTTCAAACTGTTCTTGCCCAGGTTGCCCTCTGTATATTCGCTGATGTGAGGGGCTACTTTGCGCTTTCTCAGTCCGTAGATGAAGCCAGCTTCCTGATACTGTGTGTCGGCCCCCAGGGTGATCTTCTTCCCCTTGCGCTGTTGCTTAGGCCCCACGGCGCGGTCCAACAACTTCAGCGCCATCTCGCGCTCTGCTATCGTGGCCGCCAAGCTGGCTTCGGCCGCCACGATCAGCCCGTTGGGGTTTTCCATCAGCGCGTGGCCCTGGTAGCTGGGAACCGCCTTGTCCGCCGATGCCTTCTTGTACAGACGGGCATCCGGATCGGTCTTCGACTCCACCTTGTCGCGCAAAAGCACCTCGCCCTTGTGTCCCGAACCGGCTCCCGGTGCAGGCGGGTCGGACTTTTCCTTGAAGCTCCGCGCCGCTGCCCAAGCCTGGATCAGAGTTCCATCCACGGTGAAATGCTCCTCGCTCAGCAACTGCTTCTCCCGCGCCTCCACCAGCACCGCCTCAAGCAGTTGCTGGCTCACCGCACCGCCAATCAACCGCTCCCGGTTCTTGGTGAACACCGTCACGTCCCACACCGGGTCGTCCATTTCCAGGCCCACAAACCAGCGGAACAGAAGGTTGTAGTTCATCTGCTCCATCAACTGCCGCTCCGAACGAATGGAGTACAGAACCATCAGCAACGAGGCCCGCAGCAGACGCTCCGGAGCAATCGAAGGACGACCCGTGGAGGAATATAACTGCTCCAGTTCGGCATCCATCCGCGCTAACGCACGATCAACCAGATCCCGTATTCCACGAACCGGATGATCGGCTGCAATCCGCTGCGCCAACGTCACATAGCTGTACATCGAGACCTGCTTCTGCTCTTCTCCACGCATACTTCCTACTTAAATCAATTTCCTCGACAGAAACAGTGACTACATAGGGTCTTTTTCCGCAGCCTGTTAAGGCCTCGAAGAGCCGTGTGACGGGAGACTATCAAGCACGGCTCTGTGAGAGCCTGGAGGTGAAATTCCTCCGGGCTACTCGACTGCTGATCGTACACGTGAACTTATAAGAAAATCTAGCCTGGCGGTAGCTATGCGTGCATGCAGACGCTCAACGCGCGTCTTAGCCTTTTGCCAATTCTGACTGAACTTTTGGTTTGAAAACTCCTGAATGTGACCGACGTGAACCACTGACCGCATTTCAGGCTCATAGTCACATTCTTGATCGTACCGAGGTAGTAACGGAGGTCGTGACTCTTCGATCGACCTCCGGAAGGACGTGCGGGTGCTGTGCGTATTCGATATCCGAGGCCTAGCCAGTCGGGAGGTTGGGGATCGCTAAGAAGCCTGAACCAATCCGTGATCCGCGGCAAACAGTGCGAGTTCCAGCCGGGAATAGACGCCGAGCTTGTCAAAGATGTGAGTCAGGTGATGCTTTACGGTCTGCTCGCTCAAGGAGAACTTCTCGGCGATTTCACGGTTAGAGTAAGCTTGGACAACGGCGGCAGTGATTTCGAGTTCCCGGGCAGTCAGCCCAAATGAATTCTTTGGTCCAACTTCGACTGGGGACTCCGTAGCAGCCTCGATCAAGATCTGGAGTTCGTCCCGATTGATCCAGTATTCGCCGGCCATCACTTTGTGAATCGCTTCCAGCAGAATCTCGACGCCCGAGTTTTTCAGAACTACTCCCTTTGCTCCCAGGTGAAGAAGTTCAAAGGTGTCGGATTTGGAGATGAAATCTGTAAGCACGATCACTCGAAGGGAGAGACCCGAATCATTGAGCTCACGCATGACCTCCCTACTGCTCTTTTGTGGCACTGAAAGATCCAAAAGCAGGATGTCAGGCTTTGAAGTGTGGGCGACGTGGAGAGCTTCATCCTCGTTCGATCCTTGTCCCACGACGCAGAAGCCACCTTTGAATTCTAGAAGTGCGCATAGGCTTTCCCGGAATAAATTGTGATCGCCCGCGATCGCCACACGAATCAATGGGACTTTCTCGCGTTTGATTGCCATCCTACACAGACGATGCGAGCGGTGCTTGCGAGATGAGATCTTCCCCGACTCTCTCTTGATTATCACGGACAAATTGTCCCTCCGTTACTGCGGAAAACACTACGTTTCCCTTGAGCGCGCCATGAAAGTCTGAAGCATTGAATAGAGGCAGTATGCGCCCGTTCTGACGAACAATGTTAAATAGTGCTGATGAATGGACCCCCTTAACCCTCCGAAGTAATACAAACGTAATCGGAAGTAATTCATGAAGTAATTCATATGGTGTAAGTCAATAACCCGAATCACGGCTGTCCGGTTAAAAGTCG
>PLXP01000127.1 GCA_003151435.1 Acidobacteriaceae bacterium
ACCAGCCGCCGCAGCGAGTCCGCCGTGCCATAGCGCGTAGGAATGCTTCCCTGCTGATTCTTGGTTCCCAGGTCGCGCGGGTCGTAGATGCCATAACCATCGCAGCCGGCGCCATCGCCGCCCTGGGCCTTGCTAGCGGGAGGAAGCTGGATGCGATCGAAACCGACGCTTGCAAGGTTTTGGGCTTCGGCGGCAAGCAGGTCCCACAGCCATGGTTTGCCGGGGTCGGTACTCGGCGCCGGCACCGTGACCTTGTTGCCCCACTTATCAAAGAACCTGCCCCAGCCAATCAGGCTAACTGTCATAGGCTAAGAACCTCCTGGAAGCTACCCAAGACAACACCATCCAATGAACTGACAGCCCCTCAATAGTGACTCAGAATCGGCGAACGTTACAGATAAATACGATTGATTGCATTGCAAATCTGAGTCACAACGCTCGTTCGCTAACCTTGGAACGCGTTATACACATCTACCAACCTGTTCCCCTCCATGACGACCGAATAGGCGTCCAGAAAGGGATTCCTTTCAGTATGCCCACTGACGACAGTGCTCCTCATGATCGGGTCACGCAAAAGCCATTTCCCGCCTAACTCCCTGGTCACAACCTTACCTAGATACGCGCCTATTGCCGGGATAAGATCTGCGGCGAGAAACTCGCGCTTGAACTCCTCGCGGGGAGGGTGATGAGCAAAGTGCGCATCCAGCGCCTGCAACGCCGAGCGAGAATATCCAAAGACCTCATGCAGGTCGCCATGATAGTAAACAACCACGGCTTCGGCCAGCAGCTCGGGATCGGTGTAAGGCGTGCCTTCAGGTGACAGCACGGTCTGCTGTTCGAACGCGGAACCCTGGCCAGCTTTCTTTTCGTCAGAATCAATATCTTCGGTGTCGGCTTCCGAGCTTTGCAACTGCGTTGCTGAGGGTACTCCGCTGCATTTCTTTTCGGGATTGGTGATGTCAAAGAAGAATTGAGCCCCGATGCGATCGGCAATCTGCTTGTCCTGCCTCTGCCGTTCGGTTTGGCTGCCGGAGTAAGGCGACTCGCGAACCACGAGCAGGAGGCCTTTCCCACCCAGGTCGACCACACGATGGACGGGAAGTTGGCTTAACTTGTCTTTCCCCCACTGCTCTACGAACATCTCGCCGACGATCGTGAGCCAGTAAATGCCAGGCAAGCACTGGCCAAGTTCGAGCCCCACCTTCCTGTGAACTTCTCCATATTTCGTAGTCTCAATGAGCCAATGCTTCGCCTTCCAATCCTCTTCTGGCGCGGCGCCTCCAAATGCGGCTGGAAACTTCGTGAATAGCCGCGCGATAAAATCGACGAATTGCTCCGTCCGTTCTGCCTCATCGAAGAACTTGTCGTCGAGCTCGATGTACCAATCGGAGATGCCGGTGCGGCTCCATTGAAGCGACGCCTGAAATTTGAACTTTACACCCTTTAGAAAGATGCTTCCGCCCGGAGCACCCGGCGCGCCTGACAGCATTTCCGCGGGATCAGACATATTCTTGCGATCAAATTTCTGCTTCGCTTCCTCGCTTCTCCCATACCGGTTTGGTGCAAAGGGGGATCCCTTTCCGCCGAAGAACTCCAGGAGTTCGCCGGCCTTGTAAGGCGTGTCACACTTGTTTGTCGTGAAGGCGGTTAGCCTCAACATCTACTTCTCCTCAGCACGTCACTTGACCTTGACGTCGGCGTCTGTAATTACATAATGAACTACATCCGCCTTGGCGGCGAGCGGGCCGCTCAGTTCTGTCTTGCCCTCTGAATGAGTACTCGAACGAACAATCAATGCAAACGACCTCGCCCCGGTCACTGGGGTCTTATCTTTATTCCTCACCCTTCCGGCATGTGCGGGCATGTCAGCCTTGGCGATCATATAAAAACTCTCCAGTTGATCGGTGTAGGGCAACGACTTCCAATCTTTAGCATCTCCAACTACCGATCCTGTCATGAAATCAGGAATGACGGAATCCCAGCTTCGACTGAGTTTTACTTCGAAGGAAGTGGAGTTCTTGCCCACTCCATAGACGATTTGTATCCACTTTGCTTCGTCCTGTTTGCCCGCCTTGAAGGCCGCCCTCTGTTTCAGATAGGCGAGCGGCTGAACGAAGGTGTCCCCGTTCTGCTTCCCCTTCAAATATGCCTCGTAGCCGTCCGCTGATCCCTTATATCGATCGAGGATGCCCGGTTCCGTTTTGGCCAATGCCACCATTCTTTCGCTCACCTGCGTTGGAGATGTAATGGTCTTCAAAGCTTCTAGCGCCTTTTTCCTCGCCGCAGGACTCATCAGATCGTTGCCGACCTTGGCTTTTTTCTGTTTTCCTGAGACCTTTTCGCTTGCCGAAGCGTCGAAATGCAGCGTTTCGACCTTGTCGTCCTTTGACTCAACAACAAGATCGAGGGTCAGGAGTTTGTACTTGCTCTTGATCGGTCCCAGCTTGCCGCGCGTCTCCTGCTCGTCGAAACCTTCTTCCGGCACCAGTGCTTCCGCGTCGCCGATGGCCGCCAGCTTGGCCTTGGTCTTCTCCTCTTCTGTACGCTCGTCGGGCTTGTCTTTGCCGCCGAAGAGCTTGACGAAGAGGGCCTTGGCCTTGGTGATGATCCAGTTGATGGCGGTATCGAGCGCCTTGTCGACCGTTTCCTGGACCTTCTTGATCACCGCTAGAATCTTGCTCGCAATGCCGCCGAGCCCGAGGAAGCCCGCCAGGAAGCTGATGGCCAGCGAAAGCAGCCCCTCGAGCGCACCCTCCACTTTCTCTGCGGCGGCTGCGATTTGGCCGGCGGAAATGGCGACGATGGAGTCGACGAAGGCTTTGACGGCTGCGGCGATCTTGGCCAGCTTCTGCACGAAGACCATGATCGAGTCGTAGATGGAGATGATCGCCGAGATGAATCCGGCCCCAGGGATGAAGAGCGAGATGAGCTTCGGGACCGCCTTCTTGATGATTGCGTCGGTGACAAAGCCGACGATGCCGTCGATCACCATGTCCTTGAGATTGGTGAGCTTCTCCTTGATCAGCTCCCAGGCCTCCGCCGGGCCGCCGTGCAGCAGGGCCTTGACGACATCAAAGGCCAATTCGAGCCCGGCCATGATCTTTTCGCCGTTCGGTCCCAGCGCCTTGACGATCTTGGCGCGAATCTGCGCCCAGGTGACGCCAAGCACGCTCAAGGCGAACATGCCGAACTCAGACAAAGTGAAAGCCTTTGGGATATAAACTCCGGGAAGCGCGCCAACGAGCCAGTCGATCAGAGCCTTCTTGAGATGCTCGCCGAAGTTCTTGACGAAATTACTCAGGCCAAGCTTGGCTGCATCGATCAGGTGGCCTACAAAGACCAGGGGGTGCTTGAGGATGTTCTTGAAGGCCGCGCCCACCTTCCTGAGATAGGGCATGACGGCCGGCGCGACCACTTCGAAGATAAGCTGCAGCAGATCCCAGACCTTGCCGCCAGCCCAACTGATGAAGTTGACCAGGAACTTCCCGAACACGCCCACGATCTTCATGAAGCCGCCGGGAAGATCGAGGATGTCAGACCACTCGAGCGATTTGAGGGTCTTGATGAAGAGATCGGGAATCTGCGATACGAAGCCCAGAAGCCCGGAGAGCACACTCTGGAACCATGCGAAGGCGCGCGCAACGGCGTTGGCCTTCTTGATGTTCTCCCATATCTCTTCTTCATGAATCAGCTTCATGAAGCCGCCGATCAGGTTTTCGGGGGTGCGCGGCACGGCTTCGCCGGTGATGGGGTTCTTCCCCATCACCGCGATTAGCAGATCCCATCCAGCGGTCCCCTCAGCGAGCTTGGCAATGGGTTTGAGGATGGCCTCGCGAACAAACTTCCAGATGCCTTCGACCAGGCCTACGACGAAGTTCTTGATGCGATCGATGGGATCGGTGAAGATGCGTTTGGCGCGGTCCCAGACATCGCCGAGGTGGAAGATGTCGGTCCAACTCAGGCTGTCGAGGAAGTCCATCAGCGACTTCTTGATGGAACTGCCGATCATGCCGAGCGTTTCGATCTGCTCTGAGACCCAATTGCCGACCTTGTCGAAGACGCCGTATTTATCGAGCGCCTGGGTGATTTGCGCTCCGCCGGGGATAAATTCGACGACAGCGCGAAGAACGTTGGCGGGGCTGCGCTCCACGTGCTCCATGTTGATGGGATTGACACCGAGCACGATGGTGAACATCCTGAAGCCCGGAATGTTGTAGGCCGCGTTGGCGAGGTAGTCCAAAGCATCGCTGATGCCCAGGCGCTGCACACGGGGCGAGGCCACTCGCTCGCGAACTGCAAAACCCTGGCCACTTTGCACAGCCGCGGCCGCCTGATCGGCCTCGCGCTCATAACGATCACTGCGGTCAGAAGACCACGCCTGAATCGCTGGCGCGGCGTGCTGTTGCTGGATGACGTGAGCGGCTTCGTGGGAGATAAGGGTTAGATCGGTCGGGTGCTCGCCGTGTCCGAGGAAGATGTCGTTGCCGAAGGTGAAGGCACGCGCGGATAGCGACTGCGCCTTGCGCTCAGCGGCGGTGCTGGCATGCAACCGCACCGAGCTAAGGTCGACCATCAGGCTGTTCTGAATTGCCTCCTTTATGTGCGGCGCCAGTGGCTGTCCCGGGCCCATTCCCGCGCTCTGTGCCGGAGCGAGTGGGGCGAGTTTGGGTCGGGGTTTCGATCCTGCGCCAACGGGACCGGAAGGTCGTGGCGGCGCTGGCGCGGGTGCAACAGCCGAGGGTACGACAGCCTTCAATGGAACGGGGACGGCAGCAGCGGACTTGGGTGCGGCAAAGACATCTGCTGGCGGCATGTGCGCGGCGGGCTTAGGAGCAACTGAAGCAGATGACACAGCCGTAGAGGGAACTGCGATGGAGGTAGAAGGCTTGGGTGCAGCGATCAAGGCCGGCCCAGCAGCCGCCTTCGTTTGCGCGGTTGGATGCTGCGCAGCCAAACCCGACTTCACAAAAGCAGGCAGCGCGGGGGCGGATGCTCGCACAGATGCCGGCGTTTCCTGCCTCGGTCCCGACGCAGCCTTTGCCGGAGCGCGGCTGACGACCGCACTTCGTGGCGCAGAGGCAGCGGGTTTGGGAGCGGCAGTGACAGTGGCTGGCATTGTGAACTCCGCGTCCTTCAGGGCTGAACTGGAGTTTGCGCGGCTTGTGACTTCTTCAGCTCATTGGGGAGTTGCCGACTCAATTTTCCATACTCACTCGTGATTCCGGTCAGCAAATGACAATATTGAATGGTCTTGCCATCCTGGGCGGCGTCCACCGCGGCGCGCAAAACCGCATTGCGAATTTGTCCCCCGGTGAGTTCGGCAACAGCCGCAAGCAAATTCAACTGTCCAGGGTTGACGCTGTGTTCCATGCCGAGGTGGGCCACCCATAACGCACGACGCTCTTCAGGCCCGGGCAATGGAAACGAGAGGATGGCGTCGAAGCGACGGGAGAATGCGTCGTCGAAGCGGCTGCGGCCATTGCTGGTGAGAATCGTCATGCCGTCGTAGCTCTCCATGCGCTGCAGCAGGTAGTTCGTCTGCGCGTTGGCAAAACGGTCGTTGGCTTCGTGGACGTCTGTTCGCTTGCCAAAAAGAGAGTCGGCCTCATCGAACAACAACAGGACTTCGTTCTGCTCCGCTCGCGCCAGCAACTGGCTCAGGTTCTTTTCGGTTTCGCCAATGTACTTCGAAGTGATGGCCGAAAGATCGACGCGAAACAGGGGAATGCCCAGCCGCGTTGCGAGCCAGGCGACGGCCAGAGTTTTTCCCGTGCCCGATGGTCCCACGAAAAGCGCACGCACCGAGGGCCGATAGCGCGCCTGGATCGAGGGGCCGAGCGAATGCGAAAACCGTTCGCGCAGACGGCAGCGAGTGACCAGCGATTCAAGTTCGTAACGTAACCCGGCATTCGCGACCAGCGCGTCGTCCCCGACTTCATCGGGAATCAGTTCGGCGAGCGCTCCCAAACCAACCGAGTCACCGCGACGCGACACCGCGCGGATATCAGCGTAGGAGAGTTGCGGTTCGTCATTGCCGTCTTCGAGCGCAGAGCGTTCTTCACGAGCCTTTGCCGCCAGTGTGGCGATGCGGCCGGCGGCATGACGATGAGCGCCGGCCAGTTGGGCAGCCAGTGCACGATCGCCTACTGCCGCGGACCATAACTCGGTCCGCTCCGATGCGGAAGGTGTTTCGAGACGCCAGTCAAGCAGGGTTCGATCGTCGGATTCGAATTCGCCTTCCGGGCCGGTGAGGAGAATGACGGGGCCGAAGAAGCCGGGGATGACTGGAATCGTCCTCCGCTCACCCGGCACGAGCCAGTGGGCGAACACCGGGATGAGGCCATTCAGGATGAGCCAGGGCGCCATGCCCATCAAGTGATCGGTGGGTACAAGGATGGCTCGTGCCGCACAATGCGAGCACACCTGGGCCGCCGCCGCGCGGGCTTCAAGAGCATCACCGCAGCGAATGATAAGCGCGTGCGCGGTGCCATCGGCACCTCGCAGTCTTCTGGCGAGCGCTACGGCGCGTGTATCGGAGGTCTTGCCCAACGGGATCGGATATTGTTCGAAGGCCACGAGCGAGGTACCGGGCCAGCAACTATCCATCTTCTGCAATGCGAGAGCCGTCGGCAGCGGAATGCGTATCTGGCGCTCGGGAAGTGGAAGGTCCTCTCCGCACAGCTCGAGCAGGCCGCAGCGAACGGCATTTCCCTGCCCCAGCAGGTGGATTGCATGGTGGAGATCATCGTCGGCATAGGCCTGCGCAACCAGACCAATCGTAGGGCGGCTCAGCGCCAGGGGCTGCTGCAGATGCGACAACAGATGCCCGATCAACAAGTCCTGTTCAGCGGCGATGGCGAGACGTACGGCAAGAACTTCAACCGGGTCGAGGCGGAACTGTCGCGCAACTTCGGCCAGCGCGGCGTCGTCTTCCTCGGGATCATCGAGGTAACCGCGGAATGCGGCAAGGAGGGTTCTCCTGCCCTGAATGCGGCGGGCAGAGATCGCCTGCAAACGCATCTGGATGGTGTCGTCCAGGGTGTCGCACGAGTTCGCAAGTTTCGCCAGCCCGGCGAGGACGAACGCGAAGGCGTCGAGTTGATCTTCAATGACTGCTTTGCCTGTCCCATTCAGCATGGATGTCACCCCGGTTCGCGATCGCGGTAATGGAAGCGCACAACGCATCCAAACTGGCCGAACCATGGCAGCCAGCCGGGGTCGATATCGAGCCCGATGCGCCGGATGCGAATGTCGGCCTCTGCAAGCGGAAGAGTGACATCAAGGTCTGTGCGGGTTCGCCACACTTGGCCATTGCGAGTCACAATGTCGCGTACCGTAATTCTTCCCGCCCGCCAGCACCAGAGCTTTACGGCAACCACCCACGCATGCAGAAAGTATTCGCTGTCGAAGATCGCGCGATGCGAAATCGCGAGTCCTTGTGGCCAGATCTTGAGAGATGGATTTGCCAGCACTTCCGCGGGCAAGGCAAATGCCGGTTGCGCCTTATCGAGGCAGGAGAGAATCGGGTCGCTGTCGGCGACTCGGGCGCCAACGGCAAGCCCTCTCATGATCTCAATGACCAATCCAATTTCTGCGAGGGCGGGGCACGCATCGAGAGCGCCAGCGATTCCAAGGCGGCGAAGAACATTGAGCAGAAAATATAGTCCCGCAGCCTGCGTAGCCTCTCCCAACGAAGTTTGCGCTTGTGCGGGGTGCTCTGATGGATTGACGGGGGCAGGCGCATTTTCATTGAGCAAGCCTCGAAGGGCCGGCGAGTCATCGGACGAAGGTGTCGCGCTGTCGAGGTCATCCTCTGAAAGTTGACGGAGTGTTTGCGGCCCAAGACCGGCGGCGGCTTGCGCGGATGAAACCTCACGTTTCGCGCCGTTCTCGTCGTCATCGAAGACAAGCGTCCGGCTCGTCGTGGGTCGGGAGATCGACGCGTCACGGTCCACCGGGTCGCGGCGTTGCTCTGCTTCCAAAAGCAGCAGGGTAGAGCGCGCGCGCTTCACCGCTGTGCCTGAACTCCACGACCCAGGTGAAAGACAAATCACAGCCTGGGCTGCAAGCCAAACGGTAGCAGGATCTTTCGATCCGAAATACGCGGCGGCCTTTTGAAGAGCAGTCTTCATCTGGCTTGGCAACGGCACGGGAGGCGCATTTGACGCGAGGCCCTTAGGTCCCTCCAGTTCGTGAACCCACTCGCGAATTGTCTGGGAAGGAATAGCGGAGAGAAGCGCTGCGGGGTCAGCGTTACCCAGCGCAGCAAAGAGGATAGCCGCCGCCGCGCCAGGCGCGATAGCAGGTTGACGAAGGCGCTCAAGAATGGCCGGAATCTGCTGCGTATAGCTGGTCTCGTCAACAACGCCAAGCACAGAAGTTGAAAACCATTCCGGCTTCGCCCACTCAGTCCCGCGGCGGCGCAGAGCGTTGCGAAGCAGCATTTCCAGGGCTTCTTCGAGGTTGTTGAAGAAGATCGCATTGCTTGCGCCCGCATGGGGATCGGCGCCATGAATCGCCTGCGCGGCCACAGCCGCCAGCACCTGTTGGACCTGCTCAGTCCATACCCTGCGGTTGGCCGTGGCTGCGATGCCCGACAGCGAGACGCGGCGGAAGCAGTAAATGCGTCCCTCCACTTCGCCGGGAAGGTTCGCAAGACGGAGCGCCTCTTCGAGCGAGTAGGCAATGCGAGCGCGCGAGGCGCCTTCGCTCATCCGGACGTAGCTCCGCGCCACGTAGCGATCGAGCCGGTCGAGTTGTGGCGCTGCTCTGGATTGCATCGACTAACCCCCCATGAACAAGGGCCGCAACGCCACCGCTTGCGGTGTGAGTGTGGTGAAATGCGCGGTGTCAGAGGTTTCGAGATACGCACCGGGAGTAAATACGTCGGTGACCGTGGCGCGCACCGTGCTGCTATCGAGATCACTGACGACTCCGCGAGCTGCGAGGTTCGCTCCGGAGTAAAGATTCACATACATGCCGGATGCAATGCGGTCTGACGTCAGGTTCAGCGAGACCACTCCACCCACGGACGGCTGGATGCGAAAGATGATTGTGGCTGGAATGATGTTGTCGATAGGAACGTCGCTCGCCAGCAGGATGGCCGTGCGCACAACGTCGCTCATGAAGGCCATCGCAGCGGAGTTGGTAGTGTCGATCTGGAGGAACAGCCAATCGGCCAGCATCTGCATCTGCTGGCGGTCAGTGTAAGTGAGCTGGTTCCATCCGGGCAGAACGGCGAGGCTCTGCAGTTGGACTGAGAGCCCGGAACCGCGCAGGTACTCTGCCCAGCCAAGGCGCTCGATGGGCAGCGCTATGCTGACCCTTGTGTAGAGACAAGTGGCTACGCTGGAGATTTGCTGGACGAGCCGGGCTACGGCATTACTGATTTCCGTGTGTACCGAGTCGGCAGCAATCAAGTCATTGATCGCGATCATGCTTTGCAGTTGGACAACCTGGTGGCTCCAACTGAGATTGGTGAGCGCGGCGGGCTGGATGGTGGCGCGCTGCATCTGGTAGTTGCGGAAGAGCTGCTGATTGGCGCTAAAGACGGTTGAGATGGCGGACTTGTAGACACCGGCCTCGCCAGCCGCCGACGAAGGCAGCGGAGGTATTTGCAGCAGCTGTGCCGCGCGCGCTTGTGCGCTCAACGCAAGCTGCTGCAGCAGCACCGGCCGCTCAAGGTTGTTGACTTGCGCTGCGATGGCCGGCATCCAGATAACCGGCGCCTCGCGAAGCTGGCCAACGATCTCGCGCAGCTCAGGTGGAATCGCGACCGACTGCTGCAAACATGCGGGCACGGGGTTGCTGACATTGGCGGGAACCAACTGCCGGCTGGGAGCAGTGTCAGTGGCCTGCAAGGTACGCGCACGGGTGTATGCAATCAACTGGACCGAGCTTTGCAGCACTTGCTGCCGTTGGGCATTCACGCTGTTCACGCGAGTGGTCTCGTCGCCCAAGAGCGCGGTGGTGAAAGCTACATTTTGTCGGTCCTGATGCAGGTTGTTCTGGAGTTGCGACACGTAGATCTGCGCTTGCTGGATATCGTTTTGCATGTTGCTGAGCGCGGTTGTGCAAAGGCCAACGAAGTCGGAGTACTGCTGCACGCGGGCCTCGAGTGCACGCAGCAGCGCGGTGTGCTGCTCCACCACGCGTACGCCCACTGAGAACAGCGTTGCTTCGGCGGAGTCCGTGACCAGGTACGGCGACTGTATCTTGCTCAGCAGCGCGGGCTGCGTGGCCGGATTGAGCCACTCAGAGAACGTGTGCATCTCCACCGGAACGGCAACGGGAGGAGGAGGTGTCGGCGGCGGCGGTGACGGAGGCGTCGGAGGCGGTCCATCCATCAGGATCGGGATATCGTCGACGACGAGGTTGAGATCAGTCTCAAGCGCCTGCAAGGCCTGCAGAAAACTGAGACGATTTCCGATGGAGTAGAACATCGCCTCCTGCGAAGGAGATTGCTGCAACCTCTCAGCGATGGTCAGGGTGCGTATGTTGAGTTGCGCGCCGGCCAGAGGCGATTGGCTGGTGATATCCGTGGGAGTCGCTGGGGTGTTTTGTCCCGGCTGGATGATCTGCGCCGGTCCCTGGATTCCCGGGTTAATGAAGTTCAATTCGCCGCCGAAAGATTTTTGCGCGCCGCCTGCGCCCAAAAAACCGGCGCCGCTTATTGAGATTGCGTTTCCTGGTCCGGAAGGCGCCTGCGGTGATGTGAAGATTCCGGGATTGTTGAATACGGGGCCGGTGAAGATGCCTGGATTGTTGAGAATGCCCGGGCCTATGAAAGTGCCGATTTGCTTGGCGCCGCCCATGTTGGAGATGAGGGCGCGGGTGCGAATCGACTGCGTTTTTTGCGTCAGCCGAGGAGCCGCAGTCATCATCTGGAAGGTTCGGCCGCTGCCCAGAACCACGGGGATTTGGATTGGGTTGATGACGGGCTTGATAAACGTCGGCGGCGAAGGCGTGTAATTCGTGGAGGGACTGGGCGGCGGCTGCAGGGTGTTGAGATAGTTCTTCAGATTGTCGGCTGTGGAGGAAGCACTGTCTCCGGTAGCGATGGTGGCCAGCACCGGAGATGTGGCAAGCGCGGTGGCAGCGCTGGCCCCCAGCACGTTTTGCCGGTAACGATAAATGTCAGTCTGGGTGGTCAGGAATGCTGTATCCAGCAGATCATTGGCTTTCGAAACTCTGGCGTTAAGGCTGGTCACCAGGGCTTGCACGCCATTGGTTTGCAGATTCGTAAAATCATTTGTGTTCAACAACGAGATGGTGTGGCTGTTGCCGTCGACCCCTGTATAGCTGGTGACATAAGGTGCATTGCTCGCCACGGTTTTAAGCTGCAGCAAGTCGACAGATTGAAATGAAAGGTAGACCCATGTGATCGAGCCATCCACTGTTGTGCCGGTTGGGGTCGTGCTCCACGCGGGAGGAACTATGCCCGATGTGCCTTGGGTGCCCGGCGGCTGCGGGTTGCCGTTGGCGTCAGGAACGCTGGCGAGTTGAAGGTTGCCATTGGAGTCGAGGATGATCTGGCCCGCGACATATCCACGACTCGGCTGCCAAGTGAGCGGCCCACTGTTCAGCCAGGTCACCGACGCATCCAAAGTGGTGGCACTGGCCCCCGTGCCCCACGAAGGCGCAGTGGCTCCGGATGTTCCTCCGGTCGACACCGTCTCGATGTTTCCGTTGGAATCCAGAATCGCCTGGCCGGCGGAGTAAATGGTACCGGGCTGCCACGGCGAGCGGCCGAGGTTGTTCCACGTCACCCCGCTGTCCTGTGTGGTCTGCCCTGCATTCTGATTCCATGCCGGCGCGGAATCGCCCGAGATGCCTGCGGCTTGCACGATCTGGATGTTGCCGTTTGAGTCCAGGATCAGGTCGCCGACGGAGTACGGAAGATCGGGTTGCCAGGTAGCGTTGCCGCCATTCAACCAGGTGATTCCGTCCTGTGTGGTGGATTGGCCCGGAACTTCAGGCTGTGTCCACGTGGGCTGCGAGGATGCCGAAGTACCTGCGGCCGATACTGTCTGCATGAACCCTTGCGGGTCCACGACAAACTGGCCCTTGCTATAGGCCGTGTTCTGCTGCCAGGCCCATGGACCATTGTTCATCCAGACGATGGTGCCGTCCGTCGTGGTTCCTGCGACGTTCACATTCCACGATGGGCTGGCGGCACCGGACGTTCCAGCAGTCTGCACCACCTCGATTTGCCCGTTGCCGTCGACGATGAACTGGCCGGCAGAAAATGCGGCTGTAGCAGCCCAGGTAGATTGGAGAATGGTTCCGAATGCTTGCGCGGAAGGTGGGATATAGGGCGGAGGCGCATCGCGGCCGGCAAGTTCATCCGGCGTGAGTCCCGCATTGATGTCGATGAGGTTGGGATTGGAAGGAACGTTGGGGCCGGTGACGGTATAGAGAGTGTTGATCTGCTGCTGCACCGTCTCCAACTCTTGCAAGGTCAGATTGCGGACCTGGGTCGCTTTGGCCACTTCCTGATTGAAGATAGGCGCGACCGTCTCTTGGATCAGAATGTCAGGATCGTAGACCGCATCCGGCAGCGGTACAAGCAGTTCAACCGGCTCGAAGAGCGTGGGATCCTCTGGAGGGGAGCTTGCGGCTGCGATGGGGTCAAGCAACATGCCCGTTTTGAGCACGGATTCGAGCTCTTCCAGGTACACAGGAGCGGCAGAGACCTTCCAATTGAGCGGAAGCCATGGCGCTCTTTGCTGACGGAAGTTGATTGCAGCGGCGGGGAGGATTCCGCTGGGAGGCAGAGTCGTAAAAATGTCGGTCAGGGTATTGAACGTCTGCTGCCCGCCCATCGCCTGGCTCAGTTGTTCTGAGAGCTGATTGATCCTGGCCTGCGCCAGCGCCGGCTGAATGAAGGGTGGATTTCCCGAGCCGTTGTTGATCCATGTGACGCTGCCATCGGTGGTGGGCAGATAGATGCCGTTCCACGCCGGCTCCGAACCTCCTGAAGTGCCGGCCGTGAGGACATGCTGCATGTTGCCGTTCGCGTCATACACAAACTGGCCGGCAGCGAAGGCATTATGCGGCTGCCAGCTGGCGGGGCCATTTTCTATCCAAGTAACTGTGCCATCCGTAGTGGTTTGGCCGAACGCGGTCTTCCATTGCGGCGGAGGACCGCCTGATGTACCTGCGGTCTGCACCAATTGCACATTGTGATTGGTGTCGATGATGAAATCGTTAACTGCGAACGCAGTGTTCGATTGCCACTGTAGCAATGGTGCGGGCTGAGTGGGAAACACATTGCGGCGACGGGGCAATCCTCCCGCGCGCACCACGGCGGAGCAATCCACGAAGAGCGGCTTCCAGGCCAGCCCGCTGTTGCTCCACGTAACGCCGCCGTCAGTGGTGGCGCCACGGTAGACAGTGTTCCACTTCGGCTCGGTCCCGGCCGATATCCCTGCGGTCGTCACGATCTGAAGATTGCTGTTGGAGTCGGAAATGAGCTGGCCCTCGGTGAATGCCGTGTTCGCTTGCCACGCAACGCCGGGGTCAAAGGCGATGAGTGCGACCGGCAGACCGAGCGTCGCCCATGGCAGTTGATCGTCAGGTCCGAGCAGCGCCTCGGCCTCGAAGATTGAGTAGGCGAGGCGGTTTCTCCATGTGGCTTCAGGAGACGTTGCGGGCAGCGGCAGAGCAGGCACGCCAACGGGCCACGGAAGATACACAAGTCGCACCGCATCGGCAATCTGCCAGTCTTCGAAAGCGTATTCGGTTGGATCCTGATCGCATGAGGCGGCGAGATTGCCGCTGACTTCAATGGGACCTGTGCCGGTATCGAGGAATTGGCCGCTGACCTGCGCGATTACCGGTTGCAGCAGCAGAATCCCGGCGTAAGTTTTGTTGGTGGGGTCGCCAACCGATTGGTGGAAACTGTACCTTTGATTTCCCGTGACCGGGTCAATTACGGTGAGTGTGCTCAGATGCGCTTTCAGGGTGCTGTTCAGCACCACGTCCTGACCGGTCGCGGAGAGCCCGTAACCGGGACTGACCACCAGTAACGGATCCGCGCCGCTCAGGTCCATGGTTAACCCGAGACCTCTGACCGTGCCCGCAGTGACCGCCTGGCCGAGCGTTGACAGCAAACCACCGCGATACGCCTGTTCGCTGTCGAGCGCGGAGACGCTGAGGGCGCGTCCAGTGAAGAGATTCAGTCGTTGGCGCCACAGGCCGGGGTCCACCTGCTGCCGAAGCTGCGGTTCGGTGCCAACCAGCGATTCGCCGGATACGGGATCGGTGATAGGTGTCGCGGGCATAACAGCCTCTCCTGATTAAGTAACTATCCCGGTAGAGAAACTCACATAAGCTGGCGAACTGCGGCAGCGGATATAGAAGCCGTAGGTCTGATTTCCGATAGCGTTCAACCATGCGGAGTTCTGGTTTTGCGTTGGTAGCGAGATCCTGATGGCGCCCTGGTAGAGACGCATCAGGTCAAACGGCGTACGAAAGCTGAGAATCTGCGGCACGGTCGGGTTGGGCGCGAGCGTGGGAAGACTTTTCTTGAGTGCCGCAAAGCCGCTGCGCGACACCGGGACAAGCGCGAATACAGAAAGATCGGCATACGCGTTTGCGGGAAGCGTCAGGTCAATTGGCGGCAGCGACATGCTGTCGTCGATCAGTGCCGGAATCTCATCCACTGGAATGACGCTCAATCGCACATCAATCTGCTGCGGAAAGAATGCCTGCGAAAACGTCTGCGAAGTTCCCTGGCTGGTGATGCCAAGGCTGGCGAGCGGAAAACGTCCGGCCGGGGGAAGCGCCTGGAAGAAATCCGCCGCGGCAAAGCTTGGGGAGAGTCCGGAGGTGATTCGATTTGAGACCGTCTGCTGCAACTGCGAATCGTATTGCATCAGGAATGCCTGCTGCGTTGCCGGATCGGCGAGACCGAGGCGCAGGCCGCTGTACTCCGGACCGCTGTCACGGCGCACCAGGTAGGGGTCAACCCAGCTGATGACGCCGCGTTGCAGGTTGATCATGGCGAGTGGCAACAGCGCGTCAGAAAGCTGGCTTGGATTCGCGTTGAGGAAGATTTGCCGCGCTAGAGCCGCACGCATTTGCGAGGCGTCCTGCGCGCTTCCCCGAGTCCAGCTGATGGGACTGGGATAGGGCACCAGCGCGATGGCGGTAGCTTCGACAATGTCGCCGTCATGCGTAGTGCGTGTGCCCTGAATGCTGGTGGGGTAAGAACTGATTGGGTTCGCGGTGAACTCGACCGGCCGCAAGGCAAGCACGTAGACTCCGCTGCGCGTGCGCGCCGGCGTGTTGGGAAGAGGCGCGAGATTGAACTGCGCATCCAGATTCTGCTCATCGGGCAGGTCTGAGAGCGAGATGGTGATGTCGTTGGGCAACAGCACCAATTCACCGGCCGGCGTGAGGCCCTGCCCTGCGCGGATGATGACTGTATCGGCGCCTGCGTTAGGGTCGTTTGGCGCAGGAGTGTCAACCCACAATCCATGAATGACGCCGAAGCCCGCGGCTTGCCCCAGGTCTGCCTGGCGTTGGAGAAAATAGTCTTGTTCGCGCTCCAGATCGCGGGCCGCGAGAAAGCGCCCATCGAACCAGTAGGGGCGCGTACGCTGGCTGTCGATCACCAGCGAGCCGTTGTTCTGGCCGGCGATGACATCTGTTTGCGATAAAGTGATGCGCGTGTCGCCTTGAGCATAGTTGGGCATGGCCGGCTCCTAGGACTCTGTTCCCGCGCTGAGGCCGATCAAGCGGGCCACGAGCGAACCTGGATACAGGAAGAGTCGCGAAAGGTTGTCGATGGAAATGTTGTTCAGGTTGTAGGTCGGCGGGTTTCCCGGCGAACCCAAGGTGGCGGGAATCGAAACCCGCGCCAGAAAGACCGAGCTCGGGTCGAAGCCGGGCGGGATTTCGACGGGAGTGGGGCCGTTGATTGTGAAGGGCTGCGCCGCCGCCGGACCCGTGTTCGCGGAGAGGATGCTTTGTTTCAAAGTCTGCGCGGGCGCTGCCGAGATTGCGCCCGTTGGAAGCGCCCCCGTCGCAAGCCACGGATCCTGCGGAAGCTTCGGGGCCGCGTCGTTGCGCAACACTAGTTGCATGGCGAAGGAATCGAGCAGCCTGTTGGGCGAGAATGCATCGGTTGCGTCGTAGTCATCCTGCGTGGCAAAACACGGAGTCACACCCCGAGTGCACGGAACGAATGTTGCGAAAACGTCCACCAACACATTGCCGCTGCCGGACGTGAGAAAGCTGTTCAGGTCAGTGAGCGACTGATTGGCAAGCCATTGCTCGATGCGGATGCAGACGGTGCGCGGCACTTCAATCATCCGGCCCACACGATCAATTGCCAGTCCCGGAGTCACCTCGATCTCAAGTTGCGACGGACCCGCGCAGGTCCACGCAGCGATGGCGGGGTTGCCATCCAGGGTCGTGCTGCCGATGGCCGTACTCCACACAGGCAAATTAGGGCCGGCGGTGAATGTCGCTATTCCATTGAGAATCTGGACATTGCTGTTGGAGTCGACAATGGCGCTGGGCGAGGGGAACGGTGCATTGGGTCGCCATCCATTGGCATTGATGGGCCCTTCATTGGTCCACACAATGCCCGTGCCATCGGTCACAGTGCCACCGGGCGCCGACGCGAAGGCAGGCGGCGCGGTGCCGCTGGTTCCCGCAACGCCGGTGTTCACCTGCACATTCTGGCTGCCGTCGTAGACGAACGCCGATGCAGCATAAGACGTGGTCGGCTGCCAAACTTGGGGCAAGCTCACGTTCAAGCCTGCCACCGTACCCGTGCCGCACAATTGCAGAAGAGCGCGGGCCAGGCAGCCGCGATGATAGTCCTGGTCGGCCTGGAAGTCGTCCACGCCCAACATGCGTCCAAGCGAATAATAGACGCGGCTGGGCGCCGGCGGCGGATTCAGGTTGTCGGTGGGCATTGACACAGTCGTCGTAGTCGCCATGGGGATATCTCGTCATTCCATTCGGTTGTTATCGCTTGAACCGTTGTGATCAATCTGCCTAAGTGATTGGCGTTGGCGGGGCTGGTGCGGGTGGAACCAGCGCGAACGTGTAGCTTGCGATTGAACCTGAAGATGTGGAGCCAGTTCCTGCAAGCTCGATTGCGCCACCCACGGCAACAGTACCCGGAGTAGCAGCGATCACCGCCACTGGAGCGCCCTGGATGGTGACCGTGGCGAATGCCGGCGCGCTCTGCACCCCAAGGTTGTCCGTAACCACAAGCGAAAATGTAACAGTCCCCGAAGTGTTCGGCACCGTCACCGCAACGGTCGACGTTGGTGCGGTGGTTGTCACGCTGGGGCTGGTCGGCGACAGCGGAGTTGTGGTTCCTCCCGGCGGTGGAAAATGAATGGGAGGAATTGGACCAATCGGGTTGATCGGTGCGATCGGAACGGCCGCCGCTTCAGGGTTGTTGTCGCTCGTACTCTTTGCCATGTTCCTTCTCCTTGCTGGAAAGGGGTGTCCACCTTACGGCTGCACCAGAGTCCAGAGATATTTGGTGATATTCGTACCGGTCGGAGATGTTGAGTTGCTGCCGTCCAGCAGGATGGCGCCTCCCGCCTTGACGACAACCGGTGCACTGATCGCAGCAACCGGCTGGACCTGTTGGGGCTCGGACCATCCGTTTTCCATGCGCGGATCCAGGCTCGGCATTTGCGTAACCACGTCGTATCGGCCAACATCGCTGACGCCGACGGTGACGGGATTGGCGAGCAAGTCCGGACCCAGATAGGTGTTCACTCCAAGCAGCGAAGCCAGGCCGATCATGAAGGGCTGCGTGGCCACTTGCACAGACGCCTGCACGTGCGCAGGCTTTTCCGCTTCCACAATCCTCTCGACCAACTTGAGATTCACATTCTCGACCTGGTTGTGGACAAACACCGTCATCCGGTGCGCCAGGCTGTCATAGAGCGACTGCACGGCTTGCGCGCTTCCCGCAATACCAAGATCGTTCGCGTAGAGCGCCTGCAACTCAGCCTGCACGCTGGGGTCGCCAAGAAAGAGCGCACCGCCGACGATGGAGTTGCTGCTGCCCGAGTAGCCGGGAAGCAGCGGGTCGTTTTGGATGGAAAGATCGGCGCCGAGAATCGTTGCGAAGATGTGCCGCAATCGAAAGTCTTCAATCACGATGATCGCGCCGCGGCTGCACGCGCCGTTGGTGGCCACATCCAACGCCTGCGTAACTCCCTTCACCGTACCCCGCCATTTGTAAAGGCTCGGTATGGCTTCGAGCCTGGCGCGGCGACGGTCCGGCGGATAGCTGTTGGGCTCAATACCAACCCAACTGCCCAGCCAACCCAGCGAATCGTCCGGAGTGGAGTCGGGCCGCGTCAGGAGGTAGGAATTTGCCACGCGATCTTCAATGCGCGTGAACTGCGACTCGAAGAGAGTCACAAAGCGCTCGAAAAAATCCCTGCGCGTGCTGGGACCGTCCACATCGGCGTCGTCACCAAACTTCGCCTCGCGATAGATCTCCGGTAGATATTTGTGAACGTACGAGAAGCGCGGGCCATACACTCTGAGTCCAGCGATCTCCGGAGTGTTGCGTCCATCGCCATTCAGGTGGATGCGAACACCGAGATAGCGTCCGCTCAGATTGCGTACCGCCTTGTTTGCCCTCTGCACCAGCACCATGAAGAGACCCTGCGTGGGCTTGATCAGGTCTTCTCCCAGCAGCGTTGGCGCAAAGGGAACCTCAGTGGGAATGGACTGCCACACCGCTGTGGGCGTGCCAGGGAGCAGCACATCCGGTATCGAAGAAGTGTCGGCATCGCCTACGATGTGCGGATACCACGGAAACTCAGGATCAACCAGGTCGGCGAGGCTATCAGAGGCCGTGAGCCACAGCAGCGCTCCGCATCGCGGAGGAACAATCGCCTCAAGAAATATGCGATGCCAGACAGTTTGCGACGCACCGCTGTCGATGATGGCCGGACCCACCGGGTTTGTTACACCCGATGCGGCAAGGCTGTTCAGCGAGAGAGGAAGCAGCGGAAGCATGAGCGGAGTCGCACCCGGCAAGTTGGCATAGTTGGGCGGAAGATCGAAGCCATGGACGAACGGGCCTGCATTGCTCGCCGCCAGAATGTACGTCTCTCCGGCGGGGACGAGCGTGTTGCCCGCATCCGCGAGGTCGTAGATCAGAGCCTCATTCAGGTTCGTCGCGAACACCGCGAACTGCTGTCCCCCGATCCACGCGACCGCATGCGGAAGACGCACTCCGTCAAGTTCCAACGCAGTCCCGGACAGAGCCGCTTCACTGCAGATGCGCAGGAACGCGGTCTGATTGCTTGCATTGTTGCTGCTCCAGGACATCAGCGCGAACTGCGCCGGCGCGCTCGTCATGTCCATGGGTACGAGCGCGATAAATGTCTCGGTCGCGGGCAGAGCATAACGCGACACGAGGCGAGGGGGATTGGGGTTCGGGTCACAGGACCGCAGTATGCCGGGATTCGGTATATCGACGGGCCCCGTCTGCAACGGAAGTCCGGAGACCTTGCCCACCTGGGGCTTGGTGCGATCGAGCGCGAGAACCCCGCCTTCAGGCAGCGCGACCAGCCGCCAGAAGTTGAAATCGGGCACCGTTAGAGTGAAATCGGGCCAGCGCCCGCGGCGATCCACCAACACCAGCGTGCCCGCAGCCGCGATGTAGAGGACCCCGTCGTAGCCCATCACCACATCTGAAACGCTCGACTGCGCCGGAGTATAGATGGGCACTTCATCAGGCTGCGTTCCATTGCCCGGGCCACTGCCGCCAGCCATCACGAGTTGTTTGAATTTGTCCCAGCGCGCGTAATTGCCAAACTGGTCGAGAGTCATGGGCGCGCTCTCGACGAGGTTTGTCGCCGTGGTGAAGTCTTCGACAGGAGGATTCCCGGTGCGCACACTCCGCAGTTGCAGGCGGTTGGTCTGGCTGCAATAAAAAAGTCCTGCCTGCGAGGGGCCGGCGCAACGCCAGGTCACATTGCCGTCAACAACGGTCCGGCCCAGCACCACCGGCCAAGTGGGCGGCATGGCGCCGGTCGTGCCGTTGCTCGTAATGGCAACGGCGCACTGCAGGTTGTTACGGAAATCGAGAATGTACTGGCCAACCGCAAAGGCAGTACCCGGCTGCCATGAGACAGGGCCGGAGTTGATCCAACTGATTCCGGCATCCACCGTGGACTGCCCGAGGGTGGCACTCCAGACAGGTTCGATTGCGTCGGACGTGCCGGAATTTTGCGCGATCTGGATGCTGCCATGAGGGTCGACGATTCCCTGGCCCACTAAGTAAGCCGTAACGGCACGCCACGGCGGGAGCCAGTCATCGTGCTGGCTCAGCATCCAGAAGCGCAGACCGTTGGAATCCATAGTGAAATCCTTCAGCAGACTGTGGGCACGATAGGCACTGCGACCGTCGTGTCGGTTTCGGGGGCTGGTGTAAGGCTGGTGGGCGCCTGGATCCCCGATCCATCAGGGCCCGCAGCGACGACCACTTCCAGCACTTCAGGAAGCTGCCAACTCTGCAGCGTGAGTTCGGATTTGCCGCTTGCGTCGGTTGTGAGTTGTTGATATCCACCCGCAGCGAGCGGCTGGAAAAGGTTCAACCCGTTCACTTCAATAACCCCCGCAACCTGGCTGACGATGACCTCCAACTCAAGGCTGCGGACTCCACGACCGAGCGGCCAGCCGGTATTTGCAGGACCTCCCGGCGCGATGGGCCATAGATAACTACGCAGCGCGGTTTCCACCGCCTGAGACACCTGGAGCAACCCATAACCGGTCTTGACCTCGACCGCGACGGAGATGCCGAGCCCCATATATTCGCTGGCGATCACGTACATTTCCGCGGCAACCGGGCGCCGTGGATCGAGATACTGATAGACAGCCTCCAGCAACGGGCGGCCGGCGCGGGGACAAGGATTGAGTACACCGTCCTTGCCCGGAATCACCATCACCGAAACCACTCCAGGCACATCGCTGGTGCGGGTCTGCGGCTTGAACAGCGGCAGCACCTCCACGCGTGCGACATTGGCTCCGGGAATCTGCTGCGCGAGGTCGGAGTAATCGCCGGCCGTCACCGCACGGCCCTGCGTGCCTAGCAGCGACGGGATGCGCTGCTGGGCCTGGTCGAGAGTTTCCGGATCGGCGCCGCCCGTGGTGGCGATCGGCTGATGCACCGTGATGGTTTGCGTTACCTGGTTTCCTGAAGCATCGAAGGCTTGAATGGTGGTCAGCGAGCCAGCGGGCAGATTCCCTGCAACGCCGCCGCCGGCGCGCATGGTGTTGACTCGAATGCGCCGCCCCGCGGGCACGATCATGCCTTGTAATTGATTGCCAAACGTTACCGTACCGGCTTCAGGGTCGAGCACATAGGCAGGCACCGGCCCTTGCAAAACTGATACATCATCTGCCCGCTGCCACGTTCTAAATCCAAGCCCGGGCATATCGACTTCGAGAACAAACGTGGCTGGATCAATCTGCGTTTGAGGAAGCGCGAACTGCTGATTGGCGCTGCCGTCGCTGACGCCAATCACGATGGAGTTGTAGGTTGTGCGCTGATCGATCGCGACTGCATTCACGCCTAGCCAGCTCACCTGCAGCGAACTCTGCGTGCTGAGCCGCACCCAGGCAAGCAGCCGTGCCGCAATCGAAGCGTCATCGATCCTGGGCGGCTTCATTCCGACACCAGCCTGCGCATCGGCCCGGACATCGTTCGGAGGCGCGCCGATAACGGCTGCCGGCGGCACCAGCAACTGCACAATCCCCGTCTGGGTCAGGCTTTGGGTCGTGTCGCCGAGCACCTTCAGCGTGGTATAGGCGTTGGGTTGGCCCGAGATCGGGGGCTGGCTCATTTGCCAGGTGGCCTGCACCGCTGCCGGTGGGCCGACGTCAGAGAAGAGTCCGGGGACGGAGATCGATGGCACGAATCCGACATTCAGAATCTGCTGTCCGTTCTGGCCGCCGATTGACGCGAGCACTGGCGCGAGATTCTCCGGCTTGGCCACCAGCAACGCCAGCCAAAGGCTTGAGTCGGTCGTGCCGTTCGTTAAGTCGATGCCGTTGGGATCTGCCTGATTGTTGGTGAAGACCGGAGTCGTGGTGTAGCCCGCAGGTAGCGTCGACAGGCCATAGAGCTTCTTCAGCCCCGCCAGCAGGGGCATGGCTCCGGCTTGTTGATCCGCCGTCAACGGCGCCTTGATATACGCCTGCGCAGTGAGAGGCAGCAGGTCGATCTCACCCAACGTTTCGAAGGTAACAGCTCCCGTGAGTTTGGCTTGAGCAATCAACCCTACTGGTGCGAGCGACGCAGGATTCAGCGCGAGGGAAACCAGGCCGGTCGCCGCAGCTGCGGGTTGCATGGATTGACCGAGAAGGTTGAGAAACGCGATCCGCTGCTTCTCCGGTATGAGGTTGGCGCGGTAGAGAATGGTGTCGGCCAGCCAGGCGAACAACTCCACCAGCGTGCGGCCGGGATCTCCCGGTTGCGGATTTGTCCACTCCGGAGTGTGCGCCGGGATGTTGGCGAGCATCTCCTGGACAAGATCGTCATAGGAGCGGTCGTCAAGAGATGGCGGTATCAGTGGCATGGCGTCAACCCACTTGCATCGTTACGCCGATCTGCTGGGACACATTGGTGCGCAGCAACCGGTAGTGGATCTGGACCTGCACCTGGGCGGGTGCGCCCGGTACAGGATCGACATCGACAGCATCAACGGTGATGCGGTTCTCGTAGTTCTGCAGGTTCTTGAGGATCGCGGTTTGTATCTGGCTTCGCATCGCTACGGTGTTTCCCTCATCAAGAAAATTCTGCAGGCCGGCTCCATAGCGCGGCCGCATCAACTGTTCCCCCGGACGCGTCATCAGGATGATCCGCAGCGAATCGCGCACGCTTTGTTCGAGCGTGGGATACGTGAGCCTGCCATTTGTCGGCACCGGCAGAAACGGCCAGCCGATAGGGTCTTGATAGTTCGTGCTCATGGCGTCCCCTCGTCGGGTGAACTGGTCGATACCGATGGAAGCGGAATGCAGATCTTGATGAACGGAAGCCAGAAGAAGTTGATGTTCAACAGGCTCAGAAAAATGTTGAGCACAAAGAAAGCACAGATTGTAATGAGCGGAATGTTGAAGCCGCAGATCCAGTCGACCTTGAGCGATGGGCCGCCGCCCGTGCCGCTCATAAGGCCGGAGAGACTGGTGCCCTGCATCGCGCTCATCAAGTTCGCCGGGACCTGGAACGAACAATTCGGCTTGGCGTTCTTCATGAATGCAGACGTTGGATCGGGTAGCGGAATTGGAGGATGCGGACGATTGCCGGTCTCATGCCACGCCGCGATTCTGAATGGCTCGCTGTATTGGCTCCAGACCAGTTGAGGCGGACAAGTTGAACCCTCTGCCTTGATGCGGAAAAACATGCGCAGCTTGTAGAGCCGCTGGCTGTCCTGAAAGCGTCCTTGCGGAGCCAGCATCGTTTGCGAACGCGGTGTGAGTGCGGCAACCATCGCGGAGACCAGCGCGCCCTGATCGTTGTCGCTCAGCGAATCCCACGCAGTGGGCATCGTCAGAGTGGGAGGCGTGGACGAGTTGTTCGGATATGGATCGTAATCGAGCAGCGTCATCTTGGCCGACTGATAGAACTGGCCCATGGGCAGCGTCGATGAGTCGGCGAAAGTGACGTTGTGCTGGTTCAAAATATTCAGGATGGCATTGCCTTCCGCCGTTCCATCGAACGCGCCAAACACGGTGTGCAGCATGCGTAACGCGGTTGTGAACCCCTGGAACTGTGCTGCTTGCGGATTGGCAGTGGGGGTTGCCGGCGTGGACGACGAAGAGCTCGGCGGATAGACGGCATTCAAAAAATCGTCTGACATCCAGCGATAGTCGACCGTGGGCGCCGGCGTGGGCGTGGAAGGCACCGACGTGTATTGGCTGGAACGGAGCAGAGGCGGCAGACTGCTGAGAACGCCAGCCGGGTCCATTTGCGGTGGCTGCTTGGGCGGCGTGGCGCTCACCTCGCTGCTGGCCGTAGGAATGACCGCATACAGCAGGGTTCTGCCCAGTGCGGCGTTAGTAGCAGGAGGAACGGCAAAGGCCGGCGTGGTGCTCTCCGTATTCGCGGTGGACAGATACAACGCGGCGAGCTGGCGATCGAGTTCAGGCTGACCCGATGTGAGCTGCCGCCGCTTCGTGGGGTCGGGATCGAGCTTCTCCTGGTCTGGCGACAACTTGACCCAGGAGAATTGTCCCGAAGGCGAGCGCATCCAGGCTGACAGCGTGTCGAAATCGTTCCAGGGCGAAGCGCCGTTGCTTCCCGCGCGCAGGTAGACGCGCCGAATCACCAGTCCTGCCGACAAAATCCTCGTAGGGTCCACGCGCGGATAACTCAGGCTGTCGCAATGCAAGTCCACCAGCGCGACATTCAACATGCGCTGCACCGGCTGATACAGCGGTTGCAGCGAAGTATTGACCACCGTGGTGTTTGAAACGGGAGGCTGATCCGGCGATGCGAGATCCTGCAGGAACCGCGCAAGGAAATCATCATCGTGCATCTGCAGGATCACCGGCGGCTTCTGCTCTGTGCCGCTCATGTCCACCCCGCGGGCGAAGATGTCGTGCCTTACCATACGTTCCCCGCTCCCGGTGTATACGTGGTGGCCACCACCGTCGTGGCTTGCATCACCTGGCATTGCACGATGCCGCTGAATGTTGCCATCGCGGCATTCACATTGAGTTGCGGCGCGGTTATGCTCATGCTGCTGGCCGCTGTTACTTGCACCTGCGCGGTGGGCGCGTTGATAGTGACTCCGCTGCTGTCGATCTTCACCGAGGTCTGCATCGAGTCAGTGAACTCAATGGAGCCGCCGCCCGAGTCGGTCATCTTGCCCGAGAGCTGGCCCGGAGTGGTGAACTGAATCGTCGGTCCTGACGAGTCCTCTATAATCGCAATCTTCGTTCCCGCCTTGCCGGTGATGGTCCAGCGATCAACGCTGTCGCCAGAGCCACCAAAGGAATCCGGCGCCGAGTCGTGCCCGTTCCACAATCCTCCCAGAACTACAGGGAAACGCGAATCCCCGGAAAGATAGACAACGAGCACTTCATCTCCCACATCGGGCATAAAGAATGCGCCACGATTACCACCGGCGAAGGGCACAACCACCCGCGCCCACACCGGACCGTCCTGATCGTTGATGCCGTCTGTGTTAAAGACACGCACCTGGACGCGGTTGTGGCCAGCGGGGTCGAGTACGTTCACCACTTGCGCAAGGTAGGCGCCCGCCCCCAGCATCGCCAAAGCATGTTCCTGCAGCAAACGGCTCATCACGCACCTCCCAGGTAGGCGCACTCCGCGCGGAAGCGTGTCTCATAGCCGCCTTGCGTGTCGAAGTGATGCACAGTGGAGGTGGTGTAGTACGTGTTTGAAAAGCGCGGCCCCAGTCCGTTGAGTTTGAGATAGGTGCCAACCCTCAGGTTCGGGTTCCCTTCTGAAACTCCGTCGGCCACCACGAACATGCGGCATCGCTGCGCAAACTCCGCATCCACCAGGGCTTGCGCCTCCCCTGTGTTCAAGCTGGAAAACTGGCCAAGATGTTCTGAGCGCGACGACAGAGCTTGGTGCATCCAGTCCGTGCCTGTCTTCCCCGACCCCGGACCGAAGGACGTTGTCTGGCTTGTTACTGAAATCGCCTGGCCCTGGTTGTAGTCCCATCCAGTCGCGGTAATCTGTTTCACCTGATGCGACAAGTCCGCAAGCACGCGAACCTGTTTGAGCTGGCTATTCAAATCAATCTCGATTGAGTTGCGCTGCGCCTGCGCGCGTGGAGAAGCATGAAGCTCGGTCCCTACAATCTGCACATCGGCGTCATAGCGCGCCAGCAGGCGGCGCAGAAAGTGGAGATCGCTTTCGTTGAATTGTTGCTGCGCGCCGATGGTTGCATCCAGTCCATCGAGGACCGGCGTGAGGCCGAGGTTGGTTGCCACCTGCTGTGCGATCTGCGTGAGTGTTGCGGAGTCCCAGCTCTTCGTGCGCCGCTGCATGCGGGCACTCTGCAACGCGTCTTCCGCCAGCACCACTAGGTCAGGCGGACCGCTGTCTGGAAATCTTCCTTCAAGCCCCGTGATCTTGCCGCGAAAAATCTCCGTCGGAGAGCTGGCGTCGCCCGCGTAGATCAGCACCGCCGCGCCAAGCTTCACCACCGCTCCATCTTCGAAAACAAGGTCGGCGAGACCAGTTGAGAACGAACCGAAATTGCTCAGCCGCATCTCCAGCGCCGACATGCCGCCCTCGTGCTCGCGCATCTCGATGCTGAGCAACTGTGCCGTCACCTTGTCGTTCGCCTGGCCGTCAATCTGGACGGTCGGGATCGCGCTGTACACGGCATTTTGAGTTAAGGGCTGTTCCGGCATAAATCAATCCGCTTTCAGTCGTAGTTTGCGTTCATGGTGCATTTGAAGAGCTTCGTGCAAATTCACTTCCTTCTTCGGCTCCGCATCGGCGGCAGGAGCACTGGCCGCGGGCGGACTCTGCTGCACATCCACATGCATCTCATCGATCGTTACTGCCATGTCGTCGCCTCGTGTCTCTTAGTCATCGCTGCTGAAGATCAACCGGTCGCTAAAACTGAATTTTGTACCCACATCGCTGGACAAGCCTGCGGAGCCCGTGCTGTTGGCGGCGCCCCCGAGACTGAAGCTTGCGCCACTGAACGTGGCCACATCGGTGCCTACAGTTGCCGGTACCATCTGCAGCGGGTTCAGATTCGTCGTTGTGCTGGTTGTTGTGCGTCCGCTTTGCAATCCCGCAAAGGCGCCCGCGGTTGCCGATACTCCGGCGGAAGCCGAGGCCCCGAAGGCAGGAGCAAGTCCGCTGATTACGCTTGCGGAAACGGAACTACCCGCCGCAATGCCTGCCGATATTCCCGCCGAGGCACTGGCCGAAACACCACCGGATATGCCCACCGACGAGCCCCCACCAATGCCCGCGGATGCGCCTGCCGAAACGCCGAAGCCCAGTCCAGCACCGGCCGACGCAGAGGGCGCGGTGACGAACGCAGCCGGTGGGTTGAGCTGCACTCCGCCACTCACCTGCATTGATGCTCCACCGGTGAAGCGCAAGCTCTCCAAGCCATTGCTTGCGCCCAGTTGCCGGGCCGCGCTTGGGTCACCGCCGCGCGTTGCCATGGAAAGAGCGCTGTCGCTGCTCGAACTCGGGACCAGGCTGCCGGCGTTTGTGGGGCCGGAGAGATTTGCGCCCTCATCGAACACGTTATCCTGTCGCGACAAACCGATGCTGACCAGTGCACGCAGGGCGACTCCATCGGCAGAGAAGAAATCGATGGTCTCCTTGAAGGAATCCATGATGCCCTGGAACTGATAGGTTCCCCACTGAAAGCAGAGCACTGGCGGCGCCTTTGGAGGTGGACCTGACGAGTTTCCATTGGCGCTGGGCGGAGCGGAGTTGGAGGCCGCGGCCGATGCGTTCCCCGATGCCTGCATGAACAGCGCCACCTGGTTGGTCACCGTGCGCACATCCGAGCCGGTGTCGGTGGAATCGAACTGCAGATCCATCGTCAGCTTGCCTGAAAACTGCGCGACGTATTGCACCTTCTTCGGCCCGCCCGACTGCTGCGCGACCGAGTTCTCCACCAAATACACCAGCGAAGCGGGGTTGAAGTGCACCGTCAGCGGCGTGCCGTTGGGCAATGCAGTGAGGGTAGCCTTCGCGACTTGTGGCGGCTGTTGGGGCATGGTCTTTTGCGGTTACACTGTGGGCGTCACCGACCACAGTCCTTCATGTGCCAAATGCAATTCCTCAATGCCGATTTCCTGGTTGCGTGCATTCAGGTCGGCAAACTTGTACTTGATGGGCATGGCGCGATCCAGTTGCCACGCCAGCACCGCTGTTCCGTCCACATCGAGCAGGTTCACGGTCACCTGCATTCTCGGCGCAAACATTCCGGTACTGATGGAATTGAAAATCTGGTAGAGATTTTGATTGCTGCTGATGCCGCGTTTCAGCACCACGGTTGCGAAGGTGGTACCGCCGGCACGCTGTGCCGCCCCGTAGTTGCGGCCGCCTTCCCTGATCACCTTGGGTTCCATCGTCGCTTCCAAGCCTGTGCATTCGGCAAACGATCCGGAGCACACCGGAAACTGCTCATGGCTGTCATCACCGGTGAGCGAATCGGTGAAGAAGTCCACCTGGAAACGGAAGACGTGAAGCGGAGTGAGGGAGGCGGTCGCCATCAGCTTGCCTCCGCGAGGTTGGCCGCGATCTCTTGAACGCTGGTGCTGCTGGTTTCCATCGCCAGCTTCACCCTGATCGTCTCAATGGTTGACGCTGCGGTGAACGTCACTTCGCAAATCAGACGTCCATTATCTAAATCGTTTTGGGTCATGGTGGTTTGGTCGCACCGCACAGTGAAGGCATCTTTCACGGTGGCTCCGGCCAGTGCATTCAATGTCCACAGGCGCGTCAGCAGGTTCTGCAGGAATCGCTGCACGCGTCCCCACAGTGCAGGTCCGTTCGATTGGAAGACCGCGCTCTCGCCCATCCGCCGAGCGGCGCGGCAGATTACCGACACCAATCGATTCACGGGACCAGAGCGGTAGCTCTCCCCTGGATAGGCCGTCACGTCAGAGAGCAACCGCAGACCACTTGGAGTAAACCCGAACAGGCTGAGCCGTTCGATCAAGGCCTTGGGCTGAGCGCTTGGAGAAGCGACGCCCCACACGAGCGGCTGCGCAGAACTCCGCATCTCCCAATCAGGAAGCGCGGGCGACACGTCGTAGATTTCGGACGGTGTGATCTTGGTGGCGCTGGTGAAGGTTCCACGAATCAGCGCATTGCGCGCCAGTAACCCGGCCAACGCGCCATCCGGGGGTTCCAAGGATTCCAACAGCACGCTCGAGCCTGAAGTCTTCAGCCACGGGTAAGCAAGCTGCAGGAAAGAGCTCGATATATTCCCGGCTGGAACCATCCCGTCCGGAAGCACAATCTCAGGCATCTCCTTGGCAATCACCTGGTGCAGGTCCTGGGCAATCTCGGCACTGGAAGGATTCTCAGCAGCCGTTGCCGCATCAAGGTCCTGCGGAATCGGAAACGAAGCTACAAACTGGATCTCGCGCAGATGGAGTTGATGAGTGAGACTGCCGCTCGACAAGTAATTCAAGATGGTGGCCACGTTCGTTGCCCATGTATCGTAGTCGGCGGATGCCAATCGCGGAGCCGGGGAGGGAAACGTCCGGTACTGTTGCGGAGTGATGTCGCCCTGTGAGCACTCGACAAATACCTCGGGACCGCTCGGCTTCGCAGGCAGTTGTCCCGCCGCGCCATCCTGCTGCGAAGCGCACAGCATAGGAAGATCGGGCGCCACAAGAAACGACACATCGTCAAGCATTACAAGACTGCTGACACCCGTCCAGCTATCCGCCATGTCTGGACCGTACGCGGTGTTCGGAAGCAACGATGTCAGCTTGGCTGCTTTGTCCTGCGCTGTGTCTTTTGGCGTAACCGGGTCACCTGCACGAACGACGTAGCACCGCCTGCCACCTTGAGCAAAGAAGCTGCGCACCGCCGCGGCCACATAATCGGTGCCGAAGCCGGTTCCAGCACTTCCGTCGTCGAAGAGCGAAGTGAATCCGACATAGCGCTCGAGCAGAATCGGAACGTTGGTGATCTGCGCAATACGTGAATTCGAATATCCGAGCGAGGTGAGCCACGCAGCCGTCGCTGCCGGCAGTGCGGCGCCGGGCAGCAGCCGAATGAGCCCGACAAAGCAGGCGACATCGGCGCGGCCCGGATCCACCTGCGGCGGTGCGGGCTGATTATCGAAGATCACGCGGCTCATAACATTCTCTCGTGGACGCTACTTGCTTTCAGTCTGTGATCAGCCAGCCTGGGAGATCTCGATCGTCTCGGGAGCCAGCACCAGCTCTTCAATGGCGATGTCGCCTGCGCCCTTGCCGCTGAGCGTCGGGCCGGTGTATCCCTTTGGCGTGACGTTGTACAGCTTGAAGACCTGGACCGGATTGTTGGCTTCATCGCGAAGCGTGATGGTTACGTCGCGCTGAGCTGAGCTGCCGTTGGTCCGTGCGTCGGTGATCCAGGCCCACAAGTCCGACGTATCAACCACGCCGCGTTTCAGCGTGACATCGGCAGTGGTGTGCATGCCCGAGTACTTGCGGACATAATTGGCGACGTCGTTGCCGTCGCGGTACTCGGAAATGTGCAACTCGGTTTTGAGCCCGGCAAGATCTGAGAAGCCGCCCAGTGGCTTCTCTGGATCGCGCGACCCCTTGAGATCGACGAGGTAGTTATAGGACGGGTAGGGCGCGGTACGGTTTGCCATCGAGATTCTCCTCTTTCAGCGAAACTTGTTTTAGCTCGGTGCATTTGCCGTCTTCTGGCCAATGCGGAAGATAACGAACTCGGCCGGCTTCAACAGCGCAACTCCGATCAGGCAAATCAGGCGCCCATTATCGAGATCGTTCTGCGTCATCGTGGTGCGGTCGCAGCGAACGAAATAGGCGTCGCTGGCAGATGTGCCCAGCAGATTGCCCTCATGGAACTCATTGTTGAGGAACGAGTCGATCGAATCTGAAACCCTCGCCCACAACGACGGCCCGTTGTTTTCAAACACTGCCCACTGCGTGCCGACGTCGATGGAGTGTTCGAGATAGATCAGGTAGCGGCGCACGTTAATGTACATCAACTCCGTATCGGAACTGACGGTTCGCGCGCCCCAGACGCGGTACCCGCGATCCGGGAAGAAGCGAAGACAGTTGATTCCGATGGGATTGAGCACCGACTGCTCGGCAAAGTTGATGTGGCGTTCCAGATCCACCGCGGCCAGCACCACTTCATTCGCAGGAGCTTTTGCCACGCTGTGTTGCGTGTCGCTGCGCGCATAAATGCCGGCCATAAAACCGGACGGGGGAACCAGAATCTGGGCCGGGCTCGATGTGCCGGCAACCGCGAGCGGGTTGGGAGTGTAAACCCATGGCACATACAGCGCCGCGTAGCTTGAGTCGATCTGCGCACGGACATTCTCATAATCCGAATCCAGCAGGTGAGGCCCGGCCTCGAGAATCGCCACGCGATATGCGCGCTGCGCTTCCACATGGGGAATGAGGCTGCCGATCATGATGTTAGTGCTGTCGGAGTAGATGGATGAACCGGGCGTCGCCACGATCGCGATGTCTTCAAGAGCCTGCAGGTAGCTGAGTGGCTTCACGTAGTCCGTGGCCATTGGTTCCGCGCCGTCGTCACCACCGCTCAGCGTGAAGGTAGCTGGAGCAGTTGGCGTTGGAGGTGTGGCCGAGGGATCGTTCCAAGTTGGGAAGAGCGCTTTGAACAAAGTCAGGCCCGTTCCCAGCGAACTGCCGATCTCAACCCAAATCTGGTTTTGCAGTGCATCAATCGGGCGCGGAGGATTGGCGCCCAGCACGCTGCCAATGTAGTTGGGATGATTTGGATCCAATCCCAGGCCGCTATAAACCAACTCTTGCCCAGCCGCTCCCGGTGCCGTCACTTGCACGGTGAGCACGTACAGCTTCGCGGGGAAATTTGCCGCGGTCATCGCCACCGGTGTGGCAGCGTTGGACATGAATGTGCTGCCTGTCCCATTGGCATAGAACGTTGCCGTTCCTCCTCCTGTGCCGGGCTCGCCCAACAACGACCCGGCCGGCAGATTGGCCAGGTTGTTGAAATTGAGCGTCCGCGCCGCGATGAGTGAGATCGTAACCAGTTGCCCATTCAGGAAGGCGCCTGGGAACCGTCCGGCGACCACCACATCGGTCGCGGACGACGTGCCGGATGTGGCGACACCCGGATCGATTGTTCCCGCACCTGTCCCAGGTTTGTTGGCGTACACCCGCGACACATAGAGCATGGATCCGCCATTGGTAAAGAACGCCTGGACGGCCATCGCCATGTAGTTGATGTTCTTTGCGGGATCCGCAGACGTCGTGCTCAACGACAGGCCGGCATAGCCGCCGTAGATGTTTTGGTAATCCCCGAAGCTGGTCAGCAGTTGCGGAACACCACCCGACGGACTGCCCGCGGTAGGGCTGCCACTGGCCGGAAGCCCGCCATACGGCATGCCGCCAACAGGGCCTGTCAAGGTAGGTCCGGCAAATGCCGTGGTCGTGGTTCCCACACCTTCAATTGTTGGTGCGCTGTAACTGACTTCTTCAACGTATACCCCTGGCGCGAGATAGCTGGGCACGGGCATCCTCCTGATTTCAATTCCCGGTTGCGATTACTCGTTGCATCCTCATGTCTCAAACCGTTAGTTCAAAACTCATGGACAATTCCTGTCCGGAAGCAAGCAATACCGGCTGGCTGCTGGACTTGAGTGCGGGATTGGAAAGATTGGTCAATATGTCATCCGGATTCGGAATCCAACTCGCCGGTTGAGTCAGCACGCTGGGATCGAAGAATGCCGTGACTGTGGCTGCAACTGTCGACACAGTGACTGGTCCGTGGCCGGTGGTGTTGGCCTGCACCTTCAACCCGATCACCGCCAACAGCGCTTCACCATTGACGTCGGTCTGGCCGGTCGCAATCACGGATTGGTCACTGTTCCTCACCACCCGAAGAACGGCCCAGGGCAATCCCTGAGATGGCGTTGAACCATGGCGCGTCACGGAAGCGTGAATTGAGGCCCAGTTCGGCCCGATGACAGCGGCTGGCGACGGATAGAGCGGTACTTGCTGCGGGACGAATACGCCGGCTGGCGCCACCGGGGCGGGAGGAATCGCAGGTACGGCCAGAGGCGCGTGTACTACGACGCGACGCGGCAAATATCGGCGGCTGGGATCTTGCAGTGTAACTTCAAATGGCACCGCCGCAGGCCAGGTCCCAGTTGGAATAAACTGGCCGGTGAGTAAATCGAATCCCGGACCATTGAAGATGACATAGATGCCGCTTCGGTTCGGCTTTACCGTCCATTGCGGGGTGGTTACAGGAATGGCGGGCACCACCGGACTGCCGGTGATGGCATCCACACACACAAACCCGCCCAGAACTCTGCGGTCTACCAACTCGATCATGCGGTGCCTCCGTTCTGCACTGCAAAGCGGGTAGCAACCACTGGCAGTTCGGGAGTGAACGTCCGATCGACTCTGACCGCGCGCACAATATATCCGACGGTCAAACGGTACTTGGGGCCAAGCCCATCCCATATATCCAGAATGTCCTGCAGGCTCAGGTCGGCCGGAATGAGTTGCACCGCGTCCGTTGTGTTCCATCCCGGCGCGGACGATGAAAGCGAGAGGACTGAAACGTCCAGATTCGGATGAGACTGCAACTGCTGCATGGTCCACACCAGGATCTTCTGCTCTGCCTCCGCTCCTTCCGCTGACGCGTCCCAGTAAGTCACCAGATAGTGCAAATCGAGATACAACACCGGCTGGTCGAAAGGCGAGTCCTGCAGGCGTGTCACGTTGCGATAATGTTCTGCAGTTGTCATGCGATGCAGAAACAGAGACACGGTCTTGTCCAGCGCGGTCGTATCCTCCTTCGCGATCTCCGCACTCGAAACCAGCTTGAAGGTGCAAGGAAACCCCACGACCGTTGGGTCGTAGTTGTTGGTCAGGTACTTTACCAGCGCGTCGCCCACAGCGAACACCGCCTGATAATCTGCCATCGGTTTCACCTCGTGCCTTCCTGCGAATTGATTCTTCAAACGCCAGCGGATAAACGATTTGCCGCACGTGAGAAAGCCGCGTTCGGCCAAGTTCACGCAGACAATCGTTTAGCACTTCGGGCATCCCGAGCTCCTCTTACTCCGAAGCCCTTCTTTCAGAAAACATTCAGCGTCCTTTCGGCGCGCCGGGTTCAGCCGGAATAAAGGCTCTGTGCCGACCCTCGTTTCCTCATCCACGTATCCTTCGGCAATCAACCACTGCAGCGCTTCCTGCGTGCTTTCCACACTCCGCCGGACGGCCTCCTGCATCAGCCGCCATCGCGCGAGTTCCGTCAGACTATCCACGGCTTCAGGATTGCGCAGAAAGTAGCTCAGGATTTCCTTCGCGACCGGTACCCCAGAAGCCTTCCGATTGACCACGACAAGATCGCCCTTGACAGAGCTTGATGCAGATTGCATGCCATTTGAATGTGGATTGCCGCACGCGAAGAATGTGCAACTTACAGCACTGCTGCGACAGCACGTGTGAAGGGAGGGCAACTTTGGTCCCGGTGACATGACCCTGCATTCAACCGAAACAAAGCACTTTGATTGAAACGGTGGGCGCCTATGAGGGGCGGGTCACAATCTACCCACCATGGGCCGCGAATGACCCATCAGGCAGATGCGCCGGGAGCACGGTATTTGCTCGCGAGTCGTCCAAACGCGCGACGGTCCTTGCCCGCTTCACGAGCGGCGCGGGTTACGTTGCCCTCATGCTTCTCCATCAATTGCTTGACATACTCGCGCTCGAAGGACTGGATCGCACAGCGTTTGGCGGTGCGGAAGTCATGGCCGCTCGTTTCTCGTTCATCAACGACCACGGAGACGGAGGAAGAATTCAGATCGATCGCCGAAGCAGCGATCTGCATCGCCGGCGAACACAATACCGCGCGCTGCATCACGTTGTAGAGCTCGCGTACGTTTCCCGGCCAGTGGTAGAGTTCGAGCTTGCGCGCCGCCGCCTGCGAAAGAAGCTTCTTGGGCGCGCCGACTGTCTTGCAGATATCTTCAATGAAATGGCGGCTCAACAGAGCGATGTCGGAGCGTCGCTCCCGCAGTGCAGGCACGCGAATCCGCAGCACGTTGATACGGAAATAGAGGTCGGAGCGAAACACCTTCTGCTCCACGAGTTGCTCCAATTCACGGTTGGTGGCCGCAATGATCCTTACTTCCGCTCTCTTGAAGACTTCCGAACCAAGCGGGCGATAGGTGTGCTCTTGCAGCAGGCGCAGAACCTTGCATTGCGCCGTCAACGACAGGCTGTCAATCTCATCCAGAAATAATGTGCCGCCCTGGGCCAAAGCGACCAGTCCCTTCTGGTCTGAGCGCGCGTCAGTAAATGCGCCTCGTGCATGGCCAAACACCTCGTTTTCGAACAGATGGTCAGGCAGCGCACCGCAATCCACCGGAATGAAGGGGCCGCGGTGGCGCTTGCTCAACAGGTGGGTCACACGGGCGCAGAGTTCCTTGCCTGTACCTGTTTCTCCTGTCAGCAGAACCGGCGCGTCGTTGGCGCCAAACATCGAAACCTGCCCTAGCACTTTAAGGAAAGCAGGATCGCGTCCCACCAGTTGCTCGAAACCGATTTCAGCCGTCAGGCTGGCCTCGATCTCATTCAGGTCCCTGGCACCGCACGCCAGAAAGCGCCCAATCCGCTGGCTCAGTTCCTCCGGTCGAACGGGCCAGAGAAGAAAATCGTCCACCGTTTCCGTGGCTGCTTTCAGTAGGGTTCCGTCCTCTGCCGGCAGGATAGCAAAGACCGGAACCGAGACCGAATGTTCCCGGAGCCAGCGAAAGAATCCGATTGCTTTTTCGCGCTCAGAAACGGCATTGGCGATCACTAAAGCGTCTTTACCGTCGCGCAAATATTCCGGAGAAAAAGAATCCCAGCTCGTGCGGCGGGCATTCTCCCACCCGGGACACACAAAGCCACACTCCCCGCCACAGTGCGCGGGGAATCGTGGATCCTCGACAATGAGGATGCGCTTGGACACCGTCTACACTCTCAGGGCAACGACAGAAATCAGGGGAAGCGAAGCAGGTTACCGCAATGAGGGTTTACTGAACTTCGCCAGAAGTCTAACATGCTTTTTGTGGCGCTTTCTACGGCCATGTAATTTAAATCAAATTCAATTTAGGGCGCAACCGCAAACGGATGGCGGATAAGCTCCAGATAAGGGCGGGTTCGCACTCACGTTGGTCCTCCGCGCCAATCCGAGTTTTCCCGGCTAAAGCCGGGAAACGCATGCTTTAGTAGGGACTTATGGCTAAATTGGCGATCGAATGGCCCAACACATATTTAATGCCGAGATAGCCAGATTGGAATCAACAATGCTCTAACGGTGGCGCGAGAGCAGCACCATCACCATCAGGATAGCCACGGGAATCAGGGCCAGCGCGACATAGTAGAGGATGGCGCGTGGCAAATGGGCCTTTCGCTTGCTCCAGTCGCGCAGTTCGGGACGGTCTTCCACGCCCACCTGATCCAGATGTTCGAGATCCCGCGCAAAATCGCGAGCTTTGGGATACCTGTTGCGCGGATCCCTTTCCAGCGCCCGGTAGAGCACTTCCTGCAGTTGTGGCGAAACCGAAGGATCAGCAACGCTGGGCGGCATGGGATAGTTCAGTAAACGGTCGTTGATTACCTGCATCGGCGAAGAGCCGGTGAAAGGCAGCTTGCCAGTCAGCATCTCGTAGAGAATCACGCCCATGGCATAAACATCAGAGCGTCCGTCGCCGCGTTTACCCTTCACCTGCTCAGGAGAGATGTAGTTCGGGCTTCCCAGCGCTGCGGTCAGGTTGGCATAAGTGAGCCGCCGCGCTGCTGCATCGCCGGCAATGCCAAAGTCGATGAGCTTCACGTTGTCGTCCGCGGCCACCATGATGTTTTCCGGCTTCAGGTCCCGATGCACGACGCCGTTGTCGTGGATGTACTCGAGCGCCTCCAGCACGGCTAAGGTGATGCGCACGGCCCGGTCTGGAGCGATTCTGCCCTCATTCAGAATGTCGCGCAGAAGGCGACCTTCGCACCACTCCATCACCATGTACACACGCGATCGCTGCTCGCCGCCAAAGACGCGCATTATGCGCGGGTGGTTGAGCTTTTCTCCGATGTCGGATTCGCGCTGGAAGCGATCGTAAAGAACCGGATCCGCTTCCATGTCGGGATGGGGAATCTTGAGCGCCACCACGCGGTTATCACGTACGTCAACGGCGCGATAAATCGTGGCCATCCCGCTGCGCGCCACAGGCGCCTCAATGCGGTAGGAGTCAATCTGCATTCCGGCTTCCAGGTTACTCAGAAATCCCATTGCGCGCTGCGCTCCATTTCAGGAAAGGACACCTTTAGATTACCGTCAGGCACCCCACTCTTTCGGCGTTTTCTGCGGAAAGAATAGGGCCCACGATAAATTTGCAGCGTACAAGGGTCGTGTCATGACGGAAGCCGGTACGCACGACCGCGATACATCCCCACCTGCTCAACGGAGAGCACCCGGATCACTTGCGCGGTGGTGTTGTCATTGCCGTCGATCTCCACCGCGCGCATCACCAGTTCACGGGCTATTTCGTCCATGTTCTTGCGCTGCGAGACGATGGCGGCAATTGCCTTTTCGCTCATCTCGTCATGCAGGCCGTCTGTCGATAGCACCAACACATCTCCAGCCATCAGGGTAACTGCCGTGGTATCCGGCGAAACGAACATATTCGGTCCCAGCGAGCGAATGAGCACGTGACGCGAGTCCGATTCGGCCACTTCTTCGGCGGAGATCAACCCCATCTTTCTCTGCTCGTTGACCCAGGTGTGGTCTTGCGTCACCTGGCGCGCTTGTCCGTTGCGCACGTGATAGCAGCGGGAATCACCTACATGTGACACAACTGCCTGATCGTGCCGCAAGGCACATGCCACCAAGGTGGTTGCCATCTTTTTGCCGCGATACTCGGGAGCCAGAGTGCAGTCGTGGACCGCCGCGTTCACATGCTGAACGAGGCGCGGCAGCAGCCCCATCAACAGGCTGCCATCCTGCGCCTCTGCAAATTCCTGCGTAAGAACGGAAATGGCCGTCGCGGAGGCCACTTCGCCAAGATCCATGCCCCCGACGCCATCGGCTACCGCAAAAAGAAAGCCGTGCGATCGGGCTTGCTGGCGCGAAGAGGGGACGAACGAGCCCATCGCGTCCTCATTGTTCGTGCGGATCTTGCCCGGATCACTTGCCTGGCCGAACTGAACATCCAACATGGGCGCCGCCGCCTGAAGATATCTTCTCAGTTGCCGCCGAGAAGGACTAGCTAGGAGTGTGGAATCTCTTCTTCAATAAAACCGGGTGGACCTCTTTACCCTCAAGTCTACAAAAAGACTGCGGAGAGAATCCACCCGGCGTTGTCTTCAGATTAGCGCGCCATGGATGAGCTTTCCTTCGATGTAAGAAGGATCGCCTTTCCTTTGGTTTTGGACGACTTGACGAAGTAGTATGCGCCGTATAGGCCCCATAACCCCGAGATTCCCAGGGCCAGCAGCGGTTCCTTTACCGTTCCCAGGCCGAACACCGGGCTGATGAGATAGAACGCCATGCAGACGAGATTTGCGAGCAGACCGAATCCCGGAATCAGCAGGTGCAGAACCGGGTTGTAGTCGGGTCGCCCGCGGAAGGCCACGATGCATAGGAAGCAACTCAGCGCGTACAGAATGAACGTGCCAAAGTTGGAGGTGAGCGTGATAGTCAGCAGCGAGTTGGGCAGCGCGGCCAACCGATCGTGCGAGAGATAGCCGACGTTGGAGAAGATGCCGTGGGGCAGCGCGGCAATGGCTGCATCGGTGGGCGCACCGGCGTCTCCGAAGACAAGCGAGACAGCGATGACGCCGATAACCGCCGAAATCATAACCAGCGTCCAAATGGCTTTGCGGGGGCTGAGCGACTTGGCGTGCAGAATGCCAAAGTGCTCTGGAGCCTCGTCATCCTTGCCCATGGCGTAGGTAACGCGGGCGCCTGTGTTCATGCAGCTCAGCGTTGTGCCAATCAGCGCCAGGAAGACGGTGAAGGCTTCTGCCAGCATGAAGTAATGGCCATTGCCGTGTCCAAGCAGCGCGTCGCCGACGATGATCATCATGTCGCCGATGGGCGCCGCGGACGAGGCCGCGCTGGCCATGGTGTACCCGGAGTTGAGAAAGTAGTTGGCCGCGAAATACTCGATCAGATAACACACCAGGCCCTGTATAAGCAGCGAGGCAATGACGGCGATTGGGATATGTTTGGTGGGATTCTTGGCCTCGCCTCCCATCGAGGTCACCGATTCAAAGCCGACCAGGATCAGAATGGCGACCGTTGCTTGAATGAAAAGGAAGCTAAATTTGTGCGGCGCAATCACCGATGCGGCGTTGGGGTGCGTAAGGAAGGCGCCAGTCGCGTCCTTTTCGGGATAGTCGATGGTGAAGGGGACCGGCTTGCCTGCCGAGTCGAGCAAGGGCAGAGGCGCGCCGCTGGCGTCGCGAATCGTCGAACCGTCCTTCGCTGTTGCGAACTGATAGCTGTAGGTTGCCAGCGTTTGCCCGTCGTACTGGAAGGCCGGCGAGCCCGCCGGGTGGCTGGTGCGATAACCGATGGCCAGTACGCTGAAGACGAGCAGCGCGGAGATCTGGATGACATTGATGGCGAGGTTAACGGCCGTGGAGGCGCCAGCGCCCTTGGAAGCAATCCAGCCAACGAAGAACGAGAAGACAATCGCCACCAGCGCCATAAAAACGGGCCCTGGATTTGATCCGCTCATGACGGTGGGATAGAGGAAGCCGACTACATAGCCCACGAAGACCCCAGTAACCGCCACCATCACGCCGGGATAGACCCAGTAGTAAAGGTGCGAGCCCCAACCCACAATGAACTTGGCGACGCGGGCGTATTTGAATGCCTTCTCCTGGGAAAGCATGGCCTGTTCTGCGTAGTAGTAGCTTGACCCGGTTCCCGGGTAGAGTTTGGAGATCTCGGCGTAGGCAACGGCCGTGGCCAGGCACAGCATGAGGGCCCCGAAAATGCCCAGCCACATGGCCGGCGCAGTGGTTCCCGTGGTGGCTTGGATGAAGAAGGTGAGCCATAGAAACGCGCCGGGGGCAATCAGGGCCATTGCATTACTGGTCAGCCCGGTAAGACCCAGCGTGGCCTGCATCTGCGGTGCTTTCTGTTCTGCCATTGAGCATTCTCCTGGTCTAGATAGTTTCTGGATGTTCCCGGCCATCAATGGTCCGGGAAGTTTGTGGGCCTCGCCCGACTACGATTTTGTGTTCGAGCCGATGCGGGTACAGATCTTGGATTAACCGGATGGTAGCGTCCGAGAGATAAGGATGAAATGAAGAAACCGCAAAGAGAGGGCCGCAGGCCGAACTGCGCCCTTCGCTTTACCGCTTTGGAGCGAAGATGGCGACGAGTCCTACCGTGAAGGTCGACTGCGAATCCACCATGCCTTCACTGCCTTTGTGGAAGGTCTGCGCGTCCGACCAGTCGTGCCGATACTCGGCACGCGCCAGCAAACCAAGGGGCCAATGGTACTCACCGGTTGCCGTGAACTCCTTCACGGTTTGGGTTGTCCCGGTTGCGTAGCCGTTCATATCGCCAAAGATTTCCAGGCGTTCCGCCGCCGCAATCTTGGGCGTGATCTGCTCGTGCACAGCTCCCGCAACGCCTTGCCATTTATTCATGATATTGTCGCCCACATTGTTCGAAATCGAGTCCTTATTCGCGCCGAAGTCGTAATTGATGTAAGCGTTGAATTTCGAATTTGGCGTCATCAGGATCGTGGTGTCAAACAGGTTGCGATAGCCATGCTGCGCGTCGGTATTGGCCGGGCCCGTGTAGATGTTCACGTTCCACGTATATTTCGGCTCAACCAGCGCGCTGGTGAGGCCCACCGTTACGCCCCCAGTTGACTTGGTGATATTGTTCCAGCCGTTTACAACCTGTACGCCAACGGTCTCAGTCTTTGAAACCGGCATGGAAGTCCGGACACCGAAGTGGTAATAGGGAATGGCCCAGGCAAATAGCAGCGATCGCGAATAGTTCCAGTTGTCTTTGGACTCGATCACTTCAGCACCTGCCGAAGTCACCCACTTCCCGAGGTCCAATTCAAACCCCTTGGCCTTCGGCGGCTTGGTGCTAATGTAAGCCTGCTCGACGAAATCAAGCTGGCTACTTGTATTCACCAGCTTGTTGGTGCGGCCGTAGAGTAGGTCGACGTGCGCCCCCAGCTTGCCCGGATCGTGATTCAGCGTCAACTTGGCCGCGCTCAGGTTCCACTGGTTCGTCTTGTCGTTGAAGTTATACAGGTCGTTTGTCTTCCCGTTGGCCGCTTCGGTCGGGTCATTGGCGTTATAGCTGTAGTAGCCGTCCAGAAACCCGCTGACGTCCATCGGACCGACACGCCACGGCTTTGGAACTGGCGCATCCGCCGGTGCTGCTGCAGCAGCGGGCGCCGGTACGGGAGCGGGAGCAGGCGGTGCTGGAGCCTGAGCGCCTGCAGCTACAGCGAAACCAAGAGCGGCTGCCGCCGCGGCTCGCAAGATACAACCGGGGTTAGCAAAGATCAGTTGTTGCATTGTTCCTCCCAAAAAGATCAAGATTGGTTGTGTGGCACAGACTGGATTGAGCGAAGATACGACTTCCACAACGCACCCATTTCAGTGCCAGCCTCAATTGCGGGGACAGAGCCTCACACGCCGGCGACTATAAGGGCGAATACTGGGCCTAGGTTGCGATTGGCAAAACTGCCAAAACTTCACTTTTGTCGTAGTGGATCGTCTTCAGAACACCAAACATGACATAAAGATGCAATGAAGATCAGAAAGAAAGTGACGCCTGCACCCGGTAAGACCGCGATGAGTGTTTGCACATTGCATGTGAGGTTTAGGCCCATGCAACCAAGGGCTTTTCACTACGATGCCAAGTTTGTTTTACAGGTCAAGCCGTAAAGATTGAATGAGGAACCTGTAGAAATCTCTCAGTGCGGACGCTTCCTCATCGCTTCAGCCGGCTCCAGATTCATTCACATATGTGCCTATTTGCGCACCAAGGAATCACCCCGGAAACGTCGGTTTCTGACNNTGACTGAGAATTAAGCGTGAATACTCTATGCACTTCTATTAAGAGCGTACCTTCCACTTCGTCGACAGCGCTGTGAGCTTTTGATCCAGCGTAGTGGGCGGTTTTGGCGCGGGCTTAGCGGGATGACGCGAAGCGGGTTCGGCAAGGGCCTTCATCGAAAGCGCGATGCGTTTTGCTTTCATGTCTACGCTCAGAACCTTCACCTTGACGATCTGTCCTGTCTTGACTGCTTCTGCGGGGTCTTTGATGAAGCGAGTGGAAAGCTCGCTTATGTGTACCAAGCCATCCTGATGAACGCCAATGTCAACGAAGGCCCCGAACTTTGTCACGTTGGTGACTACGCCTTCGAGCACCATGCCTGTCTGCACGTCGGCAATCTCACGAACCTCTTCATTGAAGCTGGGCGCCACAAACTTCTCACGCGGATCGCGTCCAGGCTTGCGCAGTTCGGCCAGAATGTCGCTGAGCGTGTAGGTGCCGGCGGAAAGTTGGCCGAGGTCCACCTTCTCAAGAAATTCCGGCTGTTGAATGATGTCTCTGACAGAAGTTTTGATCGATCGAGCGATCTGCTCAACCACCGGATACGACTCGGGATGCACGGCCGTCATGTCCAGCGGGTTGTCGCCGTTGCGGATGCGCAGAAAGCCGGCGGCCTGCTCGAATGTCTTCGGCCCGATGCCCGGCACCTCCAGCACCTGCATGCGTGAGCGAAAGCTGCCTTTCTCGTTGCGGTAGTTCACGATGTTGAGTGCGGTGCGCTCGGTGATGCCGGCAACGTGGCGAAGCAGGGTCCACGAAGAAGTATTCAGGTCAACGCCGACGCGATTTACGCAGCTCTCCACCACGCTCTCAAGCGACTCAGCCAACTGACGCTGGTCAACGTCATGTTGATATTGACCAACGCCAATAGACTTCGGATCAACCTTCACCAACTCCGAAAGTGGATCTTGCAGCCGGCGCGCAATGGAGATAGCGCCGCGCACCGTCAGGTCGAGGTCGGGAAACTCCTGGCGCGCAATGTCCGACGCAGAGTAGATGCTTGCACCTGACTCGCTCACCGTGACGGAAAAGATATCCTGAATGCCCTTGTCGCGCAGAAAACCGCGCACAAACGCGTCGGTCTCCCGCGAGGCGGTACCGTTGCCGATGGCGATGGCGCGCACGTCGTGTTGGCGAAGTAGAGCTTCCAGCTTTGGCGCAGCTTCGGTATTGCCGTGCTTCGAAGTATGCAAATAGAGCACATCGTGCGCCAGCATCTTTCCTGTCTCATCCACCACGGCCACTTTGCAACCCGTACGCAATCCCGGATCGATGCCCAGCACCGAGATGGGTCCTGCGGGCGGTGCGAGCAGTACGTTGTAGAGATTGTCGCGAAAAACCCTGATCGCTTCAATGTCTGAACGCCGTTTCAGCTCCAGGCGAATCTCGCCTTGAATCGACGCATTCAACAAGCGCTTCCACGCGTCGTCAATCGCCTGCTCAAGCTGGCGAGTCCAGTCGCCCTGCAGCCGCAGCACATGGCGCTGCATGATCGCAACCGCCCGTTCCGACTCAACCTCGAGCAGGAAGTAGAGCACTTTCTCGCTTTCGCCGCGGCGAATGGCCAGCATGCGATGCGATGGAATCGTCTTCACCGGCTCCTTGTAGTCGTAATACATCTTGAACTTATCCTGCTCGTCGACAGCGTCGGTTACCTTGCGGCTCACCACAACGCCGTCGTCGAAGACGAGTCGCCTCAGCGCCTTGCGCAGATCGGCATCTTCGCTGATCCATTCGGCCACAATGTGCCGCGCTCCCTCAAGCGCTTCGTCCACTGTGGCCACTCCCAGCTCCGCGTTCACAAAGCCGAGTGCGAGTTTCTCCAGCGGCTCGGCTCCCGCCTGCTGCGCCCACAGATACGAGGCCAGCGGTTCGAGCCCTTTCTCGCGGGCAATCGTGGCCTTAGTGCGCCGCTTGGGGCGATAGGGCAGATACAGGTCTTCCAACTCGTTCTTGTCGAGCGTGGCTTCAATGCGCGTCTTCAACTCTCCGGTGAGCTTTCCCTGCTCCGCAATCGAGGCGAGTATGGTTTCGCGCCGAGCAGCGAGTTCGCGGAAGTAGGCCAGATTCTCTTCGATGGCTCGAATCTGCACCTCATCAAGGTTGCCGGTGGCCTCCTTGCGATAGCGCGCGATGAAGGGAACGGTTCCGCCGTCGTCGAGCAGTTCGATGACCACGGTGAGCCCGCGCAGCGGAACATTCAGCGTTTGTGCAATATGGAGAAGAATTTCAGGAGTAAGGTTATTCTTGTCAGTCATGAGCAGTCTTCGTTCATGGTACATGGAGCCGGGGAGGGAATGCCGCCTCCTCCTTTGTGCAAAACGGGCCCGTTCGAAACGATGAAGCCGCGAGTGTAATTCATTGGGCTCGCTGCGAGGCCAAAGCAAATTCTGACGCCGAACCCACCGGCTCGCCGGTTCTATTCGCCAGGTGAGAGAACGCCCTGATGCGTTTCCTTTATGATTCCGAGTGCAATTCAATTTCAATTCAGCGCTCCAGGTGACTCGATGACGATCTCCGTGCCCACCTCGCCCGATTCCAAATCGCAGCTACGCAAGACGATGGGGTTTTGGGATGTCCTGCTGTTCAATATCGCGACGGTTCTAGGACCTCGCTGGATCGCGGCCGCAGGTCATAACGGCACCTCTTCAATCAGCCTGTGGGTTCTTGCAGCCGTCTTCTTTTTTGTGCCGGGCGCGCTGGTCATCAACGAACTTTCTTCCCGCTTTCCTGAAGAGGGCGGGCTCTACGCCTGGTCGCGCGAGGCCTTTGGACCGTTTCACGGATTTGTGGCGGGTTGGACCTACTGGATCTACACGGTCTTCTATTTCCCCGGCCTGCTGCTNNGGATTGAACATCGGCAAGTGGCTGCAGAACGCGGGCGGAGTGGGAACTTATGTGCCCCTGCTGATCCTCGTTGGAGTTGCCGCTCTGTTTTGCTGGCGGCACGGCTCGGCGACGCACTTCACCGTCCAGAACATGCTGCCCGCGTGGAACTGGGATACTGTCAACTTCTGGTCGCAGATTGCGTTCGCCTTCACCGGGCTCGAGCTTGTCTCTGCCATGAGCGAGGAAGTGCGCGACCCGCGGCGAACGCTGCCGCGCGCCGTGTTTGGCGCCGGAGCGCTGATCGCCCTTATGTATATTGTGGGGACCTTCGCAATTCTCGCGCTCGTGCCCGCTGCCGATCTGGATCCCCAGAGCGGGGTATTTCATGCCATTACGGTTGGGTCGGTTGCGCTGCGACTCGGCGCACTCGGTATGCTTGCGGCCATCCTGGTGACGGTGGGCAACTCCGGCGGCGTGGGCAGCACCGTGGCCGGCATTGCGCGCGTTCCGTTTGTGGTTGGCATCGATCGCTACCTACCCGCCGCCTTCGGCAAGATTCATCCTCGCTGGAAGACACCTTACGTCTCCATTCTGGTACAGGCAGTGGTTTCAGGTGCAATCCTGCTGGGCAGCCAGATCAACGAAACCACCCGTGGTGCCTATCAGTTCCTGATCGACGCCGCCATCATTCTCTACTTCATCCCATTTCTCTACATGTTCGCTGCCGTCATCAAGCTGGCACACCGCAAAGACCGCAATGAGAATTTCCACGCCGTGCTGGTGCCAGGTGGCGTCCTCGGGGTCTGGATCTGCGGCGGCTTGGGTTTCGTCGTCGTACTGCTCGGCATCTTCGTTTCGTTGGTGCCGCCCGGAGACTCGGCAGACAAGCTGGGATTTGAGCTCAAGCTACTGGGTGGCACGGTAGCCTCGGTGCTGCTCGGCCTGGTCTTGTATTGGCGCGGCGCACGGGCTAAACAAAGCGGTATATGAGTCTCGCGTGGCCCCGTTCTACCCGAGTCCTGTGTTTCTGTGAAACTGCGGGGTCCGATCGACGCAAAAACCCCTGTGACCAAAGTCCTTGTTCGTCCCTTCGGCACTCCAGTAGGCTCGGGTCAAGAAGGATGAACAGATATGGGCACCCATAGAGCCGAAGGAACCACGATAGAAAAGAAGCATCTTGTCCGCCGGTCCGCACCAGATCGCTCGCAGCGGATCAGGCACATCGTGCAGGGATTGTTCGTCGCGCTGAACGGCTGGCTGGGCATCCAGTTCTTTCTGTGGGTGCGCTATTTCGAGCGCGGCGGCAAAGGCTTGTACGTGTCCCGTCCTGCCGGCGTCGAGGGCTGGCTGCCCATCGCGGGGCTCATGAATCTTAAATACTTCGTGCTCACCGGACGTATATCTCCCATCCATCCGGCCGCCATGTTTTTGTTTGCCGGCTTTCTGCTGATGACCCTCCTTCTGAAAAAGGCCTTCTGCTCGTGGCTGTGCCCGGTGGGAACGCTCTCGGAGTATCTGTGGAAGATAGGCAAAAAGATCTTTGGCCGCAGTCTGCGCCTGCCCAAGTGGGCCGACCTGCCGCTGAGAGGGTTGAAATACCTGCTGCTGGGCTTCTTCGTATTTGTCATCGGCGTCATGTCTGCCGAGGCGTTGCAGGGCTTCATGTACACGCCCTACGGCATGGTGGCCGACGTCAAGATGCTGAATTTCTTCCGCGACGCTGGAATGACAGCCATTGCGGTGATCGGCGTGCTGGTTCTCAGTTCCATGCTGGTGCAGAATTTCTGGTGCCGCTATCTCTGCCCCTACGGCGGGTTGATGGGATTGGTCTCGCTGCTGAGCCCTGTGAAGATCCGCCGCGATGCGGATGCGTGCATCGATTGCGCCAAGTGTGCTCGCGCGTGCCCGGCAAGTTTGCCGGTGGATCGACTTACGCAGATCCGGTCAGCGGAGTGCAGCGCGTGCATGGTGTGCGTTGCGGTTTGTCCGGCGCAGGATGCGCTGCAATTCTCTCTGCCTCCTAAAAAGGCCGAGGCGCCCGCACAGCGCTGGTACCGCCGCACCGTCGGGCCGCTCGCTGTCACGGCCATCCTTGCGTATATCTTCTTCGGGCTGGTCCTGGTGGCAAGGACGACGAATCATTGGCAGACCAACTTGCCGCACGAACTGTATATGAAGCTTGTGCCGCATGCGAACCAGGTAACTCACCCGGGCATGTAAGAAGTGGGCCGCGCGAGGCACAGCAATTTAGGGATCCTCCAACATGCGTAGATTCCCTAAATCAAACGAACGCGCCGAGAACCATAAATATATGAGACTACTTCCGTCGCTCGCGGAATTCCTGTCCGATGGCTGCAATGGTCTGGCCGTCCAACACCTGCGCCGCACGTGGAAAGACGATCTTCTCTTCCACCTGGATGTGCTGTTCGTACAGATGCTTGAGCCGTTTGGTGGCCGTCAGAAGGCGCTGTTCGTCCTCGTGGCTCAGCCGGCCTGACGCGATCCATGCCGAGTAGAGAGTGTCCAGCGCTGCGTGTAATTCGTCGGCATCGCGATGATCGCTTTCAAGACCGCCAAGCTCTTCAAAACTCGCGGCAGTCAACCCTCTGCGCAGCCTGGGAAATAAGGATTCTTCTTCGTCAGCGGTGTGTCGGCGTCCACCTGCACGGAAGTATTGCAGCGCCGACTCCACGGCCGCTGCCTCCTCTTCCGTCAACGCTCTTCCCCTGGCACGATCCACCACCACACACTGGATGTGAAGAAAGCGCTCAATCCTGCGATGGCAGTCCTTGAGCATGCCGAGCGGGTCATCGAACCCCGCATCCGGTTTGGCACCAATTTGTATCGCCATCTATCCGCTCCTTCGCGTGGTCACGTTCATTGTCGATGATTCGGAAGCATCATTCCACTGTCTGGAAGTTCAAGCTGCGAGATCAGTTACGCGCCCTGCAGCACATGAAGATTCGATGCCCGTTTCACCGTTGGAGGAACCTGCACGTATCCCTTCGGAACGTAGGAGCAGCAAGGCTCTTCGCCGTGCGGATTGCCTGTGAGCGCATAGGCCCGCGCCCGCGATCCGCCACATATCTCCTTGAACTCGCAGGAGCCGCACTTGCCTTCCAGCTTCGATGTATCGCGCAAGCCCAGGAAAAGAGGCGACTCACGGTAGATGACACTCAACGGCTGCTGGCGAATGTTGCCTGCGGACAAGGGCATGAATCCGCTCGGGAAAACCTCTCCCGTATGCGAGATGAAAGCAAATCCCTTTCCGTCGTTCAGTCCGCGCGGCGCCCTGCCGATGGCATCATCAACCTTCTCCTGGGCTGTTGGCGCTACGGAACCAGCCTTGCGGTGGGCAACCTTTTGCTGAAGTACGTAGCGTCTGTAGTGCTGCGCCTCCGTCGTCTTGATGTCGAAGGTCGCAGTCTTTGAGAGTGTGTGGATCCTTGCAAAGACTTGTTCAAACTCGTCGGCGCTCAGCAGGTCGTTTAGTTTTCCGCGCCCCGTGGGAACCAGAAAGAACACGCTCCACAAGGTGATCTTCAGGCTCTCGATGAGCGACGCGATGGCGTCCATCTCCGCGATGTTCCTGCGACTGAAAGTCGTATTGATCTGCGCAGGCAAGCCAATCTCGTTGGCCCAGCGCACCGCGTCAAGCGTCCGCGCAAACGATCCAGTCATGCCGCGGAACGCGTCATGAGTCTGCGCGCTCGCGCCATCCAGACTCACCGCAAGCCGCGCAAGGCCGGCCTCCTTGAGCCGCACGACAATCTCCCGCGTCAACAGAGGCGTCGCGCTTGGTGTCAGCGACACGCGCACACCGGCAGACCGCGCGTGACCGATCAGTTCGAACAGATCAGGCCGCTTGATGGGATCACCGCCGGTGAGCACAAAGACCGGAACCTTCAAGACGGCAATTTGGTCGATAAGCTCTTTGCCTTCATCGGTACTGAGTTCCATCGGGTGACGATCGGGCTGGGCTGAGGCGCGGCAGTGAACGCACGCCAGATCGCACGCCTGTGTCACTTCCCAGATTGCGATGAAGGGACGCTCGTTAAAGTCAATCGCATTGATTTGCGGGTTCATGACCTTATGAGACGGCGCAACGGGGTTGCTGCGCAGTGACCTAAGTCGCTCGCTGGTAGAATTCGTTGAGTGACCGTTCAACGAATCGATCTCGCCGCCATCCTTCAAAAAGCCGCCCTGCTGTCGAACCTTTCGCAGCCGGAGCTGCAGATGCTCGCCGCCCGCACGGTGCGCAAACTATTCAGCGCCGGGGAGTTGCTCTTTTCTGAAGGCGAGCCCTGTAACGGCCTGAATATTATCGCGCGCGGCAAAGTCCGGATCTTCAAGACTTCAGTGAGCGGTCGAGAGCAGGTGCTGGCTGTAAACGTTCCGGGCGAATCCATCGCCGAGCTGCCCGTCTTTGACGGTGGTCCGTACCCGGCTTCCGCGGTCGCCATTGAAGACACCGAGATCGCCTTCATCTCGCGGCGCGACTTCAACGCCTATTGCCTGGAACATCCGGAGGTGGCACTCAAGGTGCTCTCTGTGGTGGGTGCCCGGCTGCGGCGTCTCGTCGGGATTATTGAGGAACTGTCGTTCACGACGATTCGGCAGCGGCTGATTGCCGCGCTTGTTAAACTTGCTCAGAGTGAAGGAAAGCACACGCCGCGCGGCATTGAATTTCAACTGCCGGCTACCCATCAGGAACTTGCCAACCAGCTTGGAACCGTGCGCGAACTGATTTCACGAAATCTCATGCGGTTGCAGGCTGAGGGGCTGCTCGATGTGGACGCGCGACAGATTGTCGTCAAGGATATGAAGAGTCTCAGGGCACTTCTGGAATCGACTACCTAGCAGACTTCGGCTCCAAGTGACATAAGTTACTGCGGGCGAATTGGACACTCTCTAGTGTTGCAGGTGGAGAGTGGTCATGCCTACCTCAACACAGTCCATCCGCGAGATCGTTTCCAAGCAGCAATCTGCAGCCGGCATTCTGCTACGTTTCGACATTGACTTGTGCTCGCAAGCAGACGAGTCTCTCCAACAGGCCTGCTCTCACCTGCAACTGTCGGTCGATCAAGTTCTCGAAAAGCTCTCAGATGCTGAAGACCTTGAACGCGGAGTGGCGCTTGCCGATCCCACCAGCCTGTCTTTGAGTCGATTGATCCGGCATATCGTGCGCGTTCATCACCGGTGCGCTCGCCAAGAGCTGCCGCGCCTCGCCGCAATGGCTCACACGCTTGCTGCCATGCGCAGCGATCGCGCACCCGAGTTGAAGAAAGTCGAAACTTTGATCGATGATCTCCACGCCGATATGTTGGCGCACATTCAAAAGGAAGAACAGATCCTGTTTCCGTTCATTTTGCAAATGGATCAGGATTCGATCATTGCCTATCGGCCCACACACTCTTGCTTCGATTCGATTACAAGGCCTGTTTTCATGATGGTGCAGGAGCATGAAGCTGCCGCCAGTCTTGTCGAGGGCCTCCATCGTCTCACTCATGGATTTCAACCGCCGGCCTGGGCGTGCGCCACACATATCGCGCTCTACGCCGGCCTGCGCGCGTTCGAAGCCGATTTAAAGCAGCACGTCCATCTTGAAAATGATGTTCTGTTTCCGCGCGCCCTTGCAATGGAAACCGTATTGAGTCACAGGGGGTAAACATGATTGCAGAGTCTCATTTCAACGTAACGCCCACATCTGAGGCCAACAATCCGAATCGCGCGATCGCTCTGCGTGAACGACAGAAGAGCCTCATGCTGCGCGCGTGGATTCTAAGCGGGCTCTTCTTTATGGCGCTGCCCGGCACACTGCTCGGCTTCTCAAACCTGATGGCTATCAGCACGCATCACGGGCTGGGCACGCTCCCGGCTGCATGGATGGAGGGTCACGGCCACGCGCAAATGTTCGGCTGGATCGGCAGCTTCATTCTTGGCATCGGCTTCTATTCACAACCTGCGCACGGGCGGTCGGCGCTCAGAATTCCAATGTTCACTTTCGCGCTCTGGACATCGGGCGTCGGCATGCGGTGGGTGGCTAACATCTACGGATGGCACTGGCGCATCCTCTTTCCACTCTCCGCCGGTTTTGAATTGATTGCGGTCCTGTTATTCCTGTCCGCCGCGTCTCACCACAAGCTCCCTGAAGCGGCGCAAGGGAAGTCCGCCAAACCGCAAATGGAAGTCTGGATGATTTCGGTGCTGCTGGGAACCGCTGGCCTTGTCGCCGGAGTGATCTTCAACTTTGCGGAATGCCTGCTGCTTTCGAATCGTGGATCGCTCCTCTCTTTTCCGCACGCGCTCGATCAAAAATACCTGGTGCTTCTGGGCTGGGGATTTCTCGTGCCAACGGTGTGGGGTTTCTCGGCGCGCTGGCTGCCGGCATTCCTCGCGATTTCCAGGCCTGATGTCCGCATATTTCGCATGGCTCTGCTGCTCGATGTAGTCGGCGTGCTGTGCGGCGTTGTCGGATGGGCCAAGCTCGCGACCATGCTGCTAGCCTCAAGCGCAGTCGCCATTGTGCTAGCGCTGCACCTCACACAGCGGCCTCACGGACATGCGAAGGTCCAGGGCATCCACCCGAGCTTTCCGTCGTTTATTCGGATCGCCTATGCGTGGCTTGTGATCGCGGGATCCATGGGCATGTGGGCGGCCTTTGCGGATCAGCATGGAGGCATCTGGGGAGCCTCTCGCCACGCCCTCACCGTGGGCTTCGGGGCCACAATGGTCTTCTCCATCGGACCGCGCATCTTGCCCCACTTTGGCGGCGTCTCCACCATCTTCAGCAAGCGGCTGATGTTCGTTGCCTTGCTGCTCCTTCAAGTTGGCTGCACGCTGCGCGTCTGGTCGGAGCCATTAGCGTATGAGGGACTGCTGTTATTCGCGTGGAAGGTTCTTCCCATGTCCGGCATGCTCGAGTTGGGCGGCGTGCTGATCTTCGCAACTAACCTCGCGCTTACGTTTGTACTGGGCCGCTCCGCGTTTGCTGTGAATTCTTCGAGCGAAGCCCCTGCTGCGGAATAGGCGCGAAGCAATGAGACGGAAACGACCAGTTCGTCAGTCGGTGACATCCGTTTCCTCTGCCGGATGCGCCCACATGTAAGTGGCTCCCAGCCACGAAGTGCGCGGAGCAGCTTCAGGCAGATGCGGAATCAGGGCCCAAAGACCAATGAATGCCAGACCCACGAGATTCGGGAAAAGCAGCGGAGCCATGGGAGGCGCGCCGTTCACAAGTTTTTCGAAGAGGCTATGGCCCGGCTCGACGAGGTTCGCGCGCAGGTGGAACCAGAATCCCAGCACGCCGACGAATGCCTGGCCGAACATGACGACCAGGCACATATCGAGGAAACGGCGCGTGACAGGAGCTATGACCGGAACGATGAGGAATCCCGTAGCGAACGCCGACGAAATGACGGGGATCCACTCAGTCTTGGCAAAGAACCCATTCGACGCATGATCGGTTAGAGAAAGAATGAAGTTGCCGAAGAAACCACCGAGTGCCAGCAGGATGATCCAACGCGCCCACTCGGCGCTGCGCGGGGCCACCATCCGATTCGCAATCAGAAGGAATCCAAGGCCCGTATACGCCAGGGGCGCTGCGAACGGCGCCGCATACGTAAGGCTCTTGAGCGTGTTGTCGAGAAAGAACCGGCTCTCAAGGTGGTACAGAACACCACTCATCCCCACGAGCACCGCGAGCCAGCCAACCATGTAGCCGACATCGCGCCAGGGCGCTTGCATTCGACCCATCCAGCGCAGGGCGATCACGACGGCAACCATCACCGGCGCGGCCATCGAGAAGTACAGTGGAATGAATTCTGCCGCTTTCTGAAAATGATTGACCGAGTGTGCGATGTAAATGTCTGCCGCAAGGAACGCAAGATTCATCGTGACGAACAACTCTACCCAAAGCTGCGGATCCCGCGCCCAGCGCAGGCGCCGGCCGGTCACGACTTCCTGCATGCGCGCGAGCGCTCTATTTGTGCGCATGGTCTCTCCGCAACTCGCCAGCCTCGTGTTCGAGTTCCACTGTTTTTGAGAGCAGTTCGTAATTGCCATGCCACTGTACAAAGTCAGCTCCGCCCATGAAGGCGCCGTGCTTGCTGGTGCGGCCGTCGTAGTGCCAGAGGTTGAAGTAGGTAAAGTCGATCGGCTGCGTGAAGTTCTGGCTGGTAAGAGTGCCGTCTTTGTGTAGTCCATCCATGATGGCCTTGGCGTTGAGGACCTTGGCATTGGTGCTGGCGACCACCTGCTCGGCCTGCGTATAGACGCGATCGACGAGAGTCTGTGTGTGGCACTGCGTACAGATTTGCTTCATGTTGATCTGTGCCTGCAGATAGTTGGGGCGATGGGTCGTAACGGCGTCGGCAAGATACCAACTGAGACGATCAGAAGGATTGTGGGTCACCTTCAGCCCATTGATGCCGCTCATGTGACAGGTGGCACAGGTGGGCACAAACATGTCGCGTGTCGTTAACGTTCGTGGATCGGCGTCGAGGCGCAGCAGGTTGCGCTGTGCGGCAAACATCACGCCGTGTTTTGACTCGTTGTAGATCTCCACTTGCGAGTGGTCGGGGCCCATGTGGCATTGACCGCATGTTGACGGCAGCCGCGCCAGAGCAACGGAACTGGTGTGGCGGGAGTGGCATTCCGTGCAGTTGCCGATGGTGCCGTCGTCGTTGGGCTTGCCGATGGCGTGGCACTGCTCGCAACCGGAGTTGATAGCGGGGTGACCTTCAGGAAGGGTGAGTGGATTTGGCGGGCGCTTGGTGCCGCCTGGCTGGAACTGCTCGCTGTAGGCGACCTGTTCCGGCGTGAGGCTCTTTTCACCGTGAACAGCGGCCCAACTGGGAGCGGCGTGGCGGCTGCGCAGAAATTCCTGGTAGATGGGCTCATGGCACGAGCGGCAGTTGCCCGCCGTGAGATGTGCACTGATCACGAATCCATGATGATCGACCTTCTGCTGGCCGGCCGCCGGCTGGTGACAATCCAGGCAGTTCACGCTCTTCTTCGCGTGCGCCGACATCTCGTATTCGTGCACCACGGAGTATTGCAGGCGCGCATGGCACTCCGCGCACTTGCCCGATGCCCGCACAAAGTCAGCGGTCGGTTGAGCGGTTTCGACCTTTGGGCGGGCCCGATTGATGAGGAATGCCGAAAGAATAAGAGCAAACGCGATGACAACCGCAACGAACACCGAGCGAAACGACATCGAATGGAACCTCCGGGGACGGACTTCAGCAGTCATCTCGCGGTTGTTGCTCTCCGCGCGCAAGAGGGCCATTGCGAACTGTATCAGGTTCGTCGTATACCTGCGATGCAAAAGCGAGCTTTGCGAGATGGATGAACTCGCAGATTACCATCGCTTTCCGAACTCCCTGTGACTAAAGTCCCTGCGTCAGAATCGTCTTCGCTCTACCGTAACGGTTAGCGGTACGTGAGAAGCACTTCAAAGTACGAATCGAGGCATAACAATGTCATACAAGCGTTATTGGCTAGCGCTGGCCGTTGTCATCATTGGATCTTTTGCCGTCCTGGGAACTGTGGGACGGAAGATGATCAGTCAGGCTCCTCCCCTTCCTGACGTCTACACCACGGACGGGCAACTTCTCTTCACCGGCGCCTCCATCACAGACGGGCAAGGAGTCTGGCAATCCATCGGCGGACAGGAGATCGGCACAGTCTGGGGACACGGTGCTTACATCGCCCCCGATTGGAGCGCGGACTGGCTGCATCGTGAGTCAAACATCCTGCTCAACACCTGGGCGGTAAAGGCCGGGTCTTCCGACTTCTCTGCTCTCAACCCGGATCAACAAGCCGCATTCAAATCGCGGTTGATTCGCGAAATGCGGACCAATACCTACGATGCTGCAACCAACCGCGTCGTCATCGGCACCGACCGCGCCGCTGCATTCAATCAGCTTGCCGCGTATTACGCGGACGTGTTCGCAACCGGCCGTTCGGAGTATGCCATCCCGCATGGCGCACTCGTCGATGCTGCCAAGCAGAAGCAGCTTGCAGCTTTCTTCTGGTGGACGTCGTGGGCCGCCAGCACTCAGCGCCCCGGTTCGGACGTGACTTACACCAACAACTGGCCGCATGAGCCTTTGGTCGCGAACGAGCCCGCGCCCGGCGCCGTGCTGTGGAGCATCCTGAGTTTTGTGGGTCTGCTGGCCGGAATAGGCGGCCTGGTCTGGTGGTATACCTCGCAGGAGAAGGTTGTTATGCACGGCCCCTATCCTGAGATGGATCCGTTCCTGGCATTCAAACCGACACCGTCTCAGCGCGCCGCCATGAAGTATTTCTTCGTCGTGGTCGTTCTGTGGGGCGTGCAGATTCTGATGGGCGTGCTGACCGCACATTACGGAGTGGAAGGCAACGGGTTCTACGGCTTCCAGTTGGACCGCTATCTGCCCTACGCCATCACCCGCACCTGGCATCTGCAACTCGCAATCTTCTGGATTGCCACATCGTGGCTCGCGACGGGTCTCTATGTTGGCCCCGCCATCAGCGGTCATGAGCCGAAGTATCAGAGGCTGGGTGTCAATGCGCTGTTCGGTGCTCTCATCCTTGTTGTCGGCGGCTCGCTTGCCGGCGAATGGATGGGCATTCAGCAGCGACTCGGCAACCTGTGGTTCTGGTTTGGCAGCCAGGGTTATGAGTACGTCGACCTGGGAAGATTCTGGCAGATCCTGTTGCTTGTGTGCCTCGTCCTGTGGCTGGTGTTGATGGTGGCTGCGCTCAAGCCGGCGCTCGTGCGCAAAAGCGAGGAACGTTCCCTGCTCATTCTGTTCCTTATCTCCAGCATCGCGATTCCGCTGTTCTATTCGGCGGGCCTCATGTACGGGCAGCGAAGCCATCTGGTCACCGCCGAATACTGGCGCTGGTGGGTGGTTCACCTCTGGGTCGAAGGCTTCTTTGAAGTATTTGCAACCGTCGTAATCGCGTATCTATTCACGCGCCTCAAGCTCATTGACATTCGCTCGGCTACGAAGGCGGCTCTGTTCTCGACCATCATCTTCCTGTCGGGCGGAATCATCGGCACCTTCCACCACCTCTACTTCGCGGGTTCTACGCCTGCAGTCATCGCTCTCGGAGCCATCTTCAGTGCGTTTGAAGTTGTGCCGCTGACGCTCATCGGCTATGAGGCTTGGGAGAACCTTCGCCTCGCTCAGCCCACCAAGAAGTCGCCATGGATCGCGAACTACAAATGGCCGATCTACTTCTTTGTGGCAGTGGCTTTCTGGAACCTGGTGGGAGCCGGGCTGTTCGGCTTCCTTATCAATCCTCCCGTGGCTCTTTACTACATGCAGGGCCTCAACCTAACACCGGTCCACGGCCATACGGCATTGTTTGGCGTCTACGGAATGCTCGGTCTGGGCCTCACGCTGTTCTGCCTGCGGGCCTTCAACCCGGGTCGCAAGTGGAAGCAGGGCATCTTGAAGGCATCCTTCTGGTCGCTCAATTGGGGCTTGGTCTTCATGGTCATTCTCAGCATGCTCCCAATCGGATTGCTGCAAGCCATGGCTTCGATCGAACGCGGCACGTGGTATGCGCGCTCGGCGGAGTTCCTGCAGACCGGCCCAATGAATACTCTGCGCTGGATGCGAGTTCCGGGAGACATCCTGTTCGCCATCGGAGCCGCTCTCTTCGCGTGGTTTGTGCTGGGGCTGTTGACCGGCCATTCCTACGACGACAAGAAGTCCGTTGACGCAAGCACATCCTTGAGCGAGAGGGATGAAGAATGCACAGCGGTGCTGGCAGGCCGTTGATCTGCCCTTAACATCCATGCGGCGCGATAGAGGAGCGATCATAGCCCTATCGCGCCGCATCCAACCAATCGATGATGTTTTACGAATCGAAGGTGAAATCAGTGGACTACACATTCTTTGCCAATCTGCAGCAAGAGTTCGCGTTACCCGAAAAGGGAGTGTTAAGCCGCGTTCTTCATAAGGACGATAAGGTCAACGTCACTCTGTTTGGATTTTCTGAGGGCGAGGAACTCTCAGCGCATGCGGCCCCGACGCCTGCAATCCTCTACTTCATTGAAGGCGAGGCGGAAGTCCAGTTGGGAGAGGACAAGGTCAACGCAAAGGCAGGTTCTTTCGTCTACATGCCGCCCATGCTGCCTCACGCGATATCGGCCAGAACCCCGCTTCGCATGCTGCTCGTTCAGATGAAAGAACAAGCGCAACACGCATAGGCGATGGTGACATCGGTTCCTTCAGGGGCGCCTGCCACGTGGAGAAGGAGTTGGTGTTGCTGCGGCTGCAATCCCGCCTCGTTAGCGTTGCACTCGCTGAAGTGCAGAAAGCGCCGCAGTTCAAAACGGAAGTCAGCCAGCGTCCTTGGCAGCAGCGGATCCTGCCCGGAAACGTAGAATCGTGCACTCATAGATATATCGCATCACGATATAGATGATTCACACTCATCGACAGTGTCAGTTGTCTGGATGACAACGGTCTGATGAATGGAAATAGGTGGATATCCAAATAGCTCCAGCATTTCCCAAAAGACAGTGGCTTTGTAACAGGGCACGGCTTTATCCCCTGCTGGACATTGCCACCCACAACCGCCCGTTTCGCCTGCTCCGTGCCGTTCGCCGCGACAAGAGTGATATTCATCTGGAAGTATTTGGTTGTATATGCGGCAGCAGGAATCGCGGCGAAAGCATCCTGATGGTAAGAACCACGGCGGGAATGAGAAACACCAGCGAATTGAGAATCCACATCTCGGCTCCCGCCGCAATCTGATCCTGCAGCGGCGTTAGCGACGATATTCGCTCCGCCTGCGCGTACGACGGATACAGGACACGTCCAGCGAATGTGAGTGTGGCCGAGAGGATCGTATTCAGAATGTCGGCGCTGAGCAGGTACGGTATCACCGTCCAACGCGGCCAGTGACGCCGGCTGGGCCAGGGCACAAGCACGACCCACCAGAAGGCCATTGAGGTGAGGAGGAAACAGAGATGTTCGAAGTCATGGATGCGTTCGGAACGGAAGGTGAGTTCGAAGGCCGCCGGCACATGCCATCCAAGGCAGGCAGTGTTGATTGCGAGCCACGCCACCACCGGATGCGTTACGAACCTGCCGGCACGATGGGGCAATTGTGAACGGAACAGCGGCCGAAGCACGACGCGCATCATGCTCCGCGGCAGACCGCGCAGTAGTGGAACCGTCGGCGTACCCAGAACAACAAGCGGCGGTGCAATCGACATCAGAATGAAGTGCTGAATCATGTGCGCGGTAAGAAGATAGTCATCGAGCACATCGATCGCAGAGGCAAGCGCGATCCAAAGCGACACAAGCCCTGTAATGAAAGCTCCGGCGCGCCAAAGCGGCAATTCCCGAGGACATGTGCGACTCGCCGCGAGCCAGCCTCGCGTGTACACAACCGCGAAGATCGACAGGGCCACGAAGGATAGCACCGAGAATGAGGAAGACGTGCAGCGCAAAGAACCGCGTAAGCGTGGCGCCGCTGATGATGGGGCCGCCCAGCATGAGGCGAACCAGTTGGCCGCCGATGAATGGAACCCGGCCCATGATGGAAGCGCCGATGCCGAGGCCCCAGTACGCGTCCTGATCGAAGCGCAGCACCTGCCCAGTGAACGCCATGCCGAGCGTCATCAGCAGCATGAATACGCCGAGAACCCAGGTGAACTCGCGCGGAAACTTGTACGCACCGAAGAGAAAGACCTGCGCCATGTGGACGAGCACGACCGCGACCATGAAGTTCGATCCCCATCCGTGCATCGTGCGACTCAGTCATCGGCCCACCACGCAGACAACGGTAAAGACCACCACCCAGACGGCATCGACAAAATGCCAATACATCGCCAGTACTTTGACGCGCTCCGCATGTTCTGGCAGAAGCCTTCATGTCAACGAAAATGCAAGCACCGCAAGCATCATCAGCAAGCCAACCACTACGTGCGTGGCGTGCAATCCGACAAGCGAGTAAAACGTGGTGCCGAACAGATTGGTGCTGATGGTGAGGTGATGGTGCACGATCAGCTTGTACCATTCAGCGCCTGTGTCTGTGAGGAAGATCGCGCCCAACAGAATGGTGACGCTCCACCACAGGGTGAATGCCTTCATTTTCCCTGTTCGATGGCGTGCTCTGCCAACCAGATAAAGAAGCTGCTTGAGAGCAGGCACACCGTGCCGAAGATCGGCAACTCCAATACCTTCTGCGGCGTGGGGCCGGTGACGTCCCGACCGGGATAGTAGCGATAGGCAACGACGAAGATGCAGAAGATGGCCGATTCAGCCGTAATGAGGCTGGCCATGGCGACCACGCCGCGCGAGGGCAGACACCCCGCTGTGCCGTTCTCCACCCGCTCTAAAGGGATAGTGGCCATCTCTTCCTTTCTGTCCTATTCATAAGCGGAATCGGGATCTTCAGGGTGCTTCACGTCCCACAGCGGACGCCGGCTTGCAGCCTCAGGATCGACAGCGAAGTTATAGACGGGAGGCGGCGACGGAACCGACCACTCGAGCGTTCAGGCGTCCCAGGGGTCGGGCCCAGCCGTCTCGCCGCGGAAGTACGAATGCACCAGGTTGTACACGAAGATGAGAACTGCAATGCCCTGAACGGCAGCGCCCGCAGAAACGATCTGATTCAGCAAGGTCCAGCCGCAGTCTGGCTCATAGGTGCAGATCTGGCGCGGCATTCCCAGGAGACCGGGATATGCATGACGTCAAAAGTGAGATGAAAGCCGATGACCATCAGCCAGAAATGCCACTTGCCAAGTCGCATGGCTAACATGCGGCCCGTCATCTTTGGATACCAGAAATAGAGCGCGGCGAAGATCATGAAGACGATGGCGCCCACAAGCACGTAGTGGAAGTGCGCGACCACGAAACCATGAGCAATTCTGCTGATCTCTATTGCAAAAGGGAGAACCCCCG
>PLXP01000077.1 GCA_003151435.1 Acidobacteriaceae bacterium
ATCTACTTCAAAATAAAGGGCGGGCGCGGAAAAACCAAATCCGGAGGGAGGCGAGGGTTTCAACCCCCGCATAAAGCCAAAAATCAATGCGGGCTTTAGCCCCGGAGGGATGCTCTTCGCCGATTGAACGCGAAAGCAGGCTTTTTCCGCAGCCTGTTTAGCCCCCCAGGCAGTGCTCTCAGGATTTGTCCGCAATCTGAAGCAACGGAGCCCCTTCGCTTTTGGTACTCTAAGCCTTAAGGAGTCTGCACTGTGGACATTACTTCCCCGTTTGTCGTCGTGCCGGTTATCGTCGTCGTCTTTTTCGCGTGCATCCTGTTCTCCACCAGCACCAAGGAAGACGGGCACCACTCCGAAGACCACGGCCACTCGGCGCATTGATTTGATCGCGGCAATCAGCGCTCAGTCTTCCGCACCAGCGCCACTCCCTGACGCGGAAGACTGAGCTCGAGGTCGACCGTTCCTTCCCGCGTAACAACGGCATGATCGCTCACGGACTCTTCCAGCGCGGCGGCCTGCTCCAGCCGGCTCTGCTGCCGACATACTTTGGTTTTGAAAGGGCACCGCCGGGTACCCTCTGGGTGCCGCGCCGCCCTCTTAATCTGGATGTCATTCTGAGCGAGCGCAGCGAGTCGAAGAATCTGCGGTTGCCTTTTTTTGAATCACCACATTGCAGGGAGCCCTACCCTTGCCTCGCTCGTTTCGTGGCTCAGCGCGGTCACGTCCTGGAATCCCACTCTAGCCGCATGGATCGGAAGTCCTTCGATGCCGGTTTATCCAGGGGGCCAGGTGAGGGGCCGCCCGCCGAGCAGATGCACATGGAGATGGTCCACCGTCTGCCCGCCGTCATCCCCGGTGTTGATCACCACCCGATAGCCCTTCGAGAGCCCCCCGGCGCGGGCGATTTCAGCCGCGGCACTTACCATGTGGCCCACCAGTGGTGTGTCGTTGTCCGTGGCTTCGGCGAGGGAGCTGATATGTTGGCGCGGAACGACCAGCACGTGCGTGGGCGCCTGCGGATTGATGTCGGCGAAGGCGTAGCACAGCTCGTCCTGGTAGAGAGCCTTGGAGGGAATGCTTCCTTCAACGATCTTGCAGAAGAGGCAGTTCATAACGGGTCCAGTGTACAGGAGCGCGCTCTGACAGTTGGTCGGCTCGCCTTGACTGCATTCATTGGCCGCCGCGCCGAACCAACAGACTCTCCTGTTCCCGCATCTGAACCCTTGTCTGCGGAGCCGTTGAAATCTTGCGGACGAAAGGGAAAATCACCCATGCCCGAGAAGAAAGCTGAAGCGCAGAACGACGAAGCCCTCACCAATCTCATCCACGCTCTCAACGAAGACCTCTCCCGCGAGTACCAGGCCATCATCGCCTATATCGTGTACAGCAACGTGCTGTCGGGCGCGCAATGGATGAACATTGCCGCTGAGCTGAAACTGCACGCCGTGGAAGAGCTGCAACATGCGCTGATCATTGCCGATCAAATTGACTACCTGGGCGGCATGCCGACCGCAACTGCCAAGGAAGTCAAGCTCTCCGACAAGCCCGAAGACATGATCCGGTTCGATCTTGATAACGAGACCGAAACCATCAAGAACTACCGGGAACGCGTGAAGCAGGCCGAAGCGCTGGGCCACTACGCCCTGGCCGAGAAGCTGCGCAAGATCATTTCGCAGGAGCAGGAACACCAGCACGACCTGGCCACGGCGCTGGGGATCGATGTGCCCAAAGTGTTTTTGCAAGGCGCTTAACCAGCTCTACCAACTCAAGGAATTGACGACACGGGCGCAGCGTTCCGTGACGCCGCGCCCGTGTGCTTTTTGCCCGCCTCAACTGGTGTGGTCGACAATGATCTTCCAGCCGTGCGGGCCTTTGCGCCACACCAGCGAGAAGATCCCGTCGTCCTTGGTGGCTTCGCCTTTGGCGGCGCGATTCAAATGGAAGTGCCCGATGACGACGGCGTACTCGACCTTGCCGCAGGAAGTGGGCAGCATGCGCACCTCGAGGTCGCTGAAAGTGAGCGTGCCCATCTGCTCGCGGGTGGAGTAGGCCTTCAAATAGCGATTGAGAATGGGCTGGAACCCCTTGCCCACGCTTTGACCGATGAAGGTGGTGTCAGGGGATTCTTCATAGGCCTGCATGAAGCCGGGAATGTCGGCGCGGTTCCACGCACCGGCCTGCTCGGCGATGGCGGCGCGGATGGCGGCATCGTCATTGTCAGGGGTCTGGGCGCGGGCTGCGCAAATTCCGGTCAACGCCAACAAAACACACAGCACGACGCGTTGCAGAGACGTTCGGTTCATCGGGGACCTCCGAAGGAAACTCCGGGTTCAGCTTACAATGGCAGCATGTCGGCGGCTCCAAATTCTTCGGCTTTTCGTATCGTCCACACCGTCTGTTCGCACGACTGCCCGGACAGTTGCGCTGTGCTGGTGACCGTCGACAGCAATGGCCGAGCGATCAAGGTGCAGGGCGATCCGTCGCAGCCGGTGACGCAGGGCTTTCTCTGCGGCAAGGTGGCCAAGTATCTGGATCGCGTGTATGCGCCGGACCGGATTCTCTATCCCCTCCAACGAAAGCCGGGCGTCGCAAAAGGGCCGCTCGTTCGGGGGCGCGAACACGAAGCCTTCGAACGCGTCAGTTGGGACGAGGCGCTCGACGCCATCGCGGCCCGCCTGAAGCAGACCGCCGAGCGGTATGGGCCGGAGTCGATTTTGCCTTACAGCTACGCGGGCACCATGGGCGTGCTGGGCTACGGGTCCATGGACCGGCGGTTCTTCCATCGGCTGGGCGGAAGTCAGCTTGACCGCACCATCTGCTCTGAAGCCGGTGGCCTGGCGTGGAACCTGGTCTACGGAAAAAAGCTGGGCACGCCAACCGAGGATTTCGCGCTGGCCAAGCTGATCGTGGCGTGGGGCGCCAATATCCACGGCAACAACGTTCACCTGTGGCCCATGGTGGAGCAGGCCCGGCGCAACGGCGCGCGCCTCATCGTGATCGACCCCTACCGGACGCGGACCGCCGCGCTGGCCGACTGGCACATCGCCATCCGGCCCGGAACGGATGCGGCGCTGGCGCTGGGCATCATGCATGTGATTCTGCGCGAGGGCCTCGAGGATCGCGCCTACGTTGCCGAAAACACGCACGGCATTGAGCGGCTGGCCGAGCGCGTTGGCGCGTATACACCCGAGCGCGTGGCGGCGTGGACCGGCATGACCGCGTCCGAAGTGGAGCAACTGGCGCGCGAATACGCCACCACCCGGCCGGCGGCGCTGCGCATGAATTACGGCGTCCAGCGCAGTGAAAACGGCGGCACAGCGGCGCGGGCCATCGCCATGCTCCCTGCGCTGACCGGCGCGTGGAAGCATCGCGGCGGAGGCGGCCAGCTTTCGACCTCAGGCGCCTTCCAATGGAATAAACGAGCCTTGGAGCGCCCCGACCTGGCCGCGGTTTCGCCTTTGGGGCGGCTGGCGCGCATCGTGAACATGTCGACCCTGGGGCAAGCGCTGGAAAAACAGGGGACAGGGAATAGGGAACAGGGAACAGAAAACCAGACGGCGCATCCTGACAGCGGGCCGGATGTTCATGCGCTGTTTGTCTACAACTCGAACCCGGGCGCGGTGGCGCCGAACCACAACGCGGTGCGCCGCGGGTTGGAGCGGACAGATCTGTTCACCGTGGTCCACGAGCTGTTCTTTACCGACACCACCGACTACGCGGATTACGTTTTGCCGGCGACCACCTTCCTTGAGCACACTGACATTCAGGGCGCGTATGGGCACTACTTCGTGCAGCTCTCTAGCCAGGCCATCGAGCCGCCCGGCGAGGCACAGCCCAACGTGTGGCTCTTCAGCCAGTTGGCGCAGCGCATGGGATTCACTGAAGAGTGTTTCCGCGATACGCCGGAGCAGATGATCGAGCAGGCGCTGGCGGTGGGCCCCGATGGGCACTCGACCAACGCCGGCATGGAGCACATCGCTCTGGACGACTTGAAGCAGCAGGGGCACATTCCGCTGAGCTTCCATCGCGATCCCGAGGACCACCCGTTCCAGCCATACACGGCGGGCCCGTTCTCCACGCCTTCCGGCAAGATCGAGTTCTATTCGGAGACCTTGGCCGCCCAGGGACTGGACCCGCTGCCCGCGTTTGTGGCCCCCACCGAGTCGCGCTGGAGCGAGGGCGCGAAACGCTTTCCGCTGGAGTTCCTGGCCCGCAAGAACGACAACTATATGAATTCCACGTTCGCCAACCTCGACGGCCACCGCAAGATGGAGGCGCGCACCAGCCAGAAGCTTGAATTGCATCCGCTGGACGCCGAGTCCCGCGGGATTGCCGACGGCGATGCGGTGCGGGTGTGGAACGATCGCGGCGAGCTGCGGCTGACCGCGCTGGTGAACGGCAGCGTGCCGGCGGGCGTAGTGGCGGCGCGGCTCGACTGGGCCAAGCTGCATCCCGAAGGCGCCAACGTCAACGCGCTTACAAGCGAGCGGCTGACCGACCTGGGCGCGGGAGCGACGTTTTATTCCGTGCTCGTGGAAGTGGCGAAAGACAGTTCTCAGTCTTCTCCCTGAGCTGAAATTGATGAAACCGGACGCCGTGATCACCCTTCGGTATGCGTTGATTCTGACCTCAGGGCGTGGGGTCGATCACAATGGGGTAGTCAAAGTCGTTCAAGAAGTGTAGATATATATTTTCCGCCTGAGGCGCATAGCGTACGGCCCAGGCAGGGGTGCAACTTGAATTTGATGAATTGGACTCCGGTTCTTGTTCTTCTTGTCGCCGCGGTGGTCTATGTCGTGGTGAAGCGCGCCCGCCGGGTTTCGTCAAGAGACGCGGCAAAATATCTCAAGAGTGGCGCCGTGGTGGTCGACGTGCGCAGCGCGACCGAGTTTGGCATACGCCATCTGCCCCGCGCCATCAATATCCCGCTCGATGAGGTGGAAGAGCTGCTGCCACGCCGGGTCAAGGACAAGAACAAGGTGATTCTGATGCACTGCCAAAGCGGGGCCCGCAGCGAGGCCGCGAAGAAGAAGGCGGGCAGCATGGGATACGCGCATGCCTTCAACCTTGGCTCCTATGCTCGCGCGGAAAAGATCGTGGGCCACCGGTAGGCTGCGGTTGGCCTGCTCGCTGCGGGGGAACCGGGTACATCCATTGTCGACCTGCTCCCACGCGCACAGATCGGTCTGGTCTGCCGCTGGTAGAATTTCGGGCATGGACACCATCCAATACAATCTGCCCCAAGACCGCATTCCCCGCGCCTGGTACAACATTGCCGCCGACCTGCCTGAGCCGATGGCGCCCCCGCTGCATCCTGGAACCCTGCAGCCGATCGGCCCGGACGACCTGGCCCCCCTGTTTCCCATGGAGCTGATCAAGCAGGAGGTCAGCACAGAGCGGGAGATCGAAATTCCCGACCCGGTGCGGCAGGTGTATGCGCAGTGGAGGCCGTCGCCGCTCTTCCGCGCGCGTCGACTCGAAAAGGCCCTCGATACCCCGGCGAAGATCTACTACAAATACGAGGGCGGGAGCCCGGCAGGGTCGCACAAGCCCAACACCGCCGTGGCGCAGGCCTTCTACAACAAGGAGGCGGGCACCAAGCGGCTTTCGACGGAGACGGGCGCGGGACAGTGGGGGTCGGCGCTGGCCATGGCGTGCGCGTTCTTCGGCCTGGAGTGCAAGGTCTACATGGTGCGCGTCAGCTATAACCAGAAGCCCTATCGGCGCGCGCTGATGGAGGCGTTTGGAGCCTCGGTGACGGCGAGTCCGAGCACGGAGACCGAGTCGGGGCTGGCGATTCTGGCCGAGCACCCCGACACCAACGGTTCGCTGGGGATTGCGATTTCAGAGGCGGTGGAGGTGGCTGCCAAGGACCCCAACACCAAGTACGCGCTGGGCAGCGTGTTGAACCACGTGCTGCTGCACCAGACGGTGATCGGCCTCGAAACGATAGAGCAGATGGCTATGGCCGGCGACGAGCCCGACGTCATTGTTGGCTGCACCGGCGGCGGATCGAACTTCGCGGGCCTCGTGATGCCCTACCTGGGCCGCAAGATCAAGGGCCGGAGCCACGCCCGCGTGGTGGCCGTGGAACCCGCGGCCTGCCCCAGTCTCACCAAGGGTCCGTTTGCCTACGACTTCGGCGACACCGGGCACCTGACGCCGCTCGTCAAGATGCACACGCTGGGCTCGACCTTCATTCCGCCGGGAATTCATGCGGGCGGGCTGCGCTATCACGGCATGGCGCCGCTGGTGTCGCATGTGCTGGAGTTGGGGCTGATTGAGGCCACCAGCGTCCAGCAACTCGATGCGTTTGCCGCGGGAATTCAGTTTGCGCGGGCGGAGGGCATCATTCCGGCGCCCGAGGCGAACCACGCCATTGCCGCAGCCATCCGCGAGGCCCTCATCGCCAAAGAAGAAGGCCGGGAGAAGACGATCCTCTTTGTGCTCAGCGGTCATGGCCACTTCGACATGCAGTCCTATATCGACTACCAGGCCGGAAAGCTGGAGAACTACGACTACCCGGCAGAGGAGATTGCGATGGCGCTGGCCGGGCTGCCCGCAGTGGGGTGAGGAGCGAACTACTAGGGTAGTGAGTCGTCAATTCGTCGAACAGATCCTGTCATCCTTGTATCTCTAAA
>PLXP01000155.1:0-6198 GCA_003151435.1 Acidobacteriaceae bacterium
GCGCCAATTTCTCGAGCATCGCCACGGACTCCCACGGTGTGATCCAGATCTTCAACGTTGGGGCCGAGCGGATGCTGGGCTACACGGCAGCCGAAGTGATGAACAAGATCACCCCGGCGGACATCTCCGATCCGCAGGAGATCATCTCCCGCGCCGCAGCGTTGAGCACCGAGCTCGGAACGCCGATTACTCCAGGCTTTGAAGCGTTGGTGTTCAAGGCTTCGCGCGGAATCGAGGACATCTACGAGTTGACCTACGTCCGCAAGGATGGAAGCCGTTTCCCGGCCCTGGTCTCGGTCACGGCGTTGCGGGACGCACAAGAGGCCATCATCGGCTACCTGTTGATTGGCACCGACAACACGGCGCGCAAGCAGGCAGAAGAGGCGCTGCTGCGAAGCGAGATGCTGGCGAGCGCGGGGCGGATGGCGGCAAGCATCGCGCACGAGATTAACAATCCGCTTGATGCCATCATGAACACTCTGTACCTCATTCGAACGTCCTCCGGCCTTTCCGCGCAGGCCCTCGACTATCTGAATGTCGCGGATGGTGAGCTGATGCGAATAGCGCATATCACCCGGCAGACTTTGGGATTCTATCGTGAGTTTTCCGCGGCGACCACCAACTCCGCGTCCGCTTTGATGGGCTCGGTCGTCAATCTGCTGCAGTCGAAGATCAAGGCCAACGGGGCCACGGTTGAGCAGCAGTGCGATGACCACCTACAGATGATAGGGATTGCCGGGGAATTGCGGCAGATACTGGCGAACCTGCTTGCAAATAGCCTGGATGCGATTGGCCTGGACAGCCGGATTGTTCTGCGTGCTTCCGCCTCCGTTGATCCGAACAATGGTGGACGACGCATCCGGATCACGGTGGCAGACGGCGGGCACGGCATGGGGATGGCCACTACGAAGAAGATCTTCGACCCTTTCTTTACGACCAAGGGCACGGTTGGAACGGGTCTTGGGCTTTGGGTCTGCAAGCAGCTGGTCAAAAAGAATGGCGGCGCCATCAGGGTTCGATCTACGACAGAAGGACATCGGCGAGGAACGACGTTTTCCGTCACGCTCCCGCGAGACGCCGGGACGTCAGTCGCTGCAATCGCCGCGGATTAGGCCCGCCCGAACGCCAGCGACTTTTTGGCTATCCCCAAAAAAACGGGGAGCCAGACAGTGTTTTTCGCCCCCAAAATGTAGCTGCGAAATGACTCCCGACAGTATTGGGCCACCGGCTGGTTCCGATTTGCGACTTTCGCCGGGCCAAGTGCATCCAATGGGATGATTCCGCGAATTGGCGCTTGTAACGCCGTCCACGGACCGGTAGAGTTAAGCTTAAGAAGCAAGGAAATTCAAGTTTTGGGAGAAGTCATGGCCACAGCAACCTCAGTAACCGTTGCACCCGAACAGGAAACCAAGAAGGCGCCCCTTAACCTGACACCCCAGGCAATCGCCAAAGTGCGCGAAATCATGGCTACCCAGGATCCGTTGCCTGCAGGGCTGCGCATCGGCGTCGTGGGCGGAGGCTGCTCCGGCTTCCAATATTCCATGGCTTTCGAGACCCAGAGCGGCATGATGGACAAGGTGTTCAGCTTCGACGACCTCAAGGTCTACGTCGACGCCACGTCGCTGATGTACCTCAACGGCTGCACCGTCGACTACGTGGAGTCGCTGGAAGCGGCGGGCTTCAAGTTCGAAAATCCCCAGGTAAAGAGCACCTGCGGCTGCGGTTCGTCCTTCAACGTTTAACCTCAACGTCGAAACGGGCCCGTCCGATTATCGCCAGTTCGCTGAAAAGGCCCGTCCCCTTCGCGGGGCCGGGCCTTTTGGCGTTTTCGTGATCCTTGGGATGTTGTGCCCGATCGTTCAGGAAGTCCAATGCCGCTTCCGCGGGTCGCTTACTGCGGCGTCGGCGTCGGGGATGGCGTCGGCGACGGGGATGGCGGTGCTCCCGGCGAGCCGCCCTGGAGCGGCGGGGTGACGATCCCGGGATTTTGAATGCCCACCATGCCGCGCTCGCTCAGCGGGCTATACAGGAACTCCCACTCGTTGTAGTGACTCTTCTTTTTGTAGACCAGGATGGACGGCTTGGGGCTCATGGGAGACACGCCGATGATGCCTCCTCCGCCAAAGGTCTGGCCGCCGAACGCAGTGTTACCCGAACCGCCGGCCGGGTTGCCGTTGGCATCCGTGCCGCCGCCTGCCGCGCCGGGATCGGTCGGGGCTGCCGGTGCAGTGGGACTCGTCGGGTCGGTGCTGCTGGTGGGGAAAAGGGAGCTGCTGCCGCCCGCTGCCCCTCCAATGCCATTGCCGCCTACGGGCCCCGTTCCGGCCACCGGCGATCCGCCCAGGCCGAGCGGCTGGCCAAAGAAGCCCATCGCCATCGGCGTCTTGTTCTGGCCGAACATGATGGGATGCCACTCTTCCTTCCGCGTGGTCGGGTCAACGTATTTCTTGCGCAGGAAGCGGATATTGTTCGTCTTGACCAGTGCGTCCACGCTGGGCGGATAGGCGTGGAATTTGCGGTAGTAAAGCTGGATGGCGCGGATGTACTGCTGACCGCGGTGCATCGTCTCCACCTCGCGGTCGCGCTGGATGTCGGACGCAATGCGCGGCATCGCAACGGACAAGGCAATCGTCATCAGCGCCAGCATGCAGATGACCGCCAGCAGAACGTAGCCCTCCTCAGAGGGTTTCCGCGATCGGCGAATTGGGGAAGTCCTGATCATGTTCTGTCGGGCGCCGCACGCCCATCTATTAGACGAAATCAGTTGGCAGAAATGGGCACGTTCTGCGTATTGTTGTAAGCCAAATCGGTGATCTGGACGCTGCCTGCTGAAATGGCGCCCACTTTGTAGCGGTGGTCGACAATCTCACCCGTCCTGGCCATGAAAATGTCCTCCCCATGCACAAGATAGGCTTTCATCGACTTGTCCTGCGTCTGCGTGTAGCCGAAGTATCTCAGGTCGATGGCCGGTGGCTTGGGCGGCTCGGGCGGTCCCGTGGGCACGCTCACCCTGGCCACATCGGGCCGCGCCCCGGCGATCGGCTGCTCGACATGCACCGGGGCCGACTCGGCAGAGAAGATGTTCCGGCCCGTTCCCGAGTATTCAATCGACTCGGCCTCGGCCAGCTTGTCCAGGTGCAGCGTAGGGTCGATGCCGGCGTTGGTCAGCTTTTGCGCCTCCTGTCCTGCGGACGAAGCGACAGCAGAGGCTGCGATTCTCGGACGGGTCGCCAATGGCGCGGTAGCCGCCGGCCGCACCGCCGCTGGCGCCGACGCGGAAGGTCCGGCAAAGGCGTGGTACAGCTGGTTTCCGCCGAACACCACGATGATCGCGAAGAGCCCAATCACGATGTAGACCTGGCGCTTGTTTTCCGTTCCCAGGGGGATAGCCATCGCTATTGGCCCTCCGTTCCGGAAGGCTCGCCGGTTGTATCCGCCTGTGGCAGGCCGCTGGCCGCGGCATCGGCCGGGCGCAGCCAGGTTGAGACCCGCAGCCTCAGGTTCACCAGGCCGCCCTGCTGGCCCGCCAGCGACATCGCGCGCACCACGAAAAACGCCTTGTCGCGTTCCAGCGAATTCACAAACCGCATAATCTGGGGATAGTCGCCGCTGATGCCCGCGTCCAGGGAGATTTCGGTCAGCTCACTGCCGGGGGCGCCCTGCGCGTATGTCACGCGTGAGAGCCGTACGCCGGACTTCACTGCAAGTTCGCCGATCTGCGACGCGATGAATGAGTAGTTGGCCGGAATCCGCTTGGCATAGAAGAGCCTGATTTCATCGCGAGTCAACGCCACGCGCTTGTCGAGGCCGCGCAAAGGGGCGGTCTGCAGGTCCATCGCCTTCAACTGCACCTGCTTGCCGACCAGGGCGTCGGTGGTGCGGCTGCTGGTCGCCGCCCAATCGAGCGCGAAGCGGGTGGCCAGCGCGATCACAAGCACCAGCAGCACCCCAAAGCCCACGTAATGCCAGGTCAGCGGAGAGGCCAGCCGCTCGCGCCACACCTCTGTCTTTTTGTCGCTCATTGCCGTTCTCCCGCGCGGGGCTTGGGGTTGGCGGGCGGACGGGCCGTGCCCGTGGAAGGCGGTCGCCGCAAGCCAGGGCCGTTTGTCGAGGAGCCTCCGGCGCGGTGCGAGGGGATGGCGGAAGACGCGTTGGAGTTTTCCTTCTCCTGAGTCTTTTTCATGCTCTTGCGCTCACTGGACGCGGCCGGGTTGTACTCGGCCAGCACTTCGAAGTTGACCCGGTTTGAGGTGCTCACCGGTTCCAGACGCTGTCCCGGAGCGCCGTTGGTTTCAGCACTTTCTCCGCCGATGCGCGGGTGCAGAAAGCGCCGTGAATGCTCGAGGTTCTGCACCAGGTCCACTGCCTTGTCGCGCGGACCAATCACGCGCAGGTGCAGGGTAATGTCGCCATTTTTGGCGCGCGTCGGCTCGAGCGTGGTGACCTGCACGCCGCCGGGCAGCACGGTTTCAAGGTCTTCCATGGCCAGCGTCCACGAGAATCCCTTCTCGTCGAACAACTTGTTCAGGGCGGCGGACTCATCCAGCACCTGCGCGTTGTCCGGCTGGCGCATCATGGTCTCGTAGCCCTGCCGCTCGTTGGTGATGCGAGCGATATCGCCATCGAGCGAGTGTTCCCGCGCCCGCGCCGCCTCCGCCTTGCTGTGCAATGCGTGCAGTCCCAGCCCCAGGCCGATGGCAACCACAGCCAGCACGGCCATGGTGATGCGCAGGCGCTTCAGCGACGGGCCCAGGTCGGCAAACGGGCGAGTGGCCAGATTGATAGAAATGCGCATCAGGCTGCCCCCGCCAGTGCGCCGGCAATGCCGGCAATGCTGATGGACCCCAGCGTGGTGCCCACCCCGGTGGTTGGACGGGGCGCCAAATCGGTCACGGTCAGCTCCGGATCGCCGACGATGCGGGCAAACTCGGCGGCGCTGGTGTTGCCGGCAAAGTGCAATTCCCTCGGACGCGCCATCAGCTTGTCCTCAAAAAAGGCCGCGGCCACGGCAATGCTGCGCTGCACCTCTTCCAGCCGCGCGGCGGGNNGCCAGCGCGGCCAGGCTGGAGGGCAGCACCGCGCCCGGCTCATAGCCCGCGGCGCGCACCACGCTCTCATACTCGGCCAGGATGGGTCCAGGCATGACGGTTGCCAGCACCTTGACCCCGTCCTTTTCCTGCACCAGGACCTGGTAGCTCACTGCGGCGTGCTCCACGTCGAATGGCACCATCTTGCGCAGGCGGAAGCGCATCACCGGCATGGCATCGGCAGCCTTGGAGGGCAAGGAATCGAAGTCCAGCACGAACACGCGCACCGCCGTATCGGGCAACACCAGGGTTACGGCTCGCGATCGTGGCGCAACGTCATCGAGCGCGCTGCGAATGGCCGCAGCCACAGCCTCGGGCATGCGCAGATTGGCCTCGGCGATTCCCGGCACCAGCGCCCCCGCCGGCATGGCGGCAAAGGCATACACAGGCGACTCGCCGGGCCCGGGAAGAGCAGCGGCCAACGCACCCTCGGGCGCCAACTCCACCGCCGCCGGCGGACGCCCGCCGGACTGAGAAACGGATTGGGTCCTCTTCAGGATCGTGCTCACTATCGGGAGGCCTCGATGAACGTAACTTTGTTGATCTCTTTCAGGGTGGTCAAGCCGCGCTTCACGCGGTCAATGGCCGATTCGCGCAGAAAGCTCATGCCTTCCCTCTGTGCCAGCTTGCGAATCTCCGAAGTAGGTTTCTTTTCCAGAATCAACTCGCGGATCGGGTCGGTCAAGTCGAGCAGTTCATGGATGGCGGTGCGGCCCCTGTAGCCTGTGCCGCCGCACTCAATGCAGCCCGCGCCCTCGTGGAAGTCGAAGTCGCGCCACTCCGCCGGATCCATGCCTGAAGCGATGAGAACATCGTCGCCATAGTGAACCGTGTGGCCGCAGTATTCGCAGATGGTACGAACAAGACGTTGCGCCAGGATGCAGTTGAGCGCGGAGACGAAGTTGTACGCCTCGACGCCCATGTTCAGGAAGCGGCCNNTCTCCTGGTCGCGGATTTCGCCCACAAGGATCTTGTCGGGGTCGTGACGCAAAATGGAGCGCAAGCCGCGCGCGAATGTCAGGCCCTTTTTCTCGTTCACGGGAATCTGCGTGATGCCGCGAATCTGGTACTCGACGGGATCCTCAATGGTGATGATCTTGTCTTCGTCGCT
>PLXP01000155.1:6206-28385 GCA_003151435.1 Acidobacteriaceae bacterium
TGATGGAAACGCGGAAGTCGATCAGCCGGTTCTTGTAGCGCACCCTGAAGCGGCCGTCCTGCGGAACCCGGCGCTCGGCAATATCCAGCTCGCTCATGATCTTGATGCGCGACAGAATCGTGGAGTGATGCTCGCGCGCAATCGGCGCCATGGCCATCTGCAGCACGCCGTCAATGCGGTACTTCACAATGACGGAATCATCCTGAGTTTCAATGTGAATATCCGACGCGCGGCGCTCGAGGGCGGTGAAGATGGTCGTATCCACCAACCGGATGATGGGGCTGATGTCCTCTTCGCGGGTCAGCTTCTCAATCGAAATGTTTTCGTCGGAGTTGTCTTCGCCGGTGAGCACGTCGAAGGTCAGCCCTTCGCTGGCTTCGTCAAGCACGCGCTGCGATTGCTCGGTTTTCTTCAGCAGGTCGGTGATCTGCGACAGCGTGGCCACGCGCGCCACAATGCGGTGACCGAGCAACCCCGCGATCTCATCCAGCACCATCAGTTGCGACGGATCGCTGACCGCAATGACCAGCGCATCGGGCGTCTGCTCGATGGGCACGAAGTTGTAGCGGAACATCAGTTCCACCGGAACCGTGCGCAGCAGGTCATGCTGAATCTTGAAGTTCTTCAGGTCGACAAACTCGGCGCGATAGCGCTGCGCCAGGGCCTCGGCCATGGCGCGCTCGTCCTGCCCCGGCAGGGGAACGGTGGGAAGCGTAATCAATGATGCGTCAGCCATAGTCGTTAACCTCTAGAACTTGCCCGCGGGACCATTGCCCATGGAGAAGATAGGCAGGTACAGCGAGATGAGAATGAAGACCACCACGACACCCATGACGATGAGGATGAGGGGCTCAATCAGCGCCAGCGCCGCGGTCAGCGCGGTCGCCACGTCCTCTTCAAAAAACTCGGCGACGGAGTTGAGCATGGCCGGCAGCGCGCCTGTCTGCTCGCCCACCGCGATCATTTCTGAAGCCAGGTCGGGAAAAATCCTGGTCTTGTTCAGAGAGTCAGCCAGGCTCTCGCCTTCGCGGACGGTCTCGATGGACGTGATGACAGCCTTCGACACCCGGCGTGACGAGATGGACCGCGCGGCCGTTTCCAGCGAGGGCACCAGCGGCAACCCGCCAGTCAGGAGCGTGGACAGCGTGCGCGCAAACAGGGCCACCTGGTACTTGAGCCAGATCTTGCCCACTACCGGCATGCCGATGCGCGCGCCGTCGATAAAATCGCGCCCCCGGTCGGTAATCGCGAAGCGATAGAAAGCGAAACCGAACACCACCAGCGCCGGGAAGATCCACACGATGCTGTGCTGCATCCACTTGCCGAAGGCCAGCAGGTCCATGGTGATTGCGGGCAGCTTGTTGCCCATCTGGTCATAGAGGACGCCAAACTGGGGAATCACCACCGTGAACATGAAAATCATGAGCGCCGAAACCAGCGTCAGCAGCACGCCGGGATAGATAAGCGAAGCGATCAGCTTCTTGCGAAACGTGAGCGAGATGCGCTGAAAGCTGACATAGCGCTCCATCACCTCCTGTAGGTTGCCGGAACGTTCTCCGGCCAGCAGGGTGGTGGTATACATGATGGGAAAACCGCTCTGCGACTCGAAGGCCGCAGACAGCGCCTCGCCGGTCTTCACACGATTGGTCACGTCGTCAAGCTGAGCAGCGAAGTGGCTGTTTTTCTGCGTCTTGGCCAGCATCTGCAGCGAGCCCAGAATGGGCAAGCCGGCCCGAATCAGGGTGAGGAACTGCTGATTGAAGATGAGGAACGGCTCCAGCTTGACCTTGCGCCGCGACAACCCCGACATGCCGCCCCGAGCCTTGACGGAGAAGACGTGATAGCCGGCGTGGGTAAAGCGGGCACGCAGCTCATCGGCGGTAGCGGCGGTCTGCACCTGCTCCTGCACGCGGCCGCGTTCATCGGCCAGTTTGATAACGAACTCTGCCATGGTTTTCCGGTCGCCGGATGCGCAAGTGCCGCTGCCGGCTGTCCTCTACATCTCTCTCATATACAAGGGTAACAGTGTCAACAGAACAATAGACGGAGGCGGCGCCCGAAGCGTTCGCCGCAGTCGCCTCCCGGATCAGAATGGTTCCAGGTCCAAGCTGTGGCCCTCAGCGAAGCGTAGCGGAGTCGAAGAATCTGCGCTTGATTCAGGTCAAGGTGAGCGAAGCGCAACGAAGTCGAAAAACCTGCGTCTGAGAGCTCTCCGGGGCCACAATTTCCTGTGCCCGATCTTTTCGCGCCGCCGCGGCGGATTTCTGACGAAAGAGTTGAAGGCCATGAACCCCTAATACCCGTTCGCCACCAGCCAGGCTTCTGTCAGTTCCAGCTCCGGCTTCTTCTGCGCCTGCATCTGCGCGTATGCCAGCTTCACCAGCACATCGGCTTCCACGTTCACCGGCGCGCCCGGAGCCAGCGTATGCAGATTGGTCCGCCAATACGTCAGCGGCAAAATAGCGATGCTGATCTCTTCGCCATCGAACCCGGCGATCGTCAGGCTGATGCCCTCGATCGCTACAGAGCCTTTTGGCACCATCCACTGCCGCACGTTTTCAGGCACGCGGACGGTGAGAGTCCAGTCGGTCGTCTCCTTGTCGAAGTGCGGGCTCGATCTCGGGATCACCGGGTCGAGGGCGGTCATCGTTCCGGTCCCATCCACGTGCCCCTGCACGATGTGTCCGCCCAGCGGGCTGCCGGCGGCCGTGGGCAGTTCCAGGTTCACCCTGGCGCCTGGGGCAAGCGATCCAAGCGACGTGCGGTCCAGCGTCTCCTGGGCCAGGTCGGCGTGAAACAGCGTAGGATCGACTTCGAGCGCGGTGAGGCAAACCCCGGAAACCCCCAGCGAATCGCCCTCGCGCAGCCGCGCGGCCAGCCCCGGAGCCTCCACCGTCAAGCGGCGCACCCCACCCGTGTCCTGGAGGCTGATCAGCGTTCCTGTCTGCTCAATAATGCCGGTAAACATGGTTCTAGTGTAAGGGATGTCAGGCAACGGCTTCGACGCCGCCGACGGGAAACGGTTTCATCTTTATAGCCATAAAGATTGGACAAATAAACACCCAATACTGGCAATTCTCAATCCCAAAGGCCTTGACATGGCCCTGATTCCGAGTAACATTTGAGATAAGAAGTTTTACCCCGTGTTTGCATACTTTAGAACTAGGGACTGACCTTCAAGTAATCATGTGTCTCTCCCGGGTTCCTGGTTGCCCGAGCCTTCCGCAACGAGTCCCAGCAAGGCTGGCTCAAAGGCTCATAATAGATCGATCCCGAGGATGCTGCGCCAACAAGGTTCTCCCGCTGCCACGCAGGATGAAGCCGCGCCATTTCGGATTGTCTCTGCAGAGAGAGTCGAGATTCGTCCTGTTCGCCTGGAGCGTTCCACGCAGTGGTTTCAGTCGAGCGCCATCCGACCCAACAGCACAACGAAGCAACGAAAGGAATTGCTATGGTCCCTCCTACCCAATACAATGTTAGCAATCATTCTCCGACGGCCCGCAACAGAACCATGCATCCCTTCACCCCAACGAGCCGCGCCGTCAGAACCGGTTCTGCCGTAACCAAATCCGCCGCATCGGATCAGCCCAGCACCTTCGGCGAAGACTTCATGCTGGAACATTCTTTCTCGGGGAGGACGGTGACCATGATCAAGATGGCATCCGATCCTTCCAACGTACACAAGGATCTGCAGCATTCGCCCCAAGCCTTCGGCTTCCCTTGCTGAAGACGGGCGTGTCGCGCTGAAGCAGGGTGAAACGCCGGTTTCACCCTGCCCGGAACAACAGGCCGCCCTCCCGGGCAAGGCCGTGCGCTCAAACGAGCTGCCAAACATCCCAAAGCGCGCAAAGATACGCCCTAGTCCCTATTCCCTAGTCCCTGCTTTTCCGGCCACGGGTCGCGCAGCAGCGAGCACAGCCCCAGATCATTCTCGTAGCGCTCCACTTCCACCTCTGCCATGCGGATGGCGTGGGCCATGCCGCGAAACGCGGGCACGGCGTCAGAGCCCATGATCTGCGGCGAAACGAACAGATGCACCCGATCCACCAGCCCGCCGGCCAGCAGGGCCGTATTCAGCCGCGTGCCGGTCTCTGTCAGGAGGGTCAAAATGCCTTCGGCGCCAAGCTGGTCCAGCACCTTGCCCAGAGGAACGCGGCCGGCCTCCGCGGGAAGCACTTCCACGCGCACGCCGCGGCTGCGCAACTCGCCAATCCGCGCCTCGTCCTTCGACACTGTAAAGATCACCAGGTCGTTGTGCGCCGTGGCCACCATCTTTGAATCCAGCGGCATGCGCAGGGCCGAGTCCAGCACCACGCGCTGGAGCGGACGCCGCCGGCGCAAGCCGCTGCGGTCGGTCAGCATAGGGTCGTCGGCCAGCACGGTGTCAACGCCGGTGAGCGCCGCGTCGGCCTGCCAGCGCAGCGGCTGCACGGCCTTGCGCGCAGCTTCGCAGGTGATCCAGTAGGGCGCGTGGAGGGCGTGCTGGCCGGGAGGCGGCGCAATGCGGCCATCCAGCGTCATCGCCACCTTCATCAGCACCAGCGGACGCCGATGCTGGCTCCATCGCGCAAAGCCTTCATTCAGGCGCCGCGCCTCGGCCTCGCACACTCCCACCGCGGTTTCGATTCCCGCGGCGCGCAGGCGATCGATGCCGTGCCCGGCAACAGAGGGATTGGGATCGATGGTGGCGGCCACAACGCGCTTCAGCCCGGCCGCGATCAGCGCCTCAGTGCAAGGCCCGGTGCGGCCCGTGTGGTTGCAGGGCTCCAGCGTCACATAGGCAGTGCCGCCGTGCAGCCGTTCGCCGGCGTGCTGCGCAGCCACTTTAAGGGCGGCCACCTCGGCGTGGTCCAGCAGGTCGTACTCGTGCCAGCCCTCGCCCACCACTTGCCCCGCGCAGTCCAGGATCACGCATCCCACGGCGGGGTTGGGCGAACTGACGGCGATCGCGCGCCGCGCCAGTTCCAATGCCCGCTGCATCCAGTAAACATCCTGCTCGTGTGGGTCCATTTGCGCGCGCCCCCTGCGTCCCGGTACGATTCCAGGCCCGATCTCCGCACGAAGCAGTGTACAGGCTCTGGAAGGTCAGGGCATTTGAAGGCTGCGGAAAACTCCTGGGGGATTGGCGCCTGAGCTACCGCCAACCTCCGCGGAGGCGATCGACGCCTCCGCAGGCAGGCTGTTACTCGAGCGCCTCGGGCTTGAGCGCAATGTTCTTTTCGCCCGCGGCCTTCTTTTCGTTGTAGGCCTTCACCCAGTCTTCCCAGTGCTTGCCCGCGGCCCGGTCTTTGCCGCTGAACTCAAGGCGCGCAATGTCGGCATAACTGACCCTGAGCTTTTCCGACACCTTGGGCGTGAAGTACTGCACGTAGGAGTCTGCCAGCGTCGCGCCGGTTTGGCGATTGAAGATGTAGGCCTCGATGCGTTCCCCGCTCTTCAGCGTGAGAGTCACGTCGCCCCGGTAGTCAAAGGCCTTTTCGAGCGCCGCGCGCACGTCTTCCTCGCTGGCAAGGTCCGGAACCGAGCCCTCGAGTTGCTCGTGCTCCGATCCGGGAGCAAGTTCCAGCGCTTCGACCTGATCCATCGTGTATTTCAGCACTTCGACGGTCATGCGTTGGTCTCCTCAAGGCTGTGTGTGGGGGTCTCGATATGAACCAGTGTTGCCGGTCCGTGCGGCGCCGGTTCGTTGAGCAGGTCGAGCGCGTGCTTGTCTTTGTAGCTGCTGAAGGTACCGCGGACCATGCCCCAGAAGCCCTTGAGGGTACCGAAGCCCTCGATGACGGCAGAAGGCTCATAGCCGCAGCTCACCATGCAATTGGCGCACTTGGGATTGCCGCTGGCCACGCCGTACTCTTCCCACTTCGTGGTTTCGATCAGTTCCTTGTACGTCTCCGTGTAACCATCCTGGAGCAGGTAGCAAGGCCGCTGCCAGCCAAAGATGTTAAACGCCGGAGACCCCCACGGCGTGCACTCATACTTGCGGTCGCCCATCAGGAACTCAAGAAACAGCGGCGACATGTTGAACTTCCATGTCGGCTTGCGATTCGAAAGAATGGCGCGGAAGAGGCGGCGCACGCGCGCACGACCGAGAAAGCGATTCTGGTCGGGAGCCATCTCGTAGCTGTACCCGGGCGAGAGTACGATGCCTTCGACTCCCATCTCCATCACATCGTCGAAGAAGCCGCGCACCTGGTTGGGGTCGGTTCCGTCAAAGAAAGTGGCGTTGGTGGTGACGCGGAAACCACGCTTGACGGCCTCCTTGATGCCTTCGACAGCGATGTCGTAGCCGCCTTCGCGGCACACGGAGAAGTCGTGGTGCTCGCGCTGCCCATCCAGGTGGACTGAGAAGGTGAGATACTTCGACGGCGTGAACTCCGGCAGACGGCGCTTGAGTTCGAGCGCGTTGGTGCAAAGGTAAATATACTTTTTGCGCGCGATGAGGCCGTTGACGATCTCGACGATTTGGGGATGCAAAAGAGGTTCGCCGCCGGGAATGGAGACCATGGGCGCGCCGCATTCATCCACAGCCGCGAAGCATTCTTCGGGCGTGAGCTGCTTCTTGAGAATGTGCGGCGGATATTGCACCTTGCCGCATCCGGCGCAGGCCAGGTTGCAGCGGAAAAGCGGCTCGAGCATCAGCACCAGCGGATAGCGCTTGTTGCCGGTGAGCCTCTTCTTCAGCACATAGCTTGCGACCGTCCACATCTGTGAGATAGGAACTGCCATAAATGGGTAAGACCTCCGGCGCCCTCTTGAGAGGCGCATTCCATAAGTACAGTTAAAAGCCTTCAGCCATCAGCTTTCAGCTTATGGCTTATGGCTTATAGCTTTCAGCTTCTAGCTGCTTGTCCGTTCCATGGCCCGCCGGTAACCAGTGAGAGCCAGCAGCGGGAAGTATTGCCGATACATTTCGTAAGCCAGATAAAACACCCTGGGGAAGCCCGTGCCGGTGTAGATTGCCTGCCGCGTTAAGCCTTCTCCGGTGGTTTCGTCCCAACTGCCGTCGGCGCGCTGCCGCGTCAACAGCCAGCGCACGCCCTTGGCCAGCGAGTCGGACCGGTCGTCGCCCGCGGCCAGCAGTCCAAGCATGGCCCACGCGGTTTGCGAGGGAGTGCTGGGGCCAACGCCGCGCGTATCGGGGTCGTCGTAGCTGCCGCAGGTTTCGCCCCAGCCGCCGTCAGGATTCTGCACCATGCGTATCCACTCCGCGGCCTGCTGCACCTGCGGCTCGTTATGTTCAAAGCCAATGGCGTCGAGTCCGCGCAGCACCAGGAAGGTTCCGTAGATGTAGTTCACACCCCAGCGGCCAAACCAGCTTCCGTCCGGCTCCTGCGCTGAGAGGATGAACCTGATGGCCTTCTCCACGCGCTTGTCGGCGCGCGTGTATCCATAATTCGCCAGCATCTCCAGGATGCGCCCCGTAATGTCCACCGTGGGCGGATCGAGCATCGCGTTGTGATCGGCGAAGGGGATGTACTGGAAGATCATCTTGGTGTTGTCTTTGTCAAAGCTGCCCCACCCGCCGTTGCGGCACTGCATGGCAAACTCCCACGCAATGGCGCGCTCCGCCACCTGGTGCTGGTAGCGCTCGCGGGGATTGTCCACTTTGTTAAGCGCCAGCAACACTTGTGCGGTGTCGTCGGTGTCGGGATAGAACTCGTTGTTGAATTCGAAGTACCAGCCGCCGGCCTCGGTGTTGGGAACCTTCACGGCCCAATCGCCCTTGTGGCGGACTTCCTTGGCCAGCATCCAATCGGCGGCCTTGATCATGCGCGGATCGTTGCGCGGCACTCCGGCTTCGCCCAGGGCAAACACGGCCTGCGCGGTATCCCACACCGGGGAAACAGCCGGCTGCATGCGGAAGGCCGGTTCCGGCAGGGCTGCACTGGCGGGTTCTTCGATGCCCAGCTTCTCAAACTCGTCGCGGGCGCGAATCACCTGCGGGTCGTCCTCGGAGTAGCCCAGGCAGCGCAGCGCGATGATCGCATTCAGCATGGCTGGATAAATGGCGCCCAGACCGTCGGACATTTCCAGCCGCTTCAGCATCCATTTTTCCGCCTGCTTCAATGCCAGTTTGCGCAGAGGGCGAATGTGGACAGCTTCAGCCATGTGCATCAGGCGATCGAGAACGAGGAAAAAATTGCGCCATGAAAGAGTGTTTTTGCGATCCCGCCGCGGACGCAGGATGGAATTGGCGCGGCCGCCGACAAACAATTCATCGATTCCCTGCTCTTGCGGAATCTTCTTGAACGGCTTTTTGGCGTAGAGGATCGCGAGGGGCACAAGAATGGACCGCGACCACGAAGAGATCTCGTAGATGTTGAAGTAGAACCAGTTGGGAAATAGGACAATCTCCGGCGGAATCGCGGGCACAGCATCGTAGTCGTACTGGCCCAGTGCGCAGAGATACATTTTGGTAAAGGTGTTGCACTCCACCACGCCGCCGTGCGCCAGAACCCACTCGCGACATTTCGCCATGCGCGGATCGTCGGCGCCCAGGCCCATCAGCTTGGCGGAGGAATAGCACTTTACCGATAGCGAAATATTGCCGGGAGCTTGAGGATAAAGGCTCCAACTGCCATCTTCATTCTGATAGCGCATCATCTCGGTGAATGCGCGCTTGAGGCGGCCGGGATCGCCGCTTTCCAGCAGCGTGTGCAGAAAGATGTAGTCGGCCTCGAGCATCGAATCGCCCTCGAGTTCGCCACACCAGTAACCGTCAGGATGTTGCTGCGAAAGAATGAAATCGGCGGACTGGACGATGGCCGACTCAACGTCTGCCAAATCGGCGTCCAACCGCCCGAACCTGGGCGCTGCGGTCTGTGTTGTGGCCTGCCGTAAGTTCATGCGGTTTGAAATGCCTCAGTTCCTCACCGGGAATCCCGAATACGTACCCGGCCACGTGGCGGACGTGCCAAACCAAGTTTTTCGGCTTCCCGCTACNNTTTGACCCGAAACCACCCCCATGGCGGCTCAGGGTGCGAACTCCCCTTCCAGCCGATTTAACGGACCGAAACAGACTCGGTGCCGCCGGCTCCGTCGATGGCCTGCACAATTTCAGGAGGCAGACCGAAGCGCACATTCTCGGGCATTACTTCCACTTCTTCGACGCTGCCAAAGCCGTTTTGACGCAAATAATTCACCACGTCTTCGACCAGAACTTCCGGAGCCGAGGCTCCTGCCGTAACCGCCACGGTATCAACGCCTTGCAGCCATGCCGGGTCGATGGCCTGGGAGTTATCAATGAGGTAACCCACGGTGCCCAGGTTGCGCGATACCTCAACCAGCCGATTGGAGTTGGAACTGTTGGTGGAACCCACCACCAGCACCAGTCCGGCGTTGTGGGCCACGTTGCGCACGGCGACTTGCCGGTTTTCGGTGGCGTAGCAGATGTCCTGCGAGTGTGGGCCGACAATGTTGGGAAACTTGAGCTTGAGAGCGTGGATGATATCCCGCGCCTCATCCAGGCTGAGTGTCGTCTGGGTCAGATAGGCGACGCGGTTGTGGTCAGGCACCTCGAGCGCCGCAACCTCGGCGACGTTTGAAACCACCTGGGTCACGTCCGGCGCCTCACCCAGCGTTCCCTCGATTTCGTCATGGTCGCGATGGCCGATGAGCACCAGCGAGTAGCCCTGCCGGGCAAACTTGACGGCCTCAATGTGTACCTTCGTCACCAGCGGACAAGTGGCGTCAATGACCCTGAGATTGCGGCCCTTGCTGCGCTCGCGCACCGCCGGCGATACGCCGTGGGCCGAGTAAATGACACGCTGGCCATCGGGAACGTCGTCGATCTCATGGACAAAGATCGCGCCCTTCTCTGCCAACTCATTCACAACGTAGCGGTTATGCACAATCTCCCGCCGCACATAGATGGGCGCGCCGAAGGTTTCGAGAGCGATCTTGACAATGTCGATCGCGCGGACAACGCCGGCGCAAAAGCCTCGAGGCTTGAGCAACAAGACCCGTTTCTGACTTGGGGAAGTCCCGGCGTGGTCACCGTTCGAGATGGTTTCAAAGACAGTTGAAGTCACACAAACAGTATACCAATCTTTCATTTTCGAGACGTTCCAGAAGCGAAAAGGAGGATTCTCAGTCACCCTCCACATTGAGCAGGTTCTCTCGATCCGCAGGTCGGGCGCATCTAACGTTGCAACCGTATGAACGCCCGTGAGCCGTACAAAACCATCGCCAAGCACGACCCAACCAGCAGGCGGCGCTTTCAGGTTGGCGCACTTGCCCTGGCGCTGGGCGTTGCCCTGGGGTTCGTGCTGCTGTCGGTTTTTGCTCATGTGGCGCACGTGGGACGGTGGAACCAGATTGCCACGGTGCTCACGGGCCGCGGCACGCGCATCGACACTTCATCCCCTTCCGTGGTGGAAAAAATCCGGCAGCTCTCGCGGGTGGAGTCGGTGGACTACACGATGGACAAGATCGTGGAGGGCGACAAGCAAAATCCCTATCTGCCCAACTTTCTGGTGGGGGACAAGCTTCTGCTGGTGGCGCACGGCGAAGTGATTGCGGGCATCGACCTGGGCGACCTGAAATCGAGCGACGTTTCAGTGAACGGCGATTCGGTCCAGGTGCGGCTGCCCGCCGCGCAGGTGCTTGTGACACGCATCGACAATGGGAGCACCCGGGTGTATTCGCGCACCACGGGCCTGCTGGTCCCCGCCGATCCTGACCTGGAAGGCCAGGTACGCCTCACCGCGGAAAAGGAGATCACCGCGGCAGCACTGGCCGACGGCATTCTCGACAAGGCAAAGCAGAACGCCCGAGCCGGTGTCACCGCCCTGCTCTACGGACTCGGCTTTCATACCGTGAATGTGCAGTAACCATGGGCTCGGCACACAGGTTCGGCTGACTGGCGCGATCATACTGGCCGCCCCGGGAGTAATTTCCGCGCAATTTATCGATTTAGCCGGCTTGCGGGCCTCCTTCGGGCGAATATTTGGCATCAAACGGCGTAATAGGAAAGGGTTCCGACGGCGCACTCTTCCTCCTATCGGAAGCTCGTTTCGTTCCAGCGGGCTACAGGGCCGCGATATATAAAATTTGCTGCACATGAGAGGCACTGATGCAAGGCATAGCGAGCAGGCGCAAGATTCTGATCGTCGACGACGAACGGACAATCGCAGATACGCTGGCGCTTATCTTCTCCTCGAACGGCTACGAGGCGCGAACCTCGTACTCGGCAGAGCAGGCCCTCGAAATGCTTGAGGAGTGGCGGCCCGATGCGGCGATCATCGACGTGGTTCTTCCGGGAATGAACGGCATCGAGTTCGCGATCTTCCTCAAGGCCAGCTATCAAGCGTGCCAATTTCTGCTGTTTTCAGGTCAGCCGGGCACCAGCGACCTGCTTGAAGAGGCTAGGCGGAAGGGCCACCTCTTCGAGATTCTGGCCAAGCCGCTGCATCCCAGTTTCATGCTGGCCACCGTCTCCGACATGTTGTCGCCAGTCCCGGAGTGCCCGCAGGGCTTGACGCACTGAGGAGTGGTCGCGGCAATCGCCAAACGAAACTGAGACCGACCGTTACCGGCTGGCAGCGATCATCTGCGATGCGTGTTGCAGGCTGGTCTCGGTCACCGTCGCCCCGCTGAGCATCCTTGCCACCTCATGCGTGCTGGCGCGCTGATCGAGAAGGCGAATCTGCGTCTTGGTGCGGCCGTCGGCTTCGCGCTTGTCGATGAGGAAGTGCTGATCGGCAAACGCCGCAATCTGCGGCAAGTGCGTCACGCACAGCACCTGCTGTCCGCGGCTGAGGGCCTTGAGCTTCTGGCCCACGGCGTCCGCGGCGCGGCCCCCGATGCCGATGTCGATTTCGTCAAAGACCAGCGTGCGCGGGGTGGGAGTCTTCTTTCTGGGCTTGATGGCGCCCTCTTCAACGCTCACCTTGAGAGCCAGCATGACGCGGCTCATTTCGCCGCCTGACGCGATCTCGTGCAGCGGCTTCAGCGGCTCGCCGGGATTGGTGGCGATGCGGTACTCCACCTCGTCCCAGCCGCTGCCGGTCCAGTGTGACGGGGATTCGGCGGCGGCAACCGCAATCTCGAATCGAACCTTCATGGCCAGCGAATTGATCTGCGTCTCGGCCAGCTTTGACAGCTTCGCTGCGGCGGCTTTGCGGTCTGCGCTGAGGCTGGCGGCGGCAGCACGATAAGCAACGGCAGCAGCGTCCAATTCGGCTTTGAGCTGTTTCAGAATCTCGTCGCGGTCTTCCACCTCGGCCAGTTTCCTGGCCACATCTTCGCCGAACGCGGCTACCTCGGCCACGGTCTTGCCGTATTTGCGTTTGAGACGGTCGAGCAGCGCCAGCCGGTCTTCAATTTCAGCCAGACGTTCCGGTGAAGCGTTGATGCCCTCAGCGTAATCGCGGAGGCTGGCGCCCACGTCGCCCACGATGGCGCGTGCCGACTCAAGCTGCTGCTTCGACTCCGTGAAGCGGCCGTCGTAGCGAGCCAGTTCTTCCACGTTGCGGACCGCGGCACGCAGGGCCACCTCAGCCGAAGTCTCGCCCTCGTAGAGCTGCTCGAAGGCGCCCATGGCCGCAGCGTAGAGCTTCTCGGCATTAGCCAGCACGCGCTTCTCGGTTTCGAGGGCTTCGTCTTCGTCGGGCACCAGCCGCGCCGCCTCAATCTCCTTGCATTGATAGCTCCACAGGTCCACCATGCGCAGGCGATCCTGTTCGCCCTGCACCAACTCTTCAAGCCGGGCCGCGGCGTCTTTCCAGCGCGCGTGGGCTTCCGCGACGGCCTCGGTCGATAGCCCGCCGAAGCGGTCGAGCAGGATGCGCTGCTGGGCCTGGTCGAAGCTGTGAAGGGTCTCGCTCTGGGCATGGACCAAGGCCAGCTCGGGCGCCAGCAGCTTGAGCACGGCTGCGGTGGCCGGCTGATTGTTTACAAACACTCTTCCCTTGCCCGAGGACAGAATCTCGCGCCGCAAAATGATTTCAGTGCCGTCGGCGTCAATGCCATTCTCTTCAAGGATGGCTTCAGCGCCCGGAGTGGACTCGAAGACGCAGGAGACTACCGCCTTGTCGGCTCCGTGGCGCACCACTTCCGTGGAAGATTTGCCGCCCATCAACAGGGCCAGGGCATCAACGAGGATCGATTTGCCCGCGCCGGTCTCACCCGTTAGCAGGTTGAGCCCCGGGCCGAAGACGGCGATGGCGTGATCGATGACAGCGTAATTTTCAGCGCGCAACTCGACAAGCATTCCTGAGGCCCATCCACCCGCATCTGCTTACAAATGCACAACCAAAACACAACTGCATTCCGAGCGCAGCATAGCATGAACGGCGCGTCTTCGGGCCTGTGATACAGCGTGCTGAGGCTGCGGGGGCATCTTATCGATAACTTGGACAGATGTATCCCGTCTGATACCGTTAAAGATGAGGTGAATGCCGATTTTTACTGCTGCGTTCCTCTTTGCACTGCAGACTGACAGCGACGCGACACCAGCGGGCGGAGGGCTCGTCCACGGCTCCAGTGCGCTGATGGAAATGTTGAACAACATTGGACCGATCGCGATGGGCGTGATGCTGGTCCTCCTTTTCGCAAGCCTCTATTCGTGGACCGTGATCCTGGGCAAGATATCAACCTTCAGCAAGGCGACGAAAGAAAGCCGCCGCTTTATTCGCACCTTCCGCAAGGCCTCGCGCCTGCAGGATATTGCGGCGCTGACCGGTGACTTCAAAGCCAGTCCACTGGCGCAGGTCTTCGAAGACGTGTACGAGACCTACAAGCGGCAGACGGGCGGCTCGGGGCCCCCGCGCAACCTGGTTCCGCTGGAGCGCTCGGCGCAGACCGCAGCCAGCGAAGCGGTCACCAGCCTGGAGCGGCGGCTCCCGTGGCTGGCCACGATTGCCTCGACCAGTCCATTCGTCGGCCTGTTTGGAACGGTGATGGGCGTGGTGGATGCATTTCACGGGCTTGGAACCGCGGGTGCGGCAACGCTGCGCGCGGTGGCGCCCGGCATCTCAGAGGCGCTGATCACCACTGCCGCCGGCCTGTTTGTGGCGGTTCCGGCCGTGGTGGCTTACAACCAGTTCTCCGCGCGTATCCGCATCTTCGCCTCGGCCATCGACGACTTCAGCCGCGAGCTGCTCAATTCGCTGGAAGAAGTGCGCGCCGTTGCTCCACCGCGTGCCGTGGCGCCTGAAGGTGGGCGCGAAATACCTCGCGAGGTTGAACGTGGCCTTTACAAGTAGCAACGGCAGGACACTGACTTCGCTGGCGGAGATCAACATAACGCCGATGGTGGACGTGGTGCTGGTGCTGCTGGTGATCTTCATGATCACCGCGCCGGTGTTGCAGTCGGGCATTGATGTGGCGGTGCCGAAGACGCGCACGGTGAGGGAGATTACCGAACAGCGCGTGGTGCTGACCATCGACCGCGATCAACAGCTTTTTCTTGGCGATCAGCCGGTGAATATTCACGAGTTGCCGCAGAAGCTGCGCCAGCCGAACGCCGATCCGTCGAAACAGGTGATTTATCTGCGGGCGGATGAGCGAGTCCCGTTTGGGGCCTTCGCCAGCGTGATGGATGCGGTGAAGCAGGCCGGCATTACGAACATTTCCATCGTCACCCAGCCGCTGGACACCAAGGGAGCAGCGGAAAAATGAGGCCGGGCGAGTTGGGGTTCGTGGTTTCCCACCCTTGCGGCAAGAACAAAGACGCGCCAGGGATGGGGCGCCCAGCATGGTTGGGGCAGCCGGGTTTTCGATTCGTGAGATGAACGAATGAGCGAACTGCTGGAAGGCGACGAACGACTGGAAGGGGAGCTGACCGGGGAGCCCGTGTTCGCGCCCGCGACGGGCTCCATCGTGCTGCATGTCGCGCTCGCGGGCAGCATCGTGCTCTACGGCATTCTGGGCGGTTTCTTCCATTCCAACATCTGGGGCGGGTCCGCCGCGGGCGGAGCGATCCGCGTGAACCTGGTGAGCAGTGCCCTGCCCTTGCCCTCTGACCAGCCGCCGAATGACAACGTTCTGGCCACCGACAAGCCCAGCCAGGCGCCGGTGCTTCCCTTGCCCAAGGCCGCGCCCACCGTGGATGAGAAGGCCATTCCCGTCCTGGGCAAGCAGGAAAAGCCCAAAGCGAAGCCCGCGCCCCAGAAGCCGACCAAGGTGACTCAACCGAAGATGGACAACCGTGCCCAGTATGGCGAACAGGCGTCCAGTTCCATGCCGCGCGCCGTGCAAGGGCAAGCCACGACCACTGGCCCAACGTCAGTGAGCGAAGGCGATTTCGGCAGCAAATTTCCGTGGTACGTGGATGGGATCAATCGCAAGATGTCGCTGAGTTGGGACAAAGCGGGTGTGAATCCGCTTACGCCTAAAGGAGCTCGAGTATACGTGATCTTCACCATCCAGAAGAATGGAACGCTCAGCGGAAACGTGCAAATAGACCAAGCCAGCGGTAGCCCTTCACTTAATGACTCATGCACGCGGGCCGTGCAACGTGTAGACACTTTCGGGAATCTTCCGGGGTCGTACAACTCCAGCACGCTGAAAGTCTCTTACTATTGTGAGTACTGATTTTTTGGCTCGGACGAGATCGTCAACCACGCTGAATTCCCAGCGCCGCATTACACCTGCCATTTTTCGTTCATTCCCAGGAAGGATCGCACTCCGCATGAAAGCATTATCCCGGCTTCTTCCCCTGTCAGCCATTGCCCTGCTTGTGTTGCTGGCGCCGCAACTGCGCCCCCAGGATTGGGTGCGCACCGGCACGAACCTCGGCAACGCCCGCATTCGCCTGGCCTCCGCCGACTTCAAGCCGGTGGGATCGGATCCTGAAACTCCGGCGTTGAAGGCCACGTTCGACGCCACTCTCTACGGGGATCTGGCCAGTGCCGGCATCTTCGACCTGGTTTCAAAGAGCATGTTGCCCCAGTCCACGCCCGGCTCGCCGCAGGAGATCAACGTGGCGCAATGGTCAGCGGCGCCGGCCAGCGCAGAAATGGTGGCCTTTGGCGCGCTCTCTTCCACGAGCGGCAAGCTGGTGGTCTACGGCTGGCTGTTCGATGCGCGCAACACCGCGAGCCCGCAAGTGCTGGGCAAGCAATATAACGAAGCCTCAAGCCAGGACATGGCGCGCACGGTGGCCCACCGCTTTGCCGATGAGATCATCCTGCGGCTTGGTGGGGGCATCAATGGAATCGCAGAGACCAAGATTTACTTCGTAAGCTCGCGTACCGGCACCAAAGAGATTTGGGCGATGGACTACGACGGGCAAAATCAGCACCAGGTCACGCACCTGGGCAGCATCTCGCTGTCGCCGCGCATCTCACCGGACAACAGCCGCATCGCGTTTGCCTCGCTTGACCGGGGAGGATGGTCGGTGCGGATGTATTCATTGGATCTTGGCCGTCTGGTCAGCTTCCCCGGGGGTACCGCAAGTGGGTCGAATCAATCTCCGGCATGGTCGGGAGACGGAACCAAAATCGCCTTCTCCTCGTCGCGCTCGGGAGACCCGGAGATATGGGCCGCCGACGCGGGCGGTGGAAATCTGCACAAGCTCACATCGTTTCGCGGACCCGATGTCTCTCCCACCTGGAACCCACGCACCAACGCGCAAATCGCATGGGTAAGCGGCCGCACCGGCCTTCCCCAGATTTACATCATGGATCAGGATGGGGCCAACATTCAGCGCATGACGGATGGGGGCTACGCCATCTCCCCGTCGTGGTCGCCCAACGGGCAATTTCTCACCTTCAGTTGGAATCGCAAATACGGGCCGGGCGCGCCGGGCGGCCAGGACATCTACGTAATGGACATCGCCAGCAAGCGCTGGATGCAGCTGACCCATGAGGCGGGCAGCAACGATTTTCCCTGCTGGGCGCCGGATGGACGGCACATCGTGTTCGAACGCGCGATTGGGGGGCACAGCCAGATATGGACCATGCTTGCCGATGGCACGGAACAACACGAACTCACGCATGGGGGGAGCAACTTTATGCCCAACTGGAGCTGGAAATGATACCTAAGATTGGGCACCTGCAAAGGTGATTGTGACACTGAACTATCGGCGGCCCAGCAGTATGATGTGAATGGCGCCTCGCCCGAAACACTCCCCGCAATGGATCGAGTGCTGACCCAAACCAACCGGTTTCCCGAAATCATCGCGGCGAACCGATCTCGCGCGTCCAGACAGCAGAGTTGGCCGGAGACAGGAATAAAATGGTTGTTGGTTTGGAAAACGTTCCTCAAACTCGCAGAAGGAGATGCATTTTGAAACACGTCTATCGGATTCTGGTCCCTGTCGTCCTACTCGTAGCCCTGGTTGCGGTTGCAGGCTGCAAGAAGAAGCATCAAGCGCAACCTTTGCCGAACGAGACCGCGCCGCCGGCAACAGCACCCGCCCCGACCGCTCAGATTTCGGCTACCCCGACTTCAGTTTCGGCTGGCGATCAGGTGGTCTTGACCTGGCGTACGACGGACGCGACCAACGTCTCGATCGAAGGTATCGGCGACGTGCCGACCTCCGGCGTGAAGACCGTGACACCCAGCGTGTCCACCAGCTATCACCTTGTGGCGCGTGGTGAGGGCGGCTCGGCAGACGCGACGGCCCGCGTGACCGTGAATGCGCCGCCGGCTGTTGCGGTGCCCACCAACACGATGAGCGCCGAAGAAGAGTTCAAGGCCAATGTGCAGGACATCTTCTACGATTACGACACGGCCGACATTCGCAGCGATGCGCAAGCCACGCTCTCCAAGGACGCCAGCTACCTGACGGGCCATCCGGATGTGAAGGTTGTGATCGGCGGCTATTGCGATGAGCGCGGTTCCAACGAGTACAACATTTCGCTGGGTCAGAATCGCGCTGAGTCGGCGAAGAATGCGCTGGTAACGGCAGGCGTGGCGGCAGGCCGCATCCGCGTCATCAGCTACGGCAAAGAGAAGCCGTTCTGCTCTGAGTCCACCGAAGATTGCTGGCAGCAGAACCGTCGCGCCGGCTTTACGCTGGACCGGTAGAATTGAAGCTGACGGCTGACAGTGAATTGCTGGCAGTTGAGAGAAAAGCAGTGACCGGTGATTCGTCCAGGTCTCGACACCGAGGCCTGGACGCACTGGTTTTGGGGAATACCGATTCATCTTCCCAGCCGGCAGTCGACTGTTCACTGTCCGCTGTGAACAGATTCTCAATGGGTGAACTATGCAGATATCACACACACTTCGCAACCGTCTCCTCGCCGCGGCAATGCTTGCATCGCTCCTGGGCTTCGCGCCGGTTCGCGCTCATGCGGCAAACAAAGACATCGTCGAGTTGCAGACGCAGGTGCAGCAACTGCTCGACATGGTGCAGAGGCTGCAGTCTACGGTCGATACGCGATTTGGCGTTCTGCAGCATTTGGTTGAGCAGACGGCGGACAGCGCCAACCGGATGACTGCAAGCGTGGATGCGCTGCAGCAGAAGATCAACGCGCAGAACGAGGCGACCAATGGGAAGCTCGACACTGCTTCGGGCCAGGTGCAGTCTCTGAACGATTCAGTGGATGAGTTGAAGTCGCGCATGGCCAAGCTCGACAAGTCCATCCAGGACCTGCAGAGCCAATTGCAGAACGTCCAGAACCAGCCCTCCGCACAGCAAGCTACGCCGAACGGCGGAATGCCTGCGATGGCTCCGGGGCCCGGTGGAGCAGGCGCGGCACCCGCCGGCCCGGCGGCCAACCAGGCGCCGCCGCTGCAAGAGACCTACCAGGCGGGGTTTCGCGACTTCAACGCTGCCAGGTATTCGGTGGCAGCTGGGGAGTTCCAGGATGTGGTGACCTACTATCCGCAGGACGATATGGCCGGCGCCGCACAGTTTTACCTGGGCGAGATCGCCTATCGGCAGCAGGATTACGCCAATGCAGTGAAGGCCTACAACACCGTGCTGGAGAGTTTCAGCGGCAGCCCCAAGGCGCCCGTGGCGCAGCTTCACAAGGGGCTCGCGCTCATCCAGCTGAACAAGCGCGATGCCGGGATCCACGAGTTGCGCTCTCTCATCCAGCGCCATCCGCAAACGCCGGAAGCGGCGCAGGCACGCAACAAGCTGAATGCGTTGGGCGTGAGGATCGCGCAGCGCTAACAGGACACGACCAAAGCCGTACCCTGACACTTTGCGCGAGCATAAATCGTTCTTTCTGCACCAACAGAAAAGCCCCGCATCGCTGCGGGGCTTTTCCATTCGTGCTTTGTGGTGCCTGCCTGTTACTGCAGGCTGGCCATCAGGCTTTCCAGCGCGGCCTTGGGCGGACGCGTCACAGATTCCGGCTGCGTGCCGAGCGGCACATCGACGATGTTAAGCAGATCGATGAACGTGGGCTGCTGGGTGTTGATGTAAAACACGCCGGTGAGGATTTCGTTGTTATCGTGCGATTCCATCAGGGTGCGCACGGCATTGGCTTTGTCAGTTGGATCGTAGTCCTCGAGGAGCTTGCGCAGACGCAGGCTGGAGCCGTCGTGCATCTCCACTTCGTACACCTGACCGGAGTCGTAATCGACTTCGATGTCGTCGAAGCTGGCGACAAAGCCGAGTTCGTTGATGGGCTCGTCATTCTCCTGCATGAATTTGTAGCTCTTGGTGGAGCCTTCATGGTCGTTGAAAGTAACGCAGGGGCTGATGACATCGAGCATCACCGTGCCCTTGTGCGCGATGGCCGCCTTCAACATGGAGAGCAACTGCTTTTTGTCGCCGGAGAACGAGCGCCCAACGAACGTGGCGCCCAATTGGATGGCGAGAGCGCAGGTATCGATGGCGGGAAGATCGTTGATGACGCCGGTCTTGAGCTTGGAGCCGATATCCGCCGTGGCGGAGAACTGGCCCTTCGTCAGGCCGTACACACCGTTGTCTTCGATGATGTAGATCATGGGAAGATTGCGGCGCAGCAGGTGGACGAACTGTCCCATGCCGATGGAAGCCGTGTCGCCGTCGCCGGAGACGCCCAGCGTGGTCATGGTGTGGTTGGCCAGGATGGCGCCGGTGGAAACCGACGGCATGCGCCCGTGCACGCTGTTGAAGCTGTGTGCGCGGCTCATGAAGTAGGCGGGGCTCTTGGACGAGCAGCCGATGCCGCTCATCTTCATCACCCGTTCGGGCTCAACGCCCATCTCGTACATGGCGTCGATGATGCGCTCGGAGATGGCGTTGTGGCCGCAGCCGGCGCAGAGCGTCGACTTGCCGCCACGGTAATCAACGATGGGAAGGCCGATATAGTTGACCTTGGGTGTCGGGGTTGCGGTTGCCATTTAGAGGCCCTCCTTTGTTACAAACTCTTCCGTGATGGTGCGGGCATCGATCGGCATGCCGTTGTAGTGGAGAATGCTGCGCAATTTGACGATCTGTTCAGCGGGCAAATCGAGCTTCAGTAGACTTGCCAACTGGGCATCGCGATCCTGTTCCACCACGTAGACGCGCTCGTGAGAGGCCACAAAGTCGTGAATCTCGTGCGCGAACGGGTACGCGCGAATGCGCATGTAATCGACGTCCAGATCATGTTCCTTCCTGATCTGGTCGAGGCTTTCTCGCAACGCAAAATCGGTGCTGCCGTAAGCCAGGAACGCGATCTTCGAGGTTCCGTCCTTGATCACAACAGGGGCGGGAACGAGTTTGCGCGCATTTTCAAACTTACGCGTCAAACGGTCCATGACCTCAAGGTACTCGTCCGGTTTTTCGGTGTAGCCGGCCGCATCGTTGTGACCGGAACCGCGCGTAAAGTACGAGGCCTTGGGGTGGCGCGTGCCGGGCAATGTGCGCCAGCCAATGGCATCGCCATCCACATCGCGGTAACGGGCAAATCCACCGAGACGAGCGAGGTCTTCAGCCGTGAGCACCTTCCCGCGATCGAGCGGCTTCTCAGGGTATTCAAACTGATCGGACATCCAGTTGTTCATGCCCAGGTCAAGATCGGAGAGCACGAAGACGGGGGTCTGCAGACGCTCAGAGAGATTGAACGCCTCACAGCCGAGTTCGAAGCACTCCTTCACCGAGCCCGGCAACAAGACAATGTGCTTGGTGTCGCCGTGGGAGAGGAACGCGGTGGAGAGCAGATCGGCCTGCGATGTGCGCGTAGGCATGCCCGTGGAAGGGCCGGAGCGCTGCACGTCGAAGATGACGCCGGGGATCTCGGCAAAATAACCCAGGCCCGCAAACTCCGCCATGAGCGAGATGCCGGGGCCCGAGGTGGAAGTCATGGATCGTGCGCCGGCCCAGCCTGCGCCCAGCACCATGCCGATGGCGGCGAGCTCGTCTTCGGCCTGAATCACGGCGAAGGTCGCTTTGCCGTCGGCGTCGACGCGGAACTTTTTGAGCAGGTCGGTTGTGGCTTCGATCAGCGATGTGGACGGCGTGATGGGATACCATGCAACCACCGTGACACCCGCGAACACCGCGCCCATGCCGGCCGCCGCGTTGCCGTCAATGATGATCTTGCCGGCGGTTTGATCCATCCGCTCGATGACGAAGGGGTCCTGCTTGGTCAGCTTCTCGGCGGCATAATTCCAGCCCGCTTTGACTGCGCCAAAGTTGAGGTCGAACACCTTCTGCTTCTTGGCAAACTGCTTGCGGACGCCCTTCTCGACGAGTTCGAGGTCGATGGAGAGCAGATGCGCGACCACGCCCACGAAGACCATGTTCTTTACGAGCTTGCGCAGCTTGGCCTCAGGACAAATAGACGCGGTGATCTTGTCGAAGGGAACCGGATAACAGACCACATCGTCGCGATACTGTTTCAGGTTCAGGTTTTCTTCGTAGATGGCGACGCCGCCGGTGGGGAGGGCGAGGATGTCGTCTTTGGCGGTTTCAGGGTTGAGAGCCACCAGGATCTCGGGATCGCGCTTGCGGGCCACGTAGCCGTCTTTGCTGGCGCGAATGGTGTACCAGGTGGGAAGTCCGGCGATGTTCGACGGGAAGAGGTTTTTTCCGCTGACGGGAACGCCCATTCCGAAGATGCTTTTCAGCAGTACGCTATTGGCGGATTGCGAGCCGGACCCGTTCACCGTTGCTACGTTGATGCTGAAGTCGTTTGCTACGCGCTGACGCGCGCTGATTGCGCCCTGTTCTTGACCAAGGGCCAGGTTTCCTGTCGCCATTTGGCGGGATTCCCTTCCGGTTAAAATTCTCAAAGCAAGAGTTAGTCGTTCACTCCCATGTGATTATAGTCACTTACACTGACCGGCGTCCCGCCGGTCATTTGT
>PLXP01000170.1 GCA_003151435.1 Acidobacteriaceae bacterium
AAGGAAGACCTGCCGGCAATCCGCAAGCAGTTGAAGAACTACGAGCGCATGAAGTTGCTCGTTAACCAATGGATCGATCTGGCCACCGAACTATCAAACCTTCAGATCAAACAAAATCGAAACTGATCTGGCCAGAGAACTTGTCACTCTCCAGATCTAATTGATCGGCCAAAAAATCCTGACCTGGCGGCTGTAACTGCCCCGATGGAATTGCGATTCGGGTAGGTTATCCCCAACGCCCGCATGGCGAACGACCTATGACATCGTTGCATTACAAGCGAAGTTGAGTGAGATTACCCCAGGCAAAGACGGGGGTAATCTCAATGCGCATCGACCGTAGATCGACAGGACTGCGCGGAAGAAGCCAGCCGGCGCGACGTGCCCTTTGGATTCAACCAATTTCGCCTCTCGCAGCGCAAAAACCTCGCGAAGAGCAAGAGTCGACTTACTCAATCCGGGGCGTTCTGCCGGTTGCGTATAAGACGACCCGATATATATGGACCTCGTGAGGAGACATGGAGAGTTGCCGGCCCTGATTGGTCTGGTCACCGTTGAGACGGCGTACCGTCAGCCACTCGCCGCCGGAACGGCTCACCTCTTCGATGTTCGCAATGCCACAGAGCTTGTTATCTGTATCGGGATCGCGAAAGAACGAGACGGACAGTCCGCTTCCAGCGATGTAGAACTCGTTCGGATTTGTCTGCACAACGATCATGGCTCCATCTTCTGTTAACAGCGTCTTGGTGGGCCATGATCGAGAAAGAGTCGCTTCGAACAGGTAGTCGCCGAGTGCCACGGTTTGCGCAGTGCGAGGGCTGTTGCTGTGGAGCACCAAGCCTCGCGTGCTGCCCGAAGCCTGAGCCGAAAGCAACATGTCGCTCATGCTGCTCAACGCCGCGTAGACATCGTTGATTCCCGGTCCTGACCCGTTGGCATTGGGGCTCAGCTGCAAGCTCTCAATTCCGAAGGGTGAGAATCCAAATGCGCCGGCTTCTCCATAGGCGTAGAACGCGTTATATGGTGCACTTTCGAGGCGGGCCTCAGGGACAAATACCGCATTACCGCTGAATTTGTATCGATCGATCCAGTACTCGAAGTTCGGCCAGTAAATGTCTGGAGAATAGAAGTCGAGCGCTGGTGCAGTGACGCGATAGACCTCCAGGTAGTAGGGGTGAGGACCGCCACTTGGATATTCGCCTGCTCGCTCAGCCGGCGCCGGCAGTTGACAGTTAACGTACATTGGCAACGGATACGCCTGTTTGCCGCCTTCAGCGACCGTCTGAATAAATCTGGCGTAATTCCAGGCCATGAACACTTCGTCCGCAGCGTCACCGAAGACCTCCGGCCAGGTCGTTCCGGTCGACTTGAAGTGGGCGCGAAGCTCAGGAGAGAAGGAGTTGCGAGCATTTTGAAGTTTGTGGATCAACTCCGGAGGAACCGGGCTCGCAAATAGACGATTGGCTGCTGCTGACCGATCACGTCCTCTGCCCAGGTAGCCGACCTCGTTTTCTACCTGGACCATTAAAACCGTCTGCTGATCCCGATCCTTTTCCCGGAGGTGCCTCATCAGCACGGAGAAGGCCTGTGCGTCGCACTTGAGGGTTTCTGTGCCGAGGGTGGAGAGAATTTCGAGTTCATAGCCGTCAGCCGAAACGGCTCTTGGAAACCGCTTCGTGTCTTGCTTCAGCCAAGAGGGCACATAATTTGAAAATCCGTTCTTCCAGCTCCCGAACCATAAGAACATCAGGTGTAAATGTTGTTCCCGAGCCACATCGATCCAATGATCTTGGATGCTGAAGTCGAATTTCCCTTCAACCGGTTCGATCTGTTCCCAGGCGACGGGCATGAGAACCGTGTTCACGTGCATCTGGGCGATGCGGGGAAGGACCGAGTCTGCCTGCGCCGCTGTTCCCGCGGATGAATTTCCCAGCTCTCCGCCGAGGATCAAAAACGGCTTCCCATTCACGATCAGCTGTCCACCAGCAGCAGACTTCACGATCGTCGGCACTTCGGAAGCGGACATCGTCATCGCGCCCAGAATGCACCCGGCAAGAACACCAGAATGAATACTCTTCAACATCAATGACGATCCTCCAATTGCTCTTATTTGAACAGGGCCAGAGGAACTGCATTGCCCATGGCCTTGTACCCGGCTGGAGAAGGGTGAAGGTGGTCGCCGCAATCGTAGGCCGGCAATAGTTGATCGGGATGCTGAGGATCTCGAATAACGCTGTCGAAGTCGATCACCGCATCGAAGTGCCCGGGCGTGCGAATCCATTCGTTCACAGCTTGCCGGTCGGCTTCGCTCAATGGACCAGGGTGATAGTAGCTCGATCCGACGTAGGGCGTAATTGTCGCGCCGAAAACATGAAGGCCATGGGCATGTGCGCGGGAAATGATCTGCCGATACGCAGCGACCACCCGATTTGCCAGGGCCGCATGTTCAGCCGGAGGCACTTCGCCGTCCCGCGCCAGTCCACCCAGATCGTTCACACCCTCAAAGACGATGACCCAACGCACCCCAGCCGGGCCCAGTACATCGCGATCGAAGCGTGCGAGCGCATTCGGCCCCAGACCGTCGGTCAACAGATGGTTTCCGCCGATGCCCTGGTTCGACACGCCGATGTTCCTGGTAACAGGCGCGCCCTGCAGCTTTTGCGCCAGCACGTCTGTCCATCGATCATTTCCATTGGTCGTTGCGCCGTGTCCGTCCGTGATGGAGTCCCCAAGCACCACCACGGCGCCCGCTCCTGGCGCGGCTTGCACATCAATTTCAGAAACCTGGTACCAGTGGTCCACATGCTGCGGCTCTGCCAGGTTCGCCGCGCTGACGAAGTTCCCGTGAACGACGTAGGAGGTCGCCCGGGATCCCGGATGCCCTGTCTCCCCGGCTTGCACCGACTCAACGTAAAACGTCACAACCAAATCCGACAACGGCATCACCGCAAACTCCAGCGGGTCTGAAGCGAATTCCGCACCCGGAGGTACGGTGACATCGGCGCTGCCGGCGAATGTCAGCGGACGATCGCTAGTCGCGTCGATTGCCGGCGATGAAGGCGAAACCGGCCGCGCGATGTGTACGGATGTAATGTGGAGAGCTTCGGTTCCGAACGCGTTCGAGAGATGCACCCGCAGGGCCGGGCCGCCGAGGGACAGGTGAAAGATCTGTCGCACAGTGGCGTCGTAAAGATATTCAGCCGGCAGTGAATTTTGCGGTTCGGGAATCTGCTGCGAAGCACCCCAACTGGCTACCCAAACCTCGGTCGCAGCTGCAGGTTTCAGACCAGCCTGAGTCCATAAGTGGCTCGCAACAAAAACGAAATAAACGATAGCTGCGAATTTGAGTGTACGTTTCATAGGCGACGGTTTACCATGATTGCCGCAAGTAAATCGGTTTTACAAAGCGAAGCTAGCATATCATCTGGAGTAATCACGTGCATCTCTCTTACAGGTCATGTCTTCTGTTCCTTTGCCTTCCATGCGCGCTGGGAGTTTGCGCCTCCGCAGTCGCGCAAAATCCTGCGCCGGCGCCGGTCACGTTCACGGCCGACCAGGATCACCAGAACATGATGGACCAGCTGGGCATCAAGGGTCTGCGCCCCGGGCCGAGCGGCAACGATAAGGCGCCCAATCACGCCAACAACGATGAGTCATTGGCCAATCCTTTTCCGAACGTTCCAGACCCGCTAACAATGAATGACGGCGGGAAGGTGACGGCGGCGAAGATGTGGTGGGATCAGCGCCGGCCGGAACTGGTTGAGATGTTCTCAAAATACGTGTATGGACGCGTCCCCATAAACGTACCCAAGGTTAGCTGGACCGTGACCGCGGTGGATCACGAGATGATCGGATTCACACCTGTGATTGCAAAGGATCTCATCGGCGAGGTAGATAACTCGTCCTATCCCGCAATCAAGGTTCGCATCCACATGACCGTTGTGACACCTGCGAATGCCAAGGGGCCAGTGCCGGTCCTGATGATGTTTGGCCGGGCTGGATTCCCGTCACCGAACGAGCCGTCAGGCGACGAATTGGATCGAATCAACACGGGAGCCCTCATTCATTGTGTTCCCTTCGGATAAGAAAACCTCGTCCACCACCGCGACTATGCTACATTTCTCACGGTCCAAGGAGGTATGGCTCTTTGAAGGCCGTTGTAACCACACAATACGGGCCGCCATCGGACGTGCTGCAGCTCACAGAGGTAGCAACTCCTGCGTCCGCAGAGGACGAGGTCCTGATCAGGCTGTATGCCTCGTCGGTCAATCCGCTCGATAGTTTCACAATAAGAGGGCCATTGTTTTTCTTTCCGAAACTTGGGAGGCTCCTCAAACCGAAACACAAGATTGCAGGCGCTGATTTTGCAGGGAGAGTTGAATCGGTTGGCCGCGACATACAGCGGTTTCGGCCGGGCGACGAAGTGTTCGGGGCATCGTTCACGGGAAAAGGCCTGGGAGGATTTGCTGAGTTTGCGTGCGCCGGTGAAGACAGCCTAGCGCCGAAGCCGTCCAACCTGTCGTTCGAGGAGGCAGCAACCGTGCCGGTGGCGGCGATCACTGCCCTTCAGGGTCTTCGCGATCAAGGTCAGATCCAGCGCGGCCAGAAGGTTCTGATCGATGGCGCATCTGGCGGTGTGGGTACTTTCGCTGTCCAGATTGCCAAATCATTCGGGGCCGAAGTGACTGCTGTGTGCAGCCCGAGGAATGTGGACAGGGCACGAGTGATCGGCGCCGACCACGTTATCGATTACACGCGAGAAGATTTCACGCGCAGCGGGTTGCGATACGATCTGATTCTCGGTGCGAACGCGCATCATTCGATTTTCGATTACAGGCGCGCGCTCAGTCGGGACGGAATCTTTGTCATGGTCGGAGGTGGTTTGGCTCGAATTCTCCAGGCGGTGTCCCTGGGGCCACTTCTGTCGTGGATTGGCAGTAAGAAAATGCGTTTCTTTATTGCGAAGATAAACGGGAGGGATCTGCGTCTTCTAAAGGATCTTGTTGAAGCCGGAAAGATTGTACCCGTCATCGACCGGCGGTACCCATTAGGCGAGGTAGCTGAAGCCCTTCGTTATCGCGAAGAAGGACATGCACAAGGGAAAGTCGTTATCACCATTCATCATGGTTAAGATGTCCGGGGTAACTTTATTTG
>PLXP01000247.1 GCA_003151435.1 Acidobacteriaceae bacterium
AGGCGGGCGCGGAGTTTGGCATTCGGCCCTGCGGGCTGGGCGCGCGCAACACGCTGCGGCTTGAGGCGGGCATGAGCCTCTACGGCCACGAAATCTCAGAAGACATCAACGTGCTTGAGGCGGGGCTTGATCGCTGGCTCAAGATGGACAAGGGCGAGTTCATCGGGCATGACGCGCTGGCGGCGGTGCAGGCAAGCGGCGGCCCGAAGCGGAAGATTGTGGCGCTCGAGATGGTGGACCGCGGCATTGCGCGCGATGGGTACTCCGTACTTTCACTTTCCGGAGAAGAGATCGGCACCATTACGTCCGGCTCGCCGGCACCGTTCCTCAAGACCAACATTGCCATGGCGCTGGTGCCGGCGGAATTGGCTGCGAGCGGAAGCGATGTGCTGGTGCAGGTGCGCGCGAACCAGGTGCGGGCGAAGCAGGTTCCGCTGCCGTTTTATAAGAGGCCGAAGAAGTAAGGAGAAGTAATTTGATGCGTGGTCTGGCTGAATCCCAGGTCTCTGAAGCGAGACCTGGGGCACCCAAAGCTTGACAAGGTTTAGAAGTGCGAGCCGAAGAATAAAACTCCGTCACACCTGCATCACTTCAACTTCTTTTTTGCGCGCCAGCTCTTCCATGCGGCGAATCTCTTCGTCGGTCATCTTCTGGACTTCTTCCATAGCGCGCTTCTCTTCGTCTTCGCTGATCTTCTTATCCTTCGCCAATTTCTTGAGGGCGTCGTTGCCGTCGCGGCGTACGTTGCGGACGGCGGTGCGCTGCTCCTCGAGGACACGGTTCAGGTGCTTGACCACATCGCGGCGGCGCTCCTCTGTCATGGGCGGAATGGGAACGCGGATGAGCTTGCCGTCGGACTGGGGATTGAAGCCCAGGTCGGAGGTCTGGATCGCCCTTTCGATCTCCTTGAGGACGCTGGGGTCCCAGGGCTGGATGAGGATCAGTTGCGCCTCGGGCGCCGACACCTGCGCGAGCTGGCTGATGGGCGTGGTGGTGCCGTAGTAGTCCACCTTGACCTGGTCAAGCATGTGCACGCTGGCGCGCCCGGTGCGTACGGAGGCCAGGTTTGCCTGGAAAGCGGCCACGGCCTGGTCCATGCGGTGCTTGACGTCGCCGGAAAGTTCTTTGAGCGCCGGAATACCGGCCATTATCGAGACTGCCATTGTATCTTCCTCGCAGAAAGCGAATTGCCAACGGCTATTCTACAACCATCTGCGGATGGTGTTGGAGTTTGCCGGCGGTTATGCAATCACGGCGGACAGGCCCGTCGAGGCCGCCTGCTCGTGCGCGTGATAGCTGGAGCGCACCAGTGGGCCGCTTTCCACGTGGCGGAACCCCATCTTGAGGGCTTCGGTCTTGAGTTCGGCAAACTCGCGCGGGGTGTAAAGCCGCGCCATGGGCAGGTGATCGCGCGAAGGGCGCAGATACTGCCCGATGGTGAGGATGTCGCAGTGGACGGCCGCGAGATCGTGAAAAACTTGCAGCAGTTCGACCGTCTCCTCGCCCAGACCGACCATGACGCCCGATTTTGTGACGCCGGCCGGGTTGAGTTCCTTGGAGTAGCGCAGCAGCTCCAGCGTTCGCTCGTAGCGCGCACCCGAGCGAACCACGCGATAGAGGCGTGGCACCGATTCGGTATTGTGGTTCAGCACCTCGGGCCGTGCTTCAACGACGATGCGGATGGCTTCAGGATTGCCCTGGAAGTCGGGAATGAGCACCTCGACGCGACAACTGGGGGCCTGGCGGCGAATCTCCTCGATGACCATGGCGAAGGCGCGGGCGCCCCCGACCAAATCATCGTCGCGGTTGACGCTGGTGATGACCGCATGCTGCAGGCCTAGCACAGCCACTGCTTCAGCCACGCGGCGGGGCTCGTCAAAGTCGATGGGCTCGGGGCGGCCCTTGGGCACAGCGCAGAAGCCGCAACGGCGCGTACAGAGGTTGCCGAGCATCATGAACGTGGCGGTCTTGTGGTGCCAGCACTCGCCGATGTTGGGGCAATGCGCGCTCTCGCACACGGTGTTGAGACCCAGGGAGCGGGCCAGCTGCTTGAGGTCGTGGTAATTCTCGCCCATCGGGGCGCGCGCCTTTAGCCACTCCGGTTTGGGAGCGGGGGCCTTGCGGGCGGGAGAAATCTGCACCAGTTCCATCACTGTTTCATTGTAGCGGCTGGGGACTGCGGTCGATGAGATAGATGTAGCTTTGGGTTCGTGGGAGACCACGAACCCGAAGCTACAGTGAATGCCGATGATCGCCCGGAGGATGTTGCTGGTTAGATGTCGAGGTTCTTCACGTCGAGTGCATTGTCTTCAATGAACTTGCGGCGCTTTTCGACGTCTTCTCCCATGAGGGTGGTGAAGATTTCGTTGGTTTCGACGATGTCTTCGAGCTTGACCTGCAGCAGCGTGCGGCGTTCGGGGTCCATGGTGGTCTCCCACAATTGCGCGGAGCTCATCTCTCCCAGGCCCTTGTAGCGCTGCACTTGGTAGTCCTTCTTGCCTTGCTCAACAATGTAGGAGAAGAGCTCGCGGGCGGTCTGCTTTTCGACCGGATCGCGCGGGATGCGGGAAGCCTTGCGGCTCTGCTTGGCCTCGGCTTTCGCTTCCGCTGGAGCTTCACCTTCCTCAAACTCAGTGCCTTCGAGCTCCTCGGTCGCCACTTCCGCGGCGCCCTTTACGGCGAATTCGATCAGGAACGGCGGCTCAAGGAACTCCTTGATCTGCGAGTACTTTGACATCATCTGACGGAACTCGGGGCTCGAGGCCAGAACCCAGTCGATGCAGCGCGTGGCGCCCTGCGAGTCAGTGAAGCAGATGGACCAGGTATGGTGCTCCTCGTCCTGCACGGGGTCGTGCAGATTGAACTGCATTTCATCCGCCAGCTCCGCCAACTGAGCGTGGAGCAGTTGCAGCTTCTCCGGCATCTCGTTCTCTGACTTGGAGGCGAAGTCGGAGCGGTGAACAAGCTCGGCACGTGCCAGCAGCTCAGTGAGCTTCTCGTTGCGAATACGCCTGTCGACCTTTTCGACGAAGCCGAGGTACTCATTGAGGTAGCCCATGAAGCGCGTCAGATCGGCGCCCTCAATGCGGCTGGCGCTCTCGCCGTGGCGGACGACCAAGCCCTCAGAGGCGCGCTTCACCATTACCTTGACGAACTCGCGCTCGTCCTTGATGTACTGCTCGAACCGGCCCTTCTTGATTTTGAAGAGCGGCGGCTGCGCAATGTAGACATTGTCGCGCTTGATCAGGTCCGTCATGTGGCGGAAGAAGAATGTAAGCAGCAGCGTGCGGATGTGGGAACCGTCGACGTCGGCATCGGTCATGAGGATGATCTTGCCGTAGCGCAGTTTGGACACATCGAAGTCGTCTTTGCCGATGCCGCAGCCCAGCGCCGTGATCATGGCGCGGATTTCCTCGTNNCGCGGCCCTGCTTGGCGGTGCCGCCTGCGCTTTCGCCCTCGACGAGGTACAGTTCGCAGCGGTCAGGGTTGCGTTCGCTGCAGTCGGCAAGCTTGCCGGGCAGACCGCCGCCGTCCAGCGCGCCCTTGCGGCGGGTCAGGTCGCGGGCCTTGCGTGCGGCTTCGCGGGCACGGGAGGCCTCAATGGCCTTGTTGATGATCTTGCGGGCGATGGGCGGGTTCTGCTCAAGGAACATACCCAGTCGCTCGTTGACGAAGGCCTGCACCGTTCCGGCGATGTCGGAGTTGAGCTTGCCCTTGGTCTGGCCCTCAAACTGCGGCTGCGACAGCTTGACGCTGACCACGGCCACCAGTCCCTCGCGCACGTCGTCGCCGCTCAGGTTCTCCTTCATGTCCTTGAAGAGTCCGAGCTGCTGGCCGATCGCATTGATGGTGCGGGTAAGCGAAG
>PLXP01000193.1:0-208 GCA_003151435.1 Acidobacteriaceae bacterium
CCCGGAACCGTTCCTCTTGCGCGCGTATCTCCTCAGTGTGTCGGTCGCGCAGACCCATCTCCCTGAGTGAAAATGGGCCACTTTCTCCCCCTGACCCGCGCAAACTGCCCCTCGGTTTACACTGGAGAAGCATGATTCCTACCCTTGCCTGGACTCCGGAAGGCGTCCGTTTTATCGACCAGACCAAGCTCCCCCTCGAGGAGAGCTA
>PLXP01000193.1:242-21016 GCA_003151435.1 Acidobacteriaceae bacterium
TTCTGGGCCATCGACCGCATGAAGCGGCTGTTCGCCCAGCTTTCCACTTCCGGCGTCACGCTCCACCAGGTGCAGGAACGCATCCTGACCGAAGCCCACGCCATGTATGAGGAAGACATTGCCGCTTGCAAGGCGATGGGCGCTTTTGGTGGCGCGCTGCTGCCCCAGGAGGGCGGCGTGCTCACGCATTGCAACGCCGGTGCCCTGGCCACCTGCGGCTACGGAACCGCGCTGGGAGTGATCCGCTCGGCTGTCGAACAGGGCAAGCAGATTCACGTCTTCGCCGACGAGACCCGCCCCTTCCTGCAGGGCGCACGCCTCACCGCGTGGGAGCTGATGGCGGATGGCATTCCTACCACCGTGATCTGCGACAACATGGCCGCCAGCCTCATGCGCGCCGGGCGCATCCAGGCCGTGGTGGTGGGGGCTGACCGCATCGCCGCCAATGGCGACTTTGCCAACAAGATCGGTACCTATAACGTCGCGATCCTGGCCAGGGAGCACGGAATCCCGTTCTATTGCGCCGCACCCTGGTCCACCATCGACACGGCCACTGCGACCGGCGACGACATCCCCATCGAGGAACGGAACCCGATCGAAGTCACGCATCACGGCGGCAAGCAACTGACGCCGAACGGCGTGGGCATCTGCAATCCCGCATTCGATGTGACCCCGAACAAATATGTGACCGCGATTATTACGGAGCGCGGCGTTCTGCGCGCGCCTTATGCCGAGTCGCTTAAAGAGATGGAAGATCTAGTGCTGCGATAACCGGCTCGACGTCGGGCAACACCAGCGCCGCCTTCGTCGCTTCGTCGGTCAGCACCTGCGCCGACTCCTGCACCAGCGCATATTTGTTGCCGTAGAGATCGGCGAACACGGCCTCAATGCCGTAGGGCCGCACCTCCGGTTTCTGGCTGAACTCGACCCCCTTGGCCTTCAGTTCCTCATAGCCGCGCTGACAGTCGCGCGTGGACAGCACCCACGTCGCGTTCCGGCCTACGCGATCGGGAAACCACGACGCCAGCAGGAACTCCACCTCAACCTGCTGCGGAGGAGCGATGGTGAGCCAACGGAAGGCGGGTGAACGCTGGTCCACGCGCTTCTCGAATCCCAGTTTCTCCGTGTACCATGCGAGCGCTTCATCCTGATCTGTCACGGCAATGGTCACGGTTGCCACTTTATCGATCGCCTGCATTCGTCCGCCTCCTCTATGTCAGATTCTCATATCGCCTCGCAGGGTGTTCAAGGCTGCCGGCTGCGCTAGAGTTGAAGTTGGTGCGTCCCCGTACCTCTATCTTTCGATTGCGGCAAAAGTCCCTGGTGCGCGGCATCCTCCTTTCCGTCGGCGCCTTCGCAGCCAGCCTGCGCCTGGGCGGATTTCCTGACATTACCGCTCTGCACTCCTCGCACTGGCAAATCGTCTCTGCCCTGGTGGCGTTCTGGGGCATGGTGGAAACGGCCCGCTGCCTCTGCCGCAAATGGTCCCTGTATCACGCGGGAGTCCTGATCCTGCTTTGGACCGAAGTGATGATTCTGGGCATGGCCGTCTTTCTCTTCTTGTACCCGTGATCCAGGGCTTGCTTACCCAACCGGCTGACAAACCTGGGAAGGCCTGATACATTGCATCCAAGGCGTTAGGAGGCATGACCGATGCTGAAAGGTTTTCGCGATTTTATTCTTCGCGGTAACGTCGTCGATCTGGCTGTCGCCGTCATCATCGGCACCGCCTTTGGAGCCATCGTCACATCTCTGGTAAAAGATGTCCTCACGCAGTTCATTGCGGCTGTCGTTGGCAAGCCCGACTTCAGCAACGTCGTCTTCAAGGTGAACGGAACTCCAATCTACATCGGCAACTTTCTCAATGCCGCCATTTCGTTCCTCATCATTGCCAGCGTGGTTTACTTCGCGATGGTTGTGCCGATCAACGCGCTGCTCAATCGCTTCAAGAAGCCCATTCCCGCCGCGCCGCCTGTCACCAAACCGTGCCCTGAGTGCCTCAGCGAGATCCCCATCGCAGCCCGGCGTTGCGCACACTGCGGCCAGCCTGTTCCACTCACACCCGCGGTCTAGTCCAACTCTCTCAGCGCCCGCGAAAACACAAAGAACCCGACAAACGTCAGCATCGCCAACCCGGCCATCGCCGCCAAAGCATGGCCTGTGGGGATGTGCCGGGAGAGTTCGCCTGCCAGCAGAGCGCCCAACGGCGGCAGTCCCAGGAAACTGGTGGTGTAGATGCTCATGATCCGGCCGCGCATTTCATCGCTCGACAGGTGCTGAATCGACACGTTGAAGCACGAGATCATTGAGATGCCGCTGAAGCCTTCAAAAAACGCCAGGCCCTCTGAGAGCGCAAAGCTTTGTGAGTAACTGAAGCCAATGATGGCGATGAAGAAGACAATTCCCGCCACCGTCAGCACCACGCCGCGGTGCCTGATCACGCCTAGAACCGCTATCGTCATGGCGCCCAGTACCGCTCCGAAGCCTGACGCGGCCAGCAGCCACCCCAGCCCGCTTTCGCCGGCATGCAACTGCACCTTGGCAAAGTAGGGGATGAAGGTGAGAAACGGCAGGCCGAGAAAACTGACGGCCGCAGTCATCCAGATCAGTACCAGCATTTGCGGCTCACTGCGCAGATAAGCGAACCCTCCGCGCAGGCTCGACCACATGCTTTGGTGTCGCGCCGGTTTCTCGTCGGGATAGCGAATATGCAGCAGCGCCCAGATCACACCCAGAAAGCTGAGCCCATTCAGAAAGAAATTACCGGCCACGCCGAACAGAACCATGGCGTAACCGCCCAGAGTGGGGCCCAGAATGCGCGACATGTTGAACTGGGCCGAGTTCAGCGCAATCGCGTTGGTCAAGTCTTTGCGCTTCACCAGCCGCGGAACCAGTGCCTGATAGCTGGGCGCATTCATTGACATCGCGGCGCCGTTCAGAAAGGCTATGGCTGCAATTTCCCAAACGGTGATGACCTTGAACCACGCCAGTGCGGCCAGCAGAAACGCGAGAATCATCATCACCGTCTGCGTCACCAGCAGCAGCCGCCGCTTGTTCACGCGGTCCGCAATCACACCTCCGAACAGCGTGAAAAACAGAAACGGAATGGAGCCGGCAAAGCCCACCACGCCCAGCCAGAACGCGGAGTTGGTGATCGTCAGCACCAGCCATCCCTGGGCCACGTTCTGCATCCATGTGCCGATGTTGGAGAGAAAATTCCCACTCCAGAAGAGCCGGAAGTTGGGGTTGCGCAGCGCGCGAACCACCTCGGGCAGCCCCTCCGATCGCGCATCATCAAGGGCTTCGATGAACGCCTCATCCTCTTCGGGTGCAACCCCTCGGGGATCTTCTTCCATCTGCCGCGGTGCGCTCAGAGCCGGTAACCCCCAGCCCTTAGTGTAAGCTGTGTCTTTATTGCGTCACGCCGGCGTTGTCCTCGAGTCACCCACGATCGAACCTGCATCTGAGCCTCTCCAAAAGGGTCCATTCATGATTGTGCGCAAGCCGCTCGCCTTTCTCTTCCTCCTGACTTTGATTCCAGGTCCGCTACAAGCTCAAACTGCCGCGCAGCCCGCCGTCTTTGGCTACACCGACTTCAGCAAAGAGGCCGCGCTCGAGCAGAAGTTTCTCGCCATCCCCGATGCGAAACTGGCCGGCCAGGAACTGAAGACCCTCACCGCCGAGCCGCACATGGCCGCGACGCCCGAAGACCGCAAAACCGCCGAATACGTAGCGCAGAAATTTCGCGCCGCCGGGCTCGACACGGAGATTGTTCCCTTCCGCGTGCTGCTGAACCAGCCCAAGGTGGTGCGCGTGGAGGCCTACAACCCCGCAGGCAATTTGCTGATGAGCGGCCCTACTCGCGAGCAGGTACCGGGCGATCCTTTCGACGATAATTCGCGGGTGGTGATGCCGTTCAACGGCTCTTCTGGCTCAGGCGACGTGACAGGCGAAGTGGTGTACGCCAACTACGGCCGACTCGAAGACTTCGATCAACTCGCCGCGCAGCACGTCGACCTGCACGGCAAGATCGTCATCGTCCGCTACGGCTCCAACTTCCGCGGCGTGAAGGTCTACATTGCCGAGCAGCGCGGCGCCGCCGGCGTGCTGATCTACTCTGACCCGCAGGACGATGGCTACTACAAGGGCGACGCCTATCCCATCGGACCGTGGCGGCCCGACACCGGAGTGCAGCGCGGCTCCGTGCAATATCTCTTCAAATATCCTGGCGACCCGGAAACGCCCGGTGTGGCGTCCACACCCGACCTGCCCGACAGCGCGCGAGTTTCCCCAGACGGCAACCAGCCGCACATCATCTCCATCCCCATCAGCTACAAGGATGCGTCTCCGATTTTGCAAGCGCTGAAAGGACCCAGTGTGCCGCAGGGATGGCAGGGCGCGCTTCCGTTCCGCTATCACGTGGGACCGGGTGGCGTGAAGGTTCACCTCGTATCGCAACAGGATTACCAGCGAAGGACGATTTGGGACGTAATCGGAAAAGTAAAAGGTACGGACTTCCCCGATGAATGGGTTGTCGCCGGCAACCACCGCGACGCATGGGTCTATGGCGCCGTTGATCCCAACAGTGGTACCGCCGCCATGCTGGAGGCGGTTCACGGCATTGGCAACCTGCTCCATCAGGGATGGCGGCCCAAACGCACCATGATCTTCTGCAGTTGGGACGCGGAAGAGGAGGGCCTCATGGGATCCACCGAATGGGTGGAACAGCACGCCAAGGAGCTCGAAAACGCGGTCATCTACATCAACGTGGACGTGGCTGTCTCCGGCCCTGAGTTCTCTGCGGCGGCTGTACCCTCGCTCAAGCAGTTCATCCGCGAAGTGGCGCGGTCGGTGCCCAGCCCGATGGGGAGCAGTGTCTATGAGGTGTGGCGAAATTCCCACTCCGCGGGCAACGAGCATCGGCCCTCCAATGCGCCGCCCGATAACGAAGCGCGCGTGGGCGACCTGGGCTCGGGCTCCGACTTCACGCCCTTCCTGCAGCACGTGGGCGTGCCCTCAACCGACATCGGTTCCAGCGGCCCGTATGGGGTGTACCACTCCGTGTTCGACAACTATGCCTGGTACGTAATGAACGCCGATCCCCACTTCGTCTACCTGCAGCAGATGGCGCGCGTCTTCGGCCTGGAGGCGCTGCGCATGGCCGACACAGACGTGCTGCCCTACGACTATGGGACGTACGCCCGCGAAATCTCCTCTTACCTGGACACGGCCAAGCGCAAGGCCGCCGACAGCAAGCTCAGCTCGCTGGATTTCGGCCCCGTGATGGCGGCTGCCGCCCGCTTCGACGCTGCCGCACAAAAGGTCCGTGGGCTGCAGCTTGCGCCGACGGGCGACGCGGCCCGGCTGAATCAGGCCCTGCGGCAGGCGGAGACTGCGCTCATTTCTCCCGAGGGCCTGCCCAACCGGCCTTGGTATCGCCACACCATCTACGCGCCGGGCGAGTACACCGGCTACGCGGCCGTGGTGATTCCCGGCGTCAATGAAGGCATCGAAGCCAAGGATCACAACCGGGCTGCCCAGCAGTTGACCGTCCTGGCGCAGGCGCTGGATCGCGCCGCAAAGGCCCTCAATTCTGCACAATAGGGCTCGCGGGCGCCGGCAACGGGACCGCAAGGGGACCTCGCAGACCCCGTGGTGAACCACCCTGCCGTATCCGGTGGTTGACCACGCCTCATTAGGGCCGTATCGTTAAAGATTGGAGATTATGAAAACCTCACCCAACACGATGCGGATCGGGATCGCGGTGGCCATTATCCTGGGCACCATCGGCTGGCTCGCCTATTCGGGATACGGCGCCGGTAAAAGCTACTACGTCACCATCGCCGAACTGGGAGGCATGGGTGACAAGGCTTACAAGAACACCTTGCGCGTGGAGGGGTTCGTGCAGCCCGGCTCGATCGAGCAGAACGGTACCCATGTCACCTTTGTGCTCAACGAATTCGAGAGCCATTCTCCCAAGGCCCCCACGGGCCGCCTGCTGAAGGTGACCTACAAGGGAACGGAGCCGCCGCCCGACACGTTCAAGGACGACTCGCAGGCTTTGGCCGAGGGCACGTATGGGCGCGATGGGGTCTTCCACGCCAACATTTTGCAAGCCAAGTGCGCCAGCAAGTATGCGCCTGCGCAACCCGGCATGGCTCCGGCCAAGCCGCCTGCGGCCCCGGCCGCGAATCCCCGCGCGGCTGCTGCGGCGCCGGCATACCCGGCCACTCCCGCTCCGGCCTCAGCAAACTGACGGCATGAGTGCCCCGGCAAGTGAGGGCCTCTGCGCCCAACTCGACGCTGTCTCAAAACTTTTCGGCTCCTTTGCCGCGCTTCGGCAGGTCAGCGTTGACCTCGAGCCAGGCCGCTGCTACGTGCTCATCGGCGAGAACGGCGCGGGCAAATCCACGCTATTGCGCATTCTGGCGGGCCTGCTGCGGCCCAGCTTCGGCACCGTAAACGTGTTTGGCGGCCACGAGCCGCATGAAGTGCGCGAGCGCATCGGCTACATGAGCCACGCTCCAATGCTCTACGACGAGTTGACAGGCCAGGAAAATCTTCGCTACTTTGCAAGCCTCTACCCCGGACGTCCATGTCTGGCGCCTTCCGAGGCGCTGCGCCAGGTGGGTCTGGACCCCGACCTCACTCGCACGCTGGGTCAGTATTCGCAGGGGATGCGCCAGCGGACGTCATTAGCGCGGGTGCTGCTGCCGGTGCCTGAACTGCTGCTGCTCGACGAGCCGTTTTCAAACATGGACGTGGAGAGCGCCCGCCAGATGGTCGAGTTGCTGGCCAGCTTCCGCCATGGCAGTCGCACCATCGTTATCACCACCCACCAGCGCGACCTGGCTGCGCCCATCGCCGACTGGGTGCTGGCGTTGAAGGCAGGCCGTGTCGCCAGTTTTGAACCTGGGAGCCCCACCCTATGAAGACCAACGGCGCGCGGTTCCTCGAGAGCCTCGGCATTCCATTTGAGCTGCGCGAGTACGAAGTGGACCCTGAAGATTTGTCAGCCATCACGGTGGCAAAGAAGATTGGCATGCCGGCAGAGCAGGTGTTCAAGACGCTCCTCGTCACGGGCGGGCCCAACATCTACAGGTTTGCCGTCATTCCCGGCGACGCCGAGTTGGACTTCAAGAAGCTGGCGCGCGCCGCAGGCCTTCGCAAGGCGGAGATGGCGCCCCTGAAGGACGTGCAGCCGCTTACAGGTTACATTCGCGGCGGGGTGACGTTGTTTGGCGCAAGAAAGCCCTACCCGGTCTATATCGACGAGACGGCCGTTCTATTTGACCAGATCAGCGTCTCGGCGGGAGCCCGCGGGACTCAGCTCATCCTTTCGCCTCAAGACTACCTTCGCGCCGCGCACGCCCTCGACGTCGAAGTCCAGACCGCCGACTTGACCAAACACATACACTCCGAGGGTCGCGCTTGATGCCTCGCGCTTTGTGGACTCACCTCGTCAAAGACCTTCGCATCGAATGGCGCTCTCTTGACGCCATCATTTCGATGCTTTTCTTTTCCGGCCTCGTGGTCGTGTTGTTTTCAGTCGCGTTCGATCCACGCGGCGAGTTCTCTCAGCGGATCGCCGGCGGCGTCCTCTGCGTAGCCACCATGTTCGCCTCCGTCAGCGCACTCAACCAGGCGTGGGCACGCGAAATCCGCCACAATGTCATGGACGCGCAGCGCATGGTCCCCTCGCCCGGTGCCGAGCTCTATCTCGCCAAGGTGATCGTCAATTTCTTCTTCGTCTCCATCGTTCAGGTCATCCTGGCGCCCTTCTTTTTCATCTTCTATAACCTCCACATCGCCGGACAAGGATGGCTCCTCGCGCTGGTGTTGCCCCTCGGCACCTGGGCGCTCGTCGGCAACGGAATCTTCTTCGCTGCCCTCTCCATCACCAGCCGCAATCGCGAATTCCTGCTCTCGCTCATCCTGTTCCCCATCTTCATCCCCGCGCTGCTGGCCATGGTGCAGGCCACCACCGCCATCCTCACTGGCGAAAGAGATCCAACGCTATGGATCAAGCTGCTGGCGGGCTACGACATCATCTTCACCACCGTGAGCCTGCTGCTGTTCGATGTCGTGTTGCACGCGGAATAAAGGTCGTGGGCAGATCAGGGCTGGCGCGGCGATTTCGGTTTTTCGCACGCCAAGCTCCCTTCCTCCCTGAGATGGAGACCGAGGCTCCTCTGCCGTCGTACACTGGAAGCGCTCCTGAACAAAACGGGGCTTTGGCCCGCGGAATGCCAGGAACGGACTGAATAGAATGAAAAAAATTGCTATCGGACTTTACGCTGCCGTCGTCGTTGCTCTCATGATCTGGGGCTTTTACCAGGCCATTTACGTTGCGCCTGACGATGCCATGCAAGGCGAACTGTTCCGCATCATCTATTACCACGTGCCCTCGGCCGCGGTTGCGTTCCTGTTCTTCGCGGTCAGTCTTGCCGGCTCCATCGGCTATCTCTCGTACCGCCGAAGCCATCCAGAGCGCGCGCAGGGCGCCGACGCATGGGCGCTCGCCGGCGCCGAGGTCGGCGTGATCTTTTGCACGGTTGTCCTGCTCACCGGGCCGCTGTGGGGACGCCGCGCCTGGGGCATCTGGTGGACTTGGGACGCCCGTCTCACCACCACCCTTGTCCTTTGGCTCATCTACGTCAGCTACTTGCTGCTGCGGCGCTTTGCTGCCGGCCCGCAAGTGCAAACGCTGGCCGCCGTCCTCGGTATCTTCGGAGCCCTCGACGTTCCCATCGTCTACATGTCCAACCGCTGGTGGCGCACCCAGCACCCCGCGCCCGTCTTCGGTGGCGGCGAAGGCTCCGGCATGGCTCCGGCCATGAAGGCCGTCTTGGGCTGGAACATGCTGGCCTGGTTCGCCTGGGGGATTCTCATCCTGGTCCTGCGCTATCAAGTCGAGCGCAGGCACCAGATAAATGCCAGCAACGAAGCCCTGGACGCGCTGGAAGGCTAGTCCTCACCAGCACGGCCTGACTCAACCACGAGGAAAACATGGATCAACGCGCCCTTCTCGACCACCAGTTTGTTGTCGCCGCCTACATCATCACCTGGGTCGTTCAACTGGGCTATGTTGCCTGGTTGGGCATGAAGTGGCGCGCGGAAAAACGCAATGCGCGCATGAAAACCCGCAGCACCCGCTAATCTTGCCGCACAATGCCCCGCGCGTGAGGTTTGTGCGCCAACAAGTCTTGGATTCTGCTATTTATGGTTTCGTTTGAGCCACGGGCGCCGGCTCGCATGCGCCTCATTTCCATCAGCGGGCTCACTAAATACCACCTTTGGGGGATCCCGTATCCCACCACCTCTCACCCCTCCCAAATCTTTGTGGGATTTCAGAATTTTCCAATCCCGGCGATGATTCATTTGGGTTACGGCTGTACAAAGCCGTTCCCGGGAGAAAACATTTTATGCATGACCTCTTGATTGCCCTCGCATTTATCGGAATGGTTGTAGCGCCTGCCCTGGTTGCCGCCAAGGCCGGCAACGAAGCTGCCGACGACGCGGATTGATCGCGCCGCCCAATTCAAAAGCTATCGCCCCGGATCTGCGTTGACATATTTTTGCCTTGGTTTTTCTCAGGCCCGAAGGATCCCATTAGATGATCCATTCGCCTGAAAAAATTGCTCTCTGACGCCCCAACCAGTAAACTCAGGGTTTGAGGGCCAGTTATGTTGGTAGTCATGAAGTCGCAGGCCACGCCTGAACAAATTAAGGCAGTCTGCGAAGCCATTGAGCAAATGGGTTTCCGCGCCCATCCCCTTCCCGGCGCCCAGCGCACCGCCATCGGCATCACCGGCAATCACGGCGAAGTCGACCGTGGCAACCTTGAAGAGCTTTCCGGCGTCGCCGAGGTCATCCGCGTCACCAAGGCCTACAAACTCGCCAGCCGCGACGTCAAGGAAGAAGACACCGTCATCCGCTTTGCGGGCACCGATGCCACCATCGGCGGCCGCAACCTTGCCATCGTTGCCGGTCCCTGCTCCATCGAAAGCCGCGAACAAGCCTTCGCCATCGCTGAACAGGTAGCGGCATCCGGCGCGCAGTTCTTCCGCGGCGGCGCTTACAAGCCTCGCACATCTCCTTATGCATTCCAGGGCCTGGGCCTCGAGGCTCTGCGTATCATGGCAGAGATCCGCGACCAATTTGGCCTGCGCATCGTCACTGAAGCCATCGACAACGAAACGCTCGACCTGGTCGCCGAGTGGGCCGACGTCATCCAGATCGGCGCGCGCAACATGCAGAACTTTTCNNCTGCTCAAGCACGCCGGCCGCATCCGCAAACCCGTGCTGCTCAAGCGCGGCCTCAGCGCCACCCTCGACGAGTTCCTGATGTCGGCCGAGTACATCATGAGCGAGGGCAACTACGAAGTCATCCTCTGCGAGCGCGGCGTGCGCACCTTTGCCGACCACACACGCAACACGCTCGACCTAAGCATCGTTCCGGCCGTTCAGCGGCTCAGCCATCTGCCCATCCTCGTCGACCCCAGCCACGGCACCGGCAAGCGCGACAAGGTGCTGCCCATGGCCCGTGCCGCCATTGCTGTGGGTGCTGACGGCGTCATGGTTGAAGTGCACAATCAGCCCGAGAAGGCTCTCTCCGACGGACCCCAGTCCATCTATCCTGACCAGTTTGCGCGCATGATGGACGAGATCGAACAGATTGCGCCGGTGGTTCAGCGCACTCTGCCCCGCGGCATCCATGTGGAGTCTGCCAAAACGGGCGTTCATGACAGCATCGTCAACTAAGGCCGGCCTTTCAGCAATGAAAGACGCCCATCCATGTCGGGTGCCCCGGGTTTCGCCTCTGAGACCTGGGAGAATCTCCGCACTACTCCTCACGTTTTCCGTCGCAGCCCTTTCCCTCACCGGCTGCCGACCGCACGACTTTCCCCAATATCAGCCCAACCAGCGCGAGTACGCCTACGTCACCAATGGCGGCAGCAACACCGTCACTGTGCTCGACGTGATAAACGTACGCCTCGACCGCGAACTTCCCGTGGGCGAGAACCCCGTCGCCGTGGCCGCAAGCCCCACGCGCAACGAAGTCTACGTGGTGAATGCCGGCGGTTCGTCAGGAATGGGATCCGTATCGGTCATCAACGCGGAAAACAACTCTGTCGCGGCCGTGATTCAAGTGCAGCGGCAGCCCGTCTCTATCGACTTGGATGCCGCAGGCGAAGTGGCTTACGTGGCCAACTCCGGCTCGAACACGATTTCGGTCGTTGACCTCAGGTCCCGGCGCCAGATCGCAGCAATCGGCGCGGGCGAGGAGCCCGTAGAGGCTCGCGTCACACCGGATGGCAAGACGCTCGTTGTTCCTAACCGGGGCGGGAACTCAGTCAGCCTCGTCGACCCTGCAATGCGCGGTGTGCGGGCGTATTTTGAGGGCTGCCCCGGCGCGGCGGACGCCGTGATCCTGCCCGATTCCTCAAAGGCCTTTGTGGCCTGCGCAGGCGGCCACCAGGTAATGGCTATCGCGCTGGCGCACCCTGAAGCACACCCTGCCCAACCCGACCGCCTTGAAGCCCTGCTGGACGTGGGCCGCGCTCCTGTGCATCTGGCTCTCAAGCCCGACGGTGGCGAGGTCTTCGTCTCCAATTCTCTTTCCAACTCGATCTCGGAGGTGTATGCCACCACCGATGACGTAGCAGGCGCCTACATGATGGGCGACTATCCAGTCCGCGGCCTCGTTTCAGCCGACAATTCCCTGCTCTATGTTGGCAACCTCCATTCGCAGGAAGTAACCGTCTACTCGATTGTCGACGGCAAGCGCATCAGTTTCATTCACGTCGGCGATGGACCCTCGGCGATGGCGCTCTCTTCCGCCGGGCACTTGCTGTTTGTGGTCGATGCGCGGTCAGCCGATGTCGCCGTGGTCCGCACCGCGTCGCACTCGCTGTTCACGATGCTCCCCGCTGGCCGCGGGCCGAATGCGATTGCAGTGAAGGCGTTCAGGCTGCCGTAAATTCATTACGTCTTCGACTGGCGGCGTTGGCACAACCAACGCTTTCGAGTTAGTCGTCCCCCGGCGTTGCCGGCCCGCGAGGGATGAAACGGNNGAGGGAACGCCAAGTTCCCAGCCTTGAAGGGCCCGATCACGGACCAGGATCGGGTACCCCCCCTCTCTGGAATTTGGCTAGATGCTGGTTTAACTTAAACAAAATAAACAAGTTACAGCAATAATTCCCGCCGAAGGCAAAATATCAAGTACTTTATAATCAACAACTTAAAGAAATAGAATGCCCCACAATCGGTGCAAGACGACTCAAAAAGCTGCGGAAAAGGTGCTGTTTTGTAACCGTCGGCCTGCAATCCCTGCCCAACTCCCACCTGGCGCTACTTCTCCTTGCGACCCATCCGCGCCACGCTATACTGCGCGCCCGCAAACAGAATCAACCCGGAAACATACGCCCAGAACAGCAGACCCACCGAGATATAGAACGGCCCATACAGTGCCTGCAGGTCAAGATGCGGAAGGACCAGCACAAAGACATATTTCGCCATCAGCCAGATGATGCCGGTGACAATGGAGACGCGCAACACCGGCATAGGCCGCACCTTGCAGTTGGGCAGCAGCCAGTAGATACAAAAGAAGAACGCGATGCAGGCCACGCCGGTGGAAAAGGCCAGCCACATCCAACTGATGCCCTTGAAAACGAAGTTATCGATGTTGCCGAAAAACACCCAGCCCAGAAACTGGCGCTGCCACGCGCTCGCCACAACGCTTCCCATGCCGAGCACCACCATCAGAATGGCAAGCCCGAGGGCCACCAACTGGTTCATCAGGTAGTTGCGGCTCTTCACCACACCCCACGCTTGGTTCAGCGCCACTTCAAGTGGCAGAAAGATACCCGTACACGAAATCAGAATCATGATGATCGAGAAGATATGCACGCCGTGCCGCGACGCCGCGAACATCAGGTTCCTCACAATAAAGTCGTGGCTCGACGGGAAGAAATAGACCACCATCTCGCTGACGACATCGGTCATTGCCTGCGAGTGAAACACCGACCACGACAGCGTGTAGAGAAGCACAATAAATGGAATGAACGACAGAATCGCATTGGCCGCGACGCTGAAGGCGAAGGTGTGCACTTCGCTGTCGAGCAGGTAGCTGATCAGCGCTTTGCCGTCGCGGCGCCAGCGGTACCACTTCGATTGCTCGGCGGGCGGCACGACGACGGCGCCCTTCGCATCAGTTGGGCCCTCGACCTCTGGCTCTGTGCGTGTACCGGAATTTGAGACGGTGGCCACGTGCGACTCCCCTCGTGCCAGGATTCTGGGAAAACTTGCATCCGAACACGCCTGAAATGCGCGTATTCACTGATGGTGTGTTTCTTTTAAGGATAGCCCTCTCGGGCAATCTACGCAGGATTCCCAGGTCACAAAGTGGTTCGACTCTGCTTTGCCGGGCTTCATTTTCCGGTTGTATACGGGCCAAAATGCTGCCATAGATCGGGACCAGCGTCCGGGGCGTGCTTCTCCGAAACGTTTCAAGGCTCCACCTGCGGATTACTTCTCCTCCAGTTTTTCGAGCGCCCATGCGGCGGCCGAGCGCAAGCCCTCATCGGCTGCGACCGCCCATGCGCGCAATCGCGCCGCAAATTGGCGCTCTCCGCTGTTTCCCATCGCAATCGCGATGTTGCGCCGCAGCCCCAGAAACCCCGCGCGCCGCACCGGCGAACCGTTGAACTTCTCCGCGAACGCGCGCTCATCCAGCAAAGCCAAGCCCTCCAGCACGGGATTCACCAGCTCCGCACGCGCCTCGAGTTCATCGTCCGCGCTGATCGGAGCCTTTCGATTCCACGGGCACACGTCCTGGCAGATATCGCAGCCAAAAACCTGACGGCCCATGCCTTGCATCAAGTCCGCGGAAATGGATCCGCGATGTTCGATGGTCAGGTAGGAGATGCACTTTGTCGCGTCCATCTGGTACGGCGCAAACAGTGCGTTCGTGGGGCACGCATCGAGGCAGCGCCGACACGACCCGCAGCGGTCGGGCAGCGTAAGCGCTTTTGCTTCCTGCGCTGCAAGCGAAGTGAGGAGCACGCCCAGAAACGCGTATGAGCCAATCTTCGGATGAATGAGGCAGGTGTTCTTCGCGGTCCATCCCAATCCCGCGGCAGTTGCCAGCGCCCGCTCCACCACGGGCCCGGTGTCCACATAGGCTCGCGACTCGAATTCGCCATACTGCTCGTGCAGCCGCGAATTCATCTCCTTCAAGCGCTTCAGCAGCACCTTGTGATAATCGCTTGGCCGCCTCACTCCATCGGGATGCACGCGGCTCGACCACGCATAGCGCGCGATCCACCCGGCGCTGCGATCCGCAGGCTCCGTCGAGCGAGGCTGTGCGCTGTGATAGCTTGCCAGGCAAACGATGGCCGACCGCGCCCACGGAAACGGAACGCCAACCCGCGCCCTCACCCGCTGCCCCTGATCATTCTGCCGCGAGAGATAGCGCATCGTGCCCGCGCGCCCTGCTTCCACCCATTGGTCGAATCGCTCCGAATCGCGCGCTTCTTCCACATGCGGAAGCGCAACCAGACCGGCCTCGGTGAATCCTGCCTCCTGGGCCAGAGTCCGCGCATGTTCTTCGGTCAGGCCAGGTTCGAGATGGGAGTCAGGCGAGGACATAAAATAGCGCTCCTCCATGTGGAGGCAAGGGAACGGATTTACTCTTTCATAGCTTAGACGAGACCTCGTTGTAACACAGGAGGCGGAGCATGGGGCGATTGAAGAAAGCCCTCCGGCCGGACATTAGAGAAAGGGCGCGTTTAAGAAAGCATAAGATCGTTTGGATCGGGAAACCCTGCAAGGAGAACGACCTCGTGGGCTCAAAACCACTTCTTTCGATTGTTTTGCTGGCCGTGGCTTTCGCCTGGACAAGGCCGGTTGGAGCGCAGGATGCGAGTTCAGCTAAAAGCTTCCTCGAGTCGGCGTTTCGGCAATACAGCAAAAACGGCCCAGGCGTCGACTCAACAGGGCTCAAAGCCAAGCGCTACTACCACTCATCGCTGATCGCCCTGATGCAAGCCGATGCCAAGGCCGCTGGACCAGGCAACATCGGTTTTTTGGACGGCGATCCGCTGTGCGACTGCCAGGATTGGGATGGAATNNGGACAGCAGCAGCGTACGGAAGCTCAAGATCACGCTTGCAAGCGAGCGCGGGCAGTGGCGCATTTACGACATCTTCAATCTCTCGCAATCGACAACTCCAGGCGGCCTGCGAAGTGGGCTGAAGAAGAGTACTGAAAACCTCACGCGAGATTCAAAAAGAAAGCCCACCCAGTAGATTCGGGTTGCACAGGCAATCGATTGCGCCCACTACCGGGTTTGGTGAATCAAATAAGTGGAACCGGCAACCAACTTTTCTGCGTAATAGAGATCAGCATGTTCGATTGCGGACAACCGGCACGAGAATCGAACATCTGGAGGCGCCGCGCGGATACCCGGAACGCGCGTATCCCCTGCAGTTTGAGCACAAGCCCGTTGCTACAGGTTTGGCCGCTCACATGCTAATTCAAGGTACTGCGGGGCTCAGCTGGCACATTTCCTCGACTCGCCGATGCCGGCTGACAGGTTCTGCAACAGGAGGCTTTATGAACTGCTTATTCAATGATTTAAATCAGGCCATCGTCGTTGCCCCGACCGACATGACCGAACTGGTCAGAGGCAACGATCAGCGTCTCATNNCATCGCATTCTGCTGTATGTTTTGAGCGGCCTGCTGCGTAAATCCCGCCAGGCCGTCTCACAATTTCATTTCACTTGCATTTTCCGTCTCAAAATACGAAAATTCCCACCCAAGAATACGACGAGACTCTTTTTGCAAGGGAATCGTCTGTGACGATCAGCACATGCAAGTGTATGTTGACGGCGCTAATTCTACTTACGAATTATGCAATGCCGCGACGCGAACACTGTGTCTGGATGACTCGCACGCGCTCAGCTCAAAAGCTGCTTTGCACCCGTTGAAGCGCTGAGCCTACGGCCCGCCACCCACGCACGGGTACCTTTTCATCGCGGAATCCCGTGTCCTCTCTGACAGTCCCTTGTCACCGGGGTGGGAAATCCTACATCGGAGGCTTTATCCCATGACGCAAGGCGTGGTGGATCAGCAGCTTGCCGGCAAAGCAAGCTCGACGTCAACTCCAACACAATATGTCTACTTCTTCGGCGGCGGTGCTGCCGATGGCAACGGTCGGATGAAGGATGTCCTGGGCGGTAAAGGCGCGGGACTCGCCGAGATGACCAATGCCGGATTGCCCGTACCTCCAGGCTTCACCATTCAGACCGAGTCCTGCCGCGAATACATGCGCGGTGCGCTCAACCCCCAGATGGATACCGAAATGCACGCCGCGCTCGAGCGGCTGGAACGGCTCCAAGGACAGAAGCTGGGCGCGGGTGAAAACCCCCTGCTCGTCTCGGTCCGGTCCGGCGCCAAGTTCTCCATGCCCGGCATGATGGACACCATCCTCAACCTCGGCCTCAACGACAAGGCCGTTGAAGCGCTGGCCAAGCGCAGCAACAATCCGCGCTTCGCCTATGACTCTTATCGCCGCCTCATCCAGATGTTTGGCGACGTGGTCCTCGACATTCCCAAGAAAAAGTTTGAGCACATTTTCGACGCCATCAAGGAACGCGAGAAGGTCAAGTTCGATTACGAGCTTCTGCCCGCCGCACTGCAGGACGTCATCGTCGAATACAAGAAGCTGGTGAAGAAGGAGACCGGGAAGGACTTTCCGCAGAATCCGCTGGATCAACTGGTCGCAGCCCGCGATGCCGTGTTCCGCAGCTGGCAGAATGAACGCGCCAAGACCTATCGCCGCATCAACCACATCGACGACTGGCTGGGCACAGCGGTCAACGTGCAGGCCATGGTGTTCGGCAACCTGGGCGAAAACTCCGGTACCGGCGTCGGCTTCACGCGCAACCCCGCCACCGGCGAGCGTATGTTCTTCGGCGAATACCTGATGAACGCGCAAGGCGAAGATGTGGTCTCCGGCGTTCGCACGCCGCTGCCCATCAGCGAGCTTGAGCGCGTCATGCCCCAGGTCTATGACCAGCTCCGCGCCATCACGTGGAAGATGGAAAAGCACTATCGCGATATGCAGGACTTCGAGTTCACCATCCAGGATGGCAAGCTCTATATGCTGCAGACCCGCAATGGCAAGCGCACCGGCCTCGCCGCCGTTCGCGTAGCCATCGACATGGTGCGCGAAGGCCTCATCACCCAGGAAGAAGCCATCTTCCGCGTCGAGCCGAACCAGCTCTATGACTTCCTGGTACCGCGACTCGATGAAAAGGGCGCCAAGGTTGAAGTGCTTGCCACCGGCCTGCCGGCATCACCCGGCGCAGCTGTGGGCCAGATCGTCTTCACCGCGGAGGAAGCCGTCAAGCAGCACCAGAATGGCCACTATCCCTCCATCATCCTGGTCCGCGGCGAAACCACGCCTGAAGACATCGCGGGCATGGAAGTGGCGAACGGCATTCTCACCTCGCGCGGCGGCATGACATCGCACGCGGCAGTAGTCACCCGCGGCATGGGCAAGTGCTGCGTGGCCGGCGCAGGCGACTGCACCGTCGACGAAAACCGCAAGGAGCTGCGCGTCAAGGGCCACACCTACAAGCAGGGTGATTGGATTTCGCTGGACGGCACCACCGGTCGCGTCATCGATGGCAAGCTCAAGACCATTCCCGCTCGTCCCGACGATGCGGACCTGGTTCGCTTCATGAGCTGGGTTGACCCGGTCCGCCGGCTCAAAATCCGCGCCAACGCCGATGTGCCCCGTGACGCCAAACAGGCACGCCTGTTCGGCGCTGAAGGCATCGGGCTGTGCCGCACTGAGCACATGTTCTTTGCCGAGGGCCGCATCGAGCACGTCCGCGCCATGATCCTGGCAGAGACCGAAGCCGAGCGCCGCGATGCTCTCAAGAAGCTTCTCCCCATGCAGCGCGCCGACTTTGTGGGCCTGTTCAAGGCCATGGAGTCGCTGCCTGTCACCATCCGCCTGCTCGATCCTCCGTTGCATGAGTTTCTGCCCCAGCGCGAAGATCTTCTGGTGGAAATCTCGCACCTTGAAGACACCAAGCCTCGTTCGCCCAAGCTGAAGGATCTGCGCATTCTGCTGGCGCGGGTCCAGGAGCTGCACGAGGTCAACCCCATGCTCGGTCTGCGCGGCTGCCGTCTCGGCATCGCGTTCCCTGAGATCACGGAAATGCAGTCACGCGCCATCTTTGAGGCCGCGGTCAACGTCAAGAATCATGGCGCCGATCCGCACCTCGAAATCATGGTGCCGCTCATCGGGTCCATCGACGAGATGCGTCACCAGTCCGCCATCATCAAGCGGATCGCTGCGCAGGTGTTCAAGGAAAAGGGCACCACGGTCGACTTCATGGTGGGCACCATGATCGAGCTGCCTCGCGCGGCCCTCACCGCCGAGCAGATTGCCGAAGAAGCCGAGTTCTTCAGCTTTGGAACCAACGACCTGACTCAGACCACGTACGGCATCAGCCGCGACGACATCAACCACTTCCTTCCGGCGTACATCAAGGCTGGAATCTTCAAACAGGATCCCTTCGCCACTCTTGACCAGGCTGGCGTCGGCTTGCTNNCCACGGCCAAGGGACGCAACACCCGGCCCAACCTCAAGGTTGGCATCTGTGGCGAGCATGGCGGCGATCCAGAGTCCGTCAAGTTCTGCCACAAGATCGGGCTCAACTATGTATCCTGCTCACCCTTCCGGTTGTTGACCGCAAGGCTGGCAGCTGCGCAGGCGGCACTCCAGGAACAACAGACGGGGCCAGACCTGCATAACGGCACCTGCTGATCAAGCAACCGGTGAAACGGCGAGGGCGCGGCTCAAAAAGCCGCGCCCTCGCCGCGTTTGGAGCGACGGTAGGCCGGGAATGGCAGGCAGGCCGGTGGGTCGGGACTTCAGTCCCGGCATGACGCGATTGAACCAACGAGGTCTTCAGGCCCTGAGGTTTGCTTTTCGGAAACTTTGCACTTGACCACACATGATCGCCAAAAAGCAGCTTCAGAACTGCCCACGTCACTCCCGGAACTAACAGTGGTCCATCTCTTCGGGAGGCTGATCTCCGGATTCGGCCTTCCGATACTTAGTCGTGCGAGTTGGGAATGGCTTCTTCGCTCAGACGACCGTTGCACCGAACCAGCCCATATTCCGAACTTCCTCAAGCCGCCCTTCAAGATACTCCCACAGCGCGGGGCAACCCGCATTGACCTCTGGCCCTACACGGCGCACGACGCGCTCATAACTGATGCCGTTTTCCAGCCAGCTTTGACCGTGGTTAGACAAGTTCAGCAATACTGGCATGGCCCGATCGATAGCATGAGCAAAACGCGAATCGGAGGTGTTACCATCCTCGAATTCCTGCCATAGAGCCAAAAAAACAGACGCCTGGCTCTCCGGCAACATTCCGAAGATGCGTGTTACCGCGGCAAGTTCAGCTGCCTTACGCTCTTCCCAGCCTCCTTCCACGAACACCATGGTGTCACCGACATCAATCTCGCCAATGTCATGGACCAGGAGCATGGCGATCACGCGGTTGATGTCGACCGTCGCCTCGGCATATGAAACAAGTGAGGCAGCGAGCATGGCAATCTGCCAGCTATGCTCTGCCGAGTTCTCATAGCGCGTAAGACCCAGCGGACGAACTTTGCGTGTCACGCCCTTGAGCTTGTCCAGCTCCAGGATAAAATCAACAATTTGCTGCACGAAATTTACCTCGAAGCGGTCAAGTTCAGACTAATACCGAAAGAAGCCGCGCTGTTAGAGTAGCAAGCACATCGATCCGGGTATTCTTTGTGCAGGATCGTATTGCACCCGCCGGCAGCGTCAAGTTGTAATGCAAGGCAGGGATAGAGCGTGCCAGTCAAAAGTGAATACCAGAAAATGTTGGAGATAACTGTGCCAGGGAAACTGGAATTGATCGTTGGGCCAATGCGGAGCAACAAGACCGCTGAATTGCTGCGCAGAATCGAGACGCGCCGCCAGTACGCCAAGCAACATGTCTTGCTTCTGAAACCGAGCGACGACACCAAAGCGGCAGCCGGACTGGTGGAAAGCCGGAACCAAAATGGCTGCGGAAGGATGCAAGCTTTAGAATTTCGGTCGGCAGATCCCTGGACAGTTTTGCCGGTTCTCGCGGCGACGGAACAGCAGATAGGAAAGCGCGTCGACTGCATAGCCATCGACGAGGGCCAGTTTGTCCAGGACCTGTTCCTGTTCACAAAGCGTCTGCTTGAGTCGGGCTACGACGTGATGGTCTCTGGTCTCGAACTCGATTTTCGCGGCATGCCGTTCGGCGAAATGATCGATATCTCCTGGCTTGTGCGTACCTACTCAGGGAACATCACCGAGCTGATAGCGTATTGCAGCTGCGGCGCCAAGGCGATCTACCCGCAGCGGCTGATCGATGGGGAACCGGCTTCCTATGACAGCCCCATCATCATGGCCGGTGACTTCTACGAGCCACGCTGTGCGGAGCACTTCGTTCTGCCCGGACGACCCCACTAGGGTTCTGAACCCTTGAGGTTGTATCAATGCTGGGATGCTACCTCGTCCACTCGATTGCAGAGAATAACCCCCTGCGGGGGCACAATTGTAAGTGAAGAGGGAACGCCAAGTTCCCAGCCTTGATGGGCTCGGTCCGTACCAACAATTGGGTACCCCCCCTCCTCTCAAATTGGTAAGTCTCGGTTTAACTTAAACAAAATAAACAAGTTACAGC
>PLXP01000132.1 GCA_003151435.1 Acidobacteriaceae bacterium
GCTTTCACGAATAATGCGGGCTAGCTATCCTGACCTTCCCATGGAGTCTGTTTTCTCTCCGCCGATCAAGACGCGCAATCCCGGGGTATTCATCCGCACATCAGGACGCAGCCGTGTGGTCTACTTTCCGGGAGATATCGATCGGACGTTCTGGGAGGTGCTCGATTTCGATCATGCGAAACTCCTGCGCAACGCAGTGCTTTGGGCAACGAATGAGACTGTGCCTGTGACTGTCGAAGGACAGGGAGTCCTCGACATTTCTGTGTGGGGGCAGAGAAACTCCGTGACGGTGCATCTTGTGAACCTCACAAATCCGATGATGATGAAGGGGCCAGTGCGCGAGGTGATTCCGATTGCAAACCAACGTCTTCGAATACAAATCCCCGAAGGACGGCGAGTGGCAAGAGCAAAGCTCCGGGTGGCAGGGAAAGCCGTTCCATTCATGAGCGAGCAGAACTCTATTCTCCTCGATATTGCCTCGATTGGTGTGCACGAAGTGATCGCATTGGACCTCGCGGTCTAGCCGATTGACTGGACTGGAAAGTTCGTTGGCTGCCGATGGCGCTCTGCGTCCCCACGCGTTGTCACTTTTCGGTGTCTGTTAGAGGGTTAGAGGCACCTTTCAACGAGCGGTTTGCGCTTTCGATCTGTATCGGCGTTGAGTTCAACATACCCGCAAATGATTACCGAGTGACTTGATTCATTCGGCGGAAGTCTTCATCAGTCCTGGGAAACGCCGCAGGGTGCGATAGACCGAGATGGCGATCTGGATCATGCTGCTTGCCACGGCGATTGGAGGCCATACTCATGGCGAAGAGCAAGACAATGAGCGGACGGAGGCCTAAATCAATCATCACGCTGCATCCCAGGCGGCGGGTTTGCATCTACCAGTGAGAAAGGACTTCCGCAGCCAGTTGGAGCGACATATTGATTTCCTCCCTGCTGAGCAGGCAGAAGAATCCTAAAAAGTGGCAAAGAAAGTAGCAGAGCTATTTGTGGAAGTTCTGGCCGCCGCCGGCGTGGAACGCATTTATGGCGTGGCGGGTGATTCTCTCAACGGCATTACGGATTCAGTGAGGGTGCGCAAAGGGATCGAGTGGGTAGGAGTCCGGCATGAAGAGACAGCCGCCTTCGCCGCCGGAGCCGAAGCGGCCCTGACGGGTAAGCTTGCGGTCTGTGCGGGAAGTTGCGGGCCGGGCAATCTGCACCTTATCAATGGCCTGTATGACTGCCATCGCAGCCGGGTGCCGGTGTTGGCCATTGCGGCTCAAATTCCAACGCCGGAAATTGGCAGCGGATACTTTCAGGAAACCCATCCCGAACACTTGTTCAAGGAGTGCAGCCACTTTTGCGAACTGGTCTCACATCCCTCGCAGATGCCGCGCATTCTTGAGGTTGCAATCCAAACGGCGTTGGCGAAGAAAGGCGTCGCCGTGGTCGTGTTACCCGGCGATGTTGCGCTTTCTGAAGCCGTCATTCAGGCCCGGCGCGTCGCCTTCACCGGCGTGGAGCCGGAGATTGTTCCCCGCCGGGAGGAGCTCGATCGCCTGGCCGCGGAGCTGAACCGCGCGCAAAAAGTGACGATCCTGGCTGGAGCCGGTTGCGCGGGTGCGCACGATGAACTCGTCGCGTTGGCCGGTAAGCTTCAGGCGCCGATCGTCCACGCCCTGCGCGGGAAGGAGTTTATTGAGTACGACAATCCATACGACGTGGGCATGACCGGCCTGCTTGGCTTCTCTTCCGGCTACCACGCCATGATGAACTGCGAGACGTTGCTGATGTTAGGAACAGACTTTCCCTATCAGCAGTTCTATCCGAAGAATGCGCGCATCGTGCAGATCGACATTCGCGGAGAGCAACTGGGACGCCGCAGCCACGTGGACTTGGGGGTTGTGGGCGGCATTGCAGAAACCTTGCGCGCGCTGCTGCCGGGGATTGAGCAGAAGCAGGAGCGCCGCCATCTGGATGCATCGCTAGACCACTATCACGAAGCGCGCAAGGACCTGGACGATCTGGCAACAGGGAAGCCGGGGCAGCTGCCGATTCATCCGCAATACGCGGCCAGGGTGCTCGATGAACTTGCCGCAGAAGATGCCGTTTTCACCGCGGATGTGGGAACTCCCGTGATCTGGGCGGCGCGCTACCTGACCATGAATGGTCGCAGGAGGCTGCTGGGTTCGTTCAATCATGGATCGATGGCGAATGCCCTGCCGCAGGCCATTGGCGCGCAGATTTCTCACCCCGGCCGCCAGGTGGTCACGCTCTCAGGCGATGGGGGCGTCTCGATGCTGATGGGCGACCTGCTGTCGCTCAGGCAATTGAATCTTCCCGTGAAAGTGGTCGTGTTTAACAACGGGTCGCTGGGCTTTGTGGAGTTGGAGATGAAGGCGACCGGCTTCCTGAGCCATGCCACGGAACTGGTCAATCCGGATTTTGCCAAGATTGCGGAGGGAACGGGGATTCTTGGGCTACACGTTGATGACCCGGAGAAGGTTCGACCCGCGCTCGAACAGGCTTTCGCGCATGACGGTCCCGCCTTGGTCGATATTGCTGTGAACCGGCAGGAACTGGCCATGCCTCCCAGTCTCAAACTGGACCATGTCGTCGATTTTAACCTCTACATGATCAAGGCAATTCTGAACGGACGGGGAGACGAAATCGTCGATCTCGCCCGTACCAACCTGTTCCGATAGGACATGTCTGAAACCTCGCTTCCCTCGCGGGCCGGAACTTTGCAGGCTGTGAGAAACTTCCTGTGCAAGGATTGTTTCTGCTTTGTAAGGACCTCGGGGTTGTTGACGTTCTGGCGCAGCGTTGGTTTTCACCAGAATCGCTTGTTTCCTGCATCGGCTTCAGCCGCCCAGAGTACAGCCCGGTTGGCTGTCGGCGCCCATCTGCCTGGGGCTCTTCTCGGCCCCGGGGATTGCGAAATATTTCATTGGTCACGGGGTTTGAAATATCCCCAAAATAGTGTGCAAAGCCTATGAACAAGAAGCGGATTTGAGGCATATGGTGCCAGACGAGTTGGCATATGACAACGAAGTCCATATCCATCAAGGGCAATGGTTGTAAATCCGATTGTGCTGTTATTGTGCCTTCCCACCCATACGACCCTTGATGCCGCTCATGTTGTCTATATATTTGATCGTCGGCCATTGGCGCTCTTCATTCGTGATCCGCGCCATCGCATCGATTGCTTGTTTGATTTCCATTCCCCAAGGAAAGCATCGGAAGAGCCAAACCACTCTTACAGTTCGGCTTAACAGCGGATCGAGCAGCCCCTGGGGATTGGTACCCGTAAACGCCCTTTGCACCCGCCATGTC
>PLXP01000169.1:0-16732 GCA_003151435.1 Acidobacteriaceae bacterium
TGCTATGAAGCGGTGTTTGCCGACGAGGTGCGGGAGTTTTCCGAGTTAGGTGCCGAGGTGCTGGTCAACATCAGCGACGACGGCTGGTACGGCGACACCAGCGCCCCTTGGCAGCACCTTAACATGGCGCGTATGCGGGCCATCGAAAATCGCCGCTGGATTTTGCGCGATACCAACAACGGCGTCACTGCGGCCATCGATCCCTACGGCCGTGTCCGGCAAAGCATCCCCCGCCACCAGGTGGATGCGCTCCCCGCCGCGTATGGATTCAGCGACGAAGTCACCTTCTATTCCGCGCACGGCGACGTGTTTGGCTGGCTCTGTGCCATACTTGGTCTAGGCGCGGTTGGCGGGTCTTTACGGGTCAGCTTTCGGCGCATAATTCAAAACAAAGCCAGGTCATAAGAGCCAAGCATGTCGCTAACCGATCTCGAATTCGCTTACGCTCCCGTCCGCGACCAAGTCCGCGACCTGCGGGAGTATCTTTGACCCCGCTCGCATCCGCCGGGAACTCGCACAACTAGAAGTCAAACTGGCCGATCCGGCCCTCTGGTCCGACCCCAACGCTACCAAACCGCTCATGCGCGAGAAAAAGCGCCTGGAAACAATGGTGGCCGACGACGAAGAACTGGTGCGCCGCATCGGCGACATCGAGGCCTACTTTGAACTGGCCCGTGAAGGCGAAGACGTCCTCGCCGATCTGGAGCGCGACATCAAGTCTCTGGCCGCCTTCAACGAGGCTTTTGAAGCCAAGACCATGCTCAACGGCGAGGCCGATCCCCTCAACGCCATCGTCACCGTTCACCCCGGCGCAGGCGGAACGGAGAGCCAGGACTGGGCCGAAATGCTCATGCGCATGTATCTGCGCTGGGCCGAGCAGCAGGGCTTCAAGACAGAGATGAACGACTACCAGGATGGGGAAGAGGCCGGCATCAAGTCCGCCACCTTCACCATCACGGGCGACTACGCCTTCGGCATGCTCGCGGGCGAGAGCGGCGTGCATCGGCTGGTGCGCATTTCGCCGTTTGACCAAGCCAAGCGCCGTCACACTTCGTTCGCCTCCGTCTATGTCTCGCCCGAAATCGATGAGACCATTCACGTCGACTTGAAGGTTGAGGACTTGCGCATCGACACCTATCGCTCCGGCGGCAAGGGCGGCCAGCACGTCAACACCACCGACTCGGCCGTGCGCATGACGCACCTGCCCACGGGCATCGTGGTCCAGTGCCAGAACGAGCGTTCCCAGCACAAAAACCGTGACAAGGCGATGAAGATGCTGCGCTCGCGGCTGTATGAATACGAGCTCGAGAAGAAGCGAGCGGTGAGCAAGAAGGTTGAAGACTCAAAACTTGAAATCAACTTCGGCTCGCAGATTCGCTCTTATGTGTTGCAGCCCTATCGCATTGCCAAGGATCATCGCACCAAGGTGGAAGTGGGCGATGTGGACAAGGTGCTCGACGGCTATCTTGAGCCATTTCTGCGCGGCTATCTGCTGGCGAAGCGGCGCGGCACGGCGGCGGACGATGGCGCGGACGACGATATGGATGTGTAAGAGCAATTCGTCGTTCATCCCCAGAAGCTCCGTACCCCATCCGTACGCTTTTTTCTGGCGCATGGGTAGGAAACCATAGAATCGTGAGTCTGTAGGAGAGCCCATTGAACGATCCCGCCATCATCAATGAAATGCTGCGCACCGCTCGCACCATCGCGGTTGTGGGCATGAGCGACAAACCATCGCGGGCCAGCCATAACATTGGCCGTTACCTGGCGGGCAAGGGCTATCGCGTGCTGCCGGTCAATCCGACCCTGAGCAGCATTTTAGACATGCCGTGTTATCCCGATCTGGATGCGGCGGAGAACGCGGCGCGAGAGCTGACCGGCGCCGGCATTGACCTGGTGGATGTCTTTCGCGCTTCGGAACACGTGTCGGCGATTGTGGACGATGTGGTTCGCCTCCACATTCCGTATCTGTGGCTACAGGATGGCGTGATCGACAACGATGCCATCGCGCGCGCCCGCGGCGCCGGCATAAAGTGCGTTCAGAATGACTGCATTTTTCGCCAGCACGCGCACCTTATCATCGAGTCTTAACTGCCGGTGTCGAATCGAAGTCCAATTCGCCGCGACCAACCGCAGCGCAGCCGCGTCAAACAAGTGAGACCGATTTTGCCCAAGACGCGTATTTCACGCCTGATGTTCGCGCTGTTCTTCCTGCTGGCTGCCGGTCTGCCCGCGTTGGCACAGTCGAGTTCCGCTGACCTGCCTCACGTGCATGTGCAGCTTCTTTCTCCCTGGCCTCTCGATCGCTCGGACGCGGACAAAATCGGCCTTTACTTCAAACTGGAGCCGGGCTGGCACGTTTACTGGAAGAATCCGGGAGACGCGGGGCTGCCACCGCATGTGCGCTGGACCCTTCCCGATGGAATCACTGCGGGTCCCTTGCAGTTTCCTCCGCCCAAACGGTTACCGCTTGGACCGTTGATGGATTTCGGTTACGACGGCGAGGTGCTTTTTCCTGTTGACCTCAAAGTCGCGAAGACTGTGCCGCTGGGTCCGGTCGTTCTTCACGCCAAAGTGGATTGGCTGGTGTGCCGCGAACAATGCGTGCCCGGCAAGGCTGAGCTTGAACTGCATGTCGAGGTCGCCGGTCCACGGGCACCGGGCTTAGCTACCCCAACGAAGGACGAAATCCTGTGGATTCGACAGTCAAAGCCGGTACCTGAGGCAGACCCAAGATCCCTGAGTGTGAAATTTCAACCCACTCCAACGGGCTTTCGTCTCTCTGTTGAGACTGGCGAACGAGAAACCCAGGCAACATTCTTTCCTTCCGACACGGACATTCTTTCCAATCCAGCGCCGCAGAAGCTGACGCCGACGGCGAAGGGATTCATTCTCGATCTCAAAAAGGATGTGAACCTCACTGCGAATCCGGCGCAGTTGAAAGGCGTCCTGGAGTTGTCGCGGGGACGCGCGTTTGAGATCACCGCTCTTTCCGGCGCAGGTGCGGCCGTTGGATCCGCACCTGCCGCTTCCGCAGCAGAAACTGGCGCTACGCAGACCGCCGAGCCCTCTGCTTCCCCTGCTCCTCAAAGTGCGCAGCCCGAATCCACTCCGGCCGCGGGGCAAGCGGCTACGCCGGGCCTGGCGCGAATCGTTGGGCTGGCTTTTCTGGGCGGCTTGATTTTGAACCTGATGCCTTGTGTCTTTCCAGTGCTGTTCCTCAAGGGGCTGGCGCTGGTGAACTCCGGCAATGAGGAAAAGCACAAGCTGCGCGCGCACGGGCTGGTGTATACGGCCGGCATTCTTGCCTCGTTCTGGGTGCTGGTTGCGGTGCTGCTGGGGTTGCGGTCGGCGGGCGCGCACCTTGGCTGGGGATTCCAGTTCCAATCGCCGATTTTCCTGTCGCTGATGGCCGGGCTGCTGTTCTTCCTGGGGCTTTCGCTCGCAGGCCAGTTTGAGATTGGCCTTACGCTCACCAGTGCCGGCGGTTCGCTGGCCGCGAAGCAGGGCTACACGGGCAGCTTCTTTACGGGCGTCTTGGCGGTTATCGTCGCCACGCCCTGCACCGCGCCCTTCATGGGAGTGGCCATCGGCTATGCGCTGGCCCAGCCGGCTGCGGTCACTTTTGCCGTTTTCACGGCGCTCGCACTGGGATTGGCCGCGCCCTATACGGCTCTCACCATGCAACCCGCGTGGACGCGCGTGCTGCCGCGCCCCGGCGCCTGGATGGAAGTGCTGCGGCAGGCTGTTTCAGTGCCCATCTTCGCAACGGTGATCTGGCTGGCATGGGTGCTGGCGCAGGCTTACGGAGCCAGCGTGCTGGCCGCGCTGCTGGCGAGCTTCCTGCTGCTGGCGATTGCGGGATGGTTCCTTGGGCGCTGGCCGGCGAAGGGCTGGTCTACGGTTGTGGCCGCGGCGTGCGTGCTTGGAGTGATCGCTTTGAGTGTTTTTGCAGCCAAAGAACTGGTGGTTGCGCCGGAGAGTTCGGCGTCATCACAGAGCCATAGCGGTTGGGAGCCATGGTCCGCGGAGGCCGTGGCGCGCTACCAGGCGCAGGGCCGCCCGGTGTTTGTGGATTTCACCGCAAGCTGGTGCCTGAGCTGCCAGGTGAATGAGCGCGTAGCCCTCAGCAGGCCGGAGGTCAGCAAGGCTTTTGTCGACGCCAACGTTGCCCTCCTGCGCGCCGACTGGACCCAACACGACGACGCCATCACGCAAACCCTCACAAGCCTTGGCCGCAGCGGAGTTCCGGCCTACGCGCTGTATGTGCCGGGCCAGAGCGCGCCGCAGATGTTGCCGGAGGTGCTGACGCCGGGGATCGTTACGGACGCGGTGGGAAAGTTACCGAAGACGAAGCGCTGACCGGTTTGTGGTCTCCCACCCTAGCGACAAAAACAAGAACGTCGCAAGGCTGGGGCACCCGGCGGCGGTTGGGGTCGTGAATCCCAGGTCCCAAAATCGAGACCTGAGGCACCCGGCACCCGCTTACTGCGAGCGTTTGCCGGCTTTGAGGCGGCGAATCTCCTCCATCCGCTGCGCCAGCAACTTTTCGCGGCCTTCCTGCGTGGGCTGGTAGTAGCTGCGGCCCTTGAGCGAGTCGGGAAGGCAGTCCATATCGGCGACGCGGCCCTCTTCATCGTGCGCGTAGCGGTAGCCCTTGCCGTAGTCCAACTCCTTCATCAGGCGAGTGGGGGCGTTGCGCAGATGGAGCGGGACCGGCTCCTGGCGGGTGTGCTCAATCTCCGCCTGCACCGCGCTGTAGGCCGTGTATACCGAGTTCGATTTGGGCGCGAGCGCCAGGTAGACCACCGCCTCGGCCAGCGCCAGGTCGCCCTCGGGAGAGCCCAGAAACTCCATCGTCTGCTTGGCGGAGAGGCACAGGTTCATGGCCTCGGGCGCGGCCAGGCCGATGTCTTCAACGGCCATGCGGACGACGCGGCGGGCCAGGTAGAGCGGGTCTTCGCCGGACGCGAACATGCGCGCCAGCCAGTAGAGCGCCGCATCGGGGTCGCTGTTGCGCACGCTCTTGTGCAGCGCGGAGATGAGGTTGTAGTGCTCTTCGCCTGACTTGTCGTACATGAGCACGCGCTGTTGCACAGCCTCAACGGCCAGCGCGCGGTCGATGTGTTTTTTGTCGGCATGACTGGGTTCCAGCGCCAGTTGAGCAGCCACTTCGAGCGTGTTGTAGGCGCTGCGGCAGTCGCCGCTGGAGTAGCTGGCGATGAGTTGCAGCGCATCGTCGTCGGCGGTGAGGCCCAGGGCGCCGAGGCCGCGCTCCTGGTCTTCAAGGGCGCGCCGCAGCAGCACGGCGATGCGCTCTTCGCTCAGCGGTTGCAGCACGTAAACGCGGCAGCGGGAGAGCAGCGCGGAGATAATCTCGAACGAAGGATTCTCAGTGGTGGCGCCGATCAGGCGGATGGTGCCGCGTTCCACGTAGGGCAGAAACGCGTCCTGCTGCGCCTTGTTGAAGCGGTGAATCTCATCGACAAACAGGATGGTGCGCGAATGAAGCTCGGCGGCCTGCGCGGCGGAGGCCATCACCTGCTTGATCTCCTTGATGCCGCTCATGACGGCGGAAAATTCGATGAAGGTGGCCTGCGTGGTTTCGGCAATGATTTTGGCCAGGGTGGTTTTGCCCACGCCGGGCGGACCCCAGAGGATCATGGATCCCGAATTCGTCGAGTCGGGGCCATCGTGTTCGATCTGCACGCGCAGGGGTTTGCCCGGGCCGAGCAGGTGCTCCTGGCCGCTGTACTCGTCAAGGTTGCGCGGACGCATGCGCTCGGCCAGCGGAGCCGTTCGCAACGTGCCGCGCGGACCTTCCGGTTCGCCGTCAAACAGGCTCATCGTGCGGTCCCTCGATGGTCCTGGGGCCCGCCGCACTTCGCCGAACGCTGACGGGACGCTTCATAGAGCAACACGCTGGCGGCGACGGCGGCATTCAGGCTTTCGACCGGCCCGGGGCAGGGAATCGTGAGTCGGGCGTCGGCATGGTCTGCCACATCCTTGGGGAGGCCGTTGCCCTCATTGCCGATGAGCAACGCGATCGGCCCGGCCAGGTCGACCAGGTCGGCTGGCTCGCCGGCTTGCACCGTAGCGGCGTAGATCTTCACGCCGGCTTCGCGCAGGAATTCCATGGCTTCATCAAGGCCCAGGGCGAGCAGCGGAAGACGGAAGACGCTGCCCGCGGAGGCGCGCACCGCCTTCTGGTTCCAGGCGCTCACGGTTCCGGGCAAGCTGAGTACGCCGTCGGCTCCGAAGGCCTCGGCCGAACGCAGAATGGTTCCCAGGTTTCCAGGATCCTGCAGGCCGGCCAGCACGACGAGCAGCGGATGACACTTCCGGGCGTGGCCCAGCACGTGCGCCCAGGTCCAATCCGGTGGTTCGACGAGGGCAGCAACGGGCTGGGGGGCCTCAGTGCCCAGCGCGGACTCGAGCAGTTCGCGGGTCATCAGCAGGATTTCGGTCTCCGCGGGCAGCGGCAAGCCCTCGATCAGGTGCTGGGCGTCCTGGGCGGCGAATACGCAGGGAACGCGCAAGCCCGCGCGCACGGCCTCCTGCAGCAAATTGGGCCCTTCGATGCCGGCCAGCCCGTGGTCATCGCGGCCGGGCTTGGCCAGCGCTCGCCGCAACTCCTTCAGGCGGGCATTCTGCTTACTCTGTACAATGCGAACAGGCATCCTGGTGAACCGCCTCACACTTAGGCGATTCTAGTCTGTTTGCCTGGGGGCGGACAGACACATGCCGCGGCTCACTTGCACCGTCGCTGGCGCTGTGATAGCTTCCGTCTTTACGGGATCTCCAATGCGGGAACTGAGGTAGACCTTCTTGTCCGCGGAAATCTTGCGCGTCCATCCCGATGAACCTCAACCAGACCGGATCGACTATATCGTTTCCTGCCTGCGTAAAGGAAACGTCGTTGCCCTGCCGACCGACACCTTTTATGGTCTGGCCGTCGATCCCGTCAACCTGCATGCGGTGGAGCAGATTTACCAGATCAAGAGCCGCCAGAAGCACAAGCCGCTGTCGTTGCTGATCGCCTCGCTGGCGCAGGCCTACGAACTGGCGCGCGACACTGATCCGATGCTGGACAAGCTGGCAGACAAGTTCTGGCCGGGCCCGCTGACCATCATTGTGCGTGCCGGAACCAAGCTTCCGCTGCGTTCGACGGCTCACACCGGCAACGTGGCGCTGCGCGTGCCGGATGCCGCCATTCCGCGGGCCGTGGTGGAGCGGTTTGGGTTGCCCATCACGGCGACCGCTGCCAATCTGCAGGGGGCATCGGAGTGTACCCACGCTGCCTGTGTGCGCGACCAGATCGGCGACCGAATTCCGTTGATTATCGATGGCGGTCCTACGGGCCGCACTCAGCCCACGACCATCGTGGACCTGTCTCTGGGGCCGGGCCGTTGGGAGATTCTGCGCGAGGGCGCCATTCCCACGCACGAAATTGTGATGGTCCTGCAGCGGTAAGGTACTCCGCATGGATAGCACCTCCAGCCCGATAGCACGCGGACCAAGACGCCGAAAATGGCGACTTCGAGCGGTGCTTTTCGCCCTGCTGATTCTGCTGTTGGCCGGCTCCGCCTGGTGCACCTGGGTCTACGTGCAGATTGAGCACTACGCCGGCTGGGATCAGGCCGCTCCTTCCGATGCCATCGGTGTGTTTGGCGCGGCGGAGTACGATGGCCGCCCGTCGCCGGTGTTTCGCGCCCGCCTGGACCACGCCCACACCCTCTATGACCACAACATCGCGCCGCTCATCATTACCCTCGGCGGCGACGGCGGCGACGAGCATTCCGAAGGCGCGGTCGGCCGCGAATATCTGATGGGCGCGGGCATTCCCGAGTCCGCCGTGATTGCGGAAACCCAGAGCCGCAGCACGTCGGAGTCGGCCCGCCGCATCGGCGTGATCGCCCGCGCCAACGGGCTGCGGCGGCTGGTGATTGTCAGCGACGATACCCACATGTTCCGCATTCATGAAATCTGCGCCGCCAACGGACTCAACGTGCTCACGTCGCCCCGTCCTCGCACCGGCGCGGAGGACGATTCGCAGGATTTCGATCGCATGATGCACGAGATCCTGACCTACACGCTGTGGCGGCTGCATCTGGATTGAGGGCGGGCGACTGCGAAACTGCCGGTGGGTGCAGCGTGTGTGAGGGCTCTTCAAAACCTCATCTTGCGGAGTGGCGCCGGATGGGGCTATCGACCTTGGATAGTGCACTTACGGCGCGATTGTGAAGATCTTCCGTGTACCACATCGGTCCGTATTCTTCCACTAGCTCAAACAGCTCCGCTAAGACCGCTCGTGGCTTCTCTGACTGTGAAGGCTCACGCATTCTAACCGAAGCTAATCTCGTGGTTGGGGATACCAGTCCTCTTACGGTCATCGACCCGCTCCTTTTCAGTTCGTTCACATGGTGTCTCCTGCCAGCTTGGTGTCTCGTACCGTTGTGATCTCATCGTCTCGAAGGCACACTCCAAACGGTCGCTCGAAGCGCCCGTTCGCAGATATGTTAGGCAGTATCCAAATCGTTCGCCAGCCGGTCTGTGCAATATTGCTCACTCATGCTCATTTTTGCTGGCGGGGTCAGCGTTTTAGGACACTTGAACTTGGATGCTTGAACTCGGTGGTTGTATTTGGTGATTGCAGAAAATGTGATTGGCCAAGGGCGAACGCGACTGCTGCACGGTCCGCGAGAACGGCGAGTTGTGGCGGCTGCATCTCGATTGAGGGCGGGCGACTGGGAAACTGCCGGTGGATGTTGACCGGGTGGTAATGGACGTGTAGGCCACAACTCACCCCGAACCACATTGCGCATCACGACGAATACAATGGGTGGCATCTCGGAGGCAGTGTGCAAGGGTCAGCCAAGCTGGGGATTGCGATAGGTTTTGCCATGTTCTGCGTGGGTGGTCTCGCCCGCGCCTACATGGATTTCGCCGCGAATGGGATGCGGATGTTTTACGACTTTCGAAGAGGCAATACTGAATCAAGCTACTGGAAGCTGATCAGAGAGCGTCACGCGCCCGCTTGGCCGTTCATTCTAAGCGTTGTCTTTATACCGCTCGGTATAGCAGTAGTGTTCGGTTCAATCATCTGGAGCAACCATCTGAGGCATTGATCGCGTGAGGAGTACGTCCCGCTATGTGTGTCGACCTTCGCCCGCTTTGAGCATAAGACCGCTGGCCAAGATCCGAAGTAACCGCTTTCGCACCTCTGGGCAAGGGCATCCTTTCGTCTTCTTCCGACGACGGCTAGAACCGGCGGGCCTAGCCGACGCCGGGATGGGGCATGACCGCCAGCAGTCCCAGCGCGCACGCCCCCGCGCCGATGGTCGACAGAAAATTCACCGCGTCGTTGTTGAGCCAGCCGCGGCGTTCGAAGGTGGCTCCGAGCCAACTGTCGAAGACCAGGCCGAAGACTCCGGCCGCCCAGCTTGCGATTAGCATCGACCGGTCGCCGCGCAATGCCCACATTCCTGCGCAAGCAACCAGGCCCGCCGCGAGTGCTCCGGCGAGTGTGCCCGCAAGACTGATGGCGCCGTCGGTTCCAGCGTCGACTTTGCGCAGGCTGGTGATCATGCGCGGTTGGCCGCCGAGGACCTGGCCGATTTCGGAAGAGACCGTATCGGCCGCGGCCTCGGCGAGTGCGGCGAGTCCGAGGACCAGGATTGCGGCGGAGGCCACGCCGGAGCGAGAAAGCCAATGGGTGTCGATGATCATGGAACGGACGGACTGCTCAAAGAGCAGCGCGGCCATGCCGAGATTGGCCGCGACCTGCGCTGCGCCGCGCCCCATGCGCTTCTCTGCCGTGCCGAGACGCTCTTTGCGGCGACTGCCGAAGCGCGTGGCAAGGGAAGTGAGCAGCAGCACCGCGACGAGTGGGATGAGGCCGGTCTGCCACGGGTGGTACGGATAGACGAGGGTGGAGAAGATCACGCTGGCGGCGATGATTGCGCCGGTGGCCGCGGCTGCGGCCGTGGCGGAGTGGGTCTTCCAGGCGACGAGTCCCAGGAGCACGCTCAGGCCCAGGGTCCAGATGGCGACGTTTGGGGCGGTCGAAGCCCACTCGTGCGACTGGAAAACCACGCCGGTGGCCGTGTACGGCAGGACCAGAAGCAGCACGAGCTTCGATTGCCAGGCGAGATTCGCGAGGTCCGGGTTCGAACTGGGATTCGAACTGTCCGGGTTCAATTGAGTCACGCCTCATCGTAACTGGCCGGGGCGGGGCGGCCAAAGGAACCATTGGGAGCAGCGGGGTGAATCGGTTTACACTCACTTGCGCAGCCATTTTCAGTGCTTTCACATGCGTCTACGGAGTGATGAATGAAAAGGTATTCAGCGGCCCTTGTTTTTCTTGCCGGATTCGGCCTATGTGCGCTTACTTTAACGGCGCAGGATTCCAGCCATCGCCTTGTTCTCGACCGCAAGGGCGAAACCATCGTGCTGGAGCCCTACGCGCCCAACATCCTCCGCGTCACGCTGAGCCTCAACCCCGATCCCGCCAAGGCGGCGCCCGGCTATGGCTTTGTGGCCTCGCCCGAATCCGCCGGATGGGCCGCCAGCCGGACCGACGACGCCGATGTCTACAAGTCCGACCGCATCGTTGCCACAGTGGAGTCCAACAATCCGCGCAGAAAGTACGCCGTTGTCCAAAGTGAAGTGGACATCAGCAAATTCTTCAACGGCTCCGCCCCCGGCGCGCACATCACCTTTACCACTCCCGAGGGCAAAAAGCTGCTCGAAATGACCGGCTGGTCCCAGGCTGTGCCCAATCGCAAAGACGGCACCGCCGGCCTCGCGCTCGACTTTCGCCCCACGGATCCCAAGTCCTACATTGTCGGCGCCACCTTCGTCTCGCCTGACGACGAGCACTACTATGGGCTCGGCCAAAATCATGAAGGCTTCCTCGACCACCGCGGCCACCCGGTGCGCTGCTGGAACGACTACACCGCGCCCGCGGCTCCCAGCACGTGCGTGCCGTTTCTGGTGACGAACAAGGGCTACGGGCTTATTTGGGATAATCCCTCGAAGACCACCATCGAGCCCGGCTTCAACGAGCAGACGCGCTGGGTGTCCGAGTCGGGGAACCGCGTTTCGTTCTTCGTGATCACGGGGAACACGGCCGACGAAATCTATGCAGGATACAAGCTGCTGACCGGGCCAACGCACATGCTGCCCAAGGCGGCTTACGGCTACATCCAGTGCAAGCAGCGCTATGCAAGCCAGCAGGAGGTGCTCGACGTCGCCAAGGGCTATCGCGACCGGCATCTGCCCGCGGACGTGATTGTGGTGGACTGGTTCTACTACACCAAGATGGGGCAGATGGACATGAATCCCAAGTTCTGGCCCGATCCCAAGGCCATGAACAAGCAACTCCACGACATGGGCTTTGAAACCATGATCAGCGTGTGGCCGCGGTTTGTGCCGGACGACCGCTTTTATGCGGAGCTGCTGAAGAACGGGTGGCTGATCCACACGGCCGATGGCAAGCCCATCGATGGGCTGCCGTATGACCGTGCGGGGTCCGACATCGACACGACCAACCCCGCCGCCGCAGCCTGGTACTGGAAGACGATTCACGACAACATCATCAGCCTGGGCTTCGATTCGCTATGGGCCGATGAGACCGAGCCCGACCTGCCTCCCAACGGCTCTTTCCTGCACGTGGGTCCGGGGACTGAATTCTTCAACGTCTACCCCTACTTCCACACGAAGGCGCTGTACGACGGATTCCGCAAGGACGAGCCCGGCCGCCGCGCCCTCATCCTCTCGCGCGACGCCTACACGGGCGCGCAGGCCAACGGGGCAATCTTCTGGTCGTCGGATATTTACCCCACGTGGGATACGTTCAAGCGCCAGATTCCGACGGGGCTGGATTTTGCAGCGTCGGGGTTGACGTACTGGTCAAACGACACAGGCGGCTGGCAGTATCTGCCTGCTGCGCATCACCCGGCGCATCCGCCGCTGCTCGATCCCTCTGACGCGCGTGCAGAGGTGGGTGGCTACGACGACTATCCGGAGCTCTACACGCGGTGGTTCCAATACGCGACGTTCCTGCCCATCATGCGCACGCATGGCAGCCGTCCGGAGAACGAGGTCTGGTCCTACGGCAAGCAGGCGGAGCCGATCCTGGAGAAGTACCTGCGGCTGCGCTACCAACTGATGCCGTATATCTATTCGCTGGGCTTCAAGACGTGGCAGACGGGCGCGCCGTTTATGCGGGCGTTGCCGCTTGACTTCCCGGATGACCCCAAGGTGACGGACTTGCGGGATGAGTACATGCTGGGGCCGGCTTTCCTGGTGGCTCCGGTGACGGAGCAGGGAGCTACGAGCCGCGCGGTCTACCTGCCGGCGGGTTCGGACTGGTACAACTACTGGACCAACGAGCGCGTGAAAGGCGGGCAGATGATCGACGTTGCCGCGCCCATCGATACCATTCCGCTGTTTGTGCGTGCCGGATCGATTGTGCCCATGGGGTCCCCCGTGGAGAGCACGCACCAGGCGCAGAGCATCGCCAAAGTGCGCGTCTATCCGGGCGCGGATGGCAGCTTCACGCTCTTCTCCGACGATGGCACGACCTATGCGTATGAGAAGGGCGCGGGGTCAATCACCAAATTGCATTGGGACGATGCCAAACAGCAACTGACTCACGAGGGCGCACCGGCATGGAGTGGGCCCGACAGCGCCGTGGTGGAGGTTGCAGGTCATTGACGGCGCACATCCAATATCGCGGGCGCCCATCCTTTTCACAGTTTCGTCGTGAAAAGGGTGGGATACCACGAACCCCAACCTTCCGGTTCTTGGGTCAGCCCTCCCCGATCCCACCCTTGAAAATCCAAGGGTGGGGCACCCAATTTTGTGGTGGAACTTGCAAAAAAGCAGAAGGGTGGGGTGTTCGCTTCTGTGAATCCCACCCTTGAAATTCCAAGGGTGGGGCACCCAATTTTGTGGGTGATTCAGCATGGGGCATACACATCGGCAACCACAGCTCACCCAGCTCTCCCGGCCGCCTGATTTACAATCCAGAAGTAAGCAGGAACGAAACTGAATGAGTCTTTTTCCCAAGCATTTAAGCCAGGCGCGCGCGCGGTTGGTTCAGGCGGGCTCTGCCCTTGTGGCTGCAGCCATGGTTGCCGGTTGCGGCGCTGGATACAGGCCGGTGGTAACGCCGATCAATCCCACCGGTCCCGCTTCCCAGCCGAGTTCGCTGGTGGCGGTGGTATCTTCGCCTTCGGCCACGTCCCCCGGGATCGCGACGATCATCGACTACGCCGGGGATAGCATATTGGCGCAGGCGCCGATCGGGCCGGGCCCATCCACCTTTACCGTCGACGAGACCGGTTCCGCGGGCTACACGGTGAACAGCGATGGAACGTTGACCAATTTCCCGGTCGATCGCACTCAACTGCAGCCGAAGTACATCACCTACACCACGCTGCCGTCCACGTCGCGCCCTCTCAGCTTGTTTTCTCCCTCGGCCGGACTTTGGGTTGCCGACCTGAGCGGAAATCAAGTGGACGTGCTGGTGGGATCTCCGGCTGTGTTCAAGCTGTCGATTCCAGTGGTGTCTACGCCGGTGTCCGTGATTGGAGCCGGTCTGGGCGGCCAACGCTACTTTGTGATCGAGCAGGCGTCCGTTTCCAGCGGTTTGGAGTGCAATCTTTCGCCCACAACCGGACTTGCCGGCTTGGTGGAAGGGATTGAAGTAACCAGCTACACGGTTTCGTCCCAGATCACCGTGGGCAAATGCCCGGTCTTCGCGGTGCAGAGCCCTGACGGCAGGCGACTCTTTGTGCTCAATCGCGGCGACGACACCATTTCGGTGATCAACAGCCAGAACAACACACTCGATACCTGCACCCCGTTTCTTAACCAGAACGGGAAGACGGTCACCTGCCATCCCAGCCTGCCGCTTTCGCTCACCGCGGTCAATACTTTGAATGCTGCCAACCCCGGCTCCGGAAATCCCCCCAACGGAACCGCTGGCATGGGAACAACGGCTGGCCCCATATATGCCGAGTTCAACTCCGCCACCAACCAACTGGTGGTGGCGGACTACGATGGCGGAACGGTGAGTGTGATCGATGTCAGCCTGGACGAATACGGCAATGACAGCCCGACGTTCGGCACCACGTTCACCATTCCGGTGGGCAAGAATCCCGCCAGCGTCACCGCGCTTTTTGACGGCAGCCGTGCCTACACGGCAGACCAGTCCGACGGTACGGTGAGCATCGTCAACCTGATAAGCCACACGCTGGAAAAGAAGCTCACTGTGAACGGTCATCCGCGCACGGTGGTTTCGACGCAAAATTCGTTGCAGGGCAAGGTGTACGCCTCATCGCCCGACAGCCCCTATCTGACCATTGTCCGTACCGACCAGGACATTGTGGACGCTACGGTCCTGGTGGAAGGCAATATTGTCGACGTTCGCGTGAGCACCCAGGACGCCGTAAGAGGCAACCCGAACGTAGTAAGCCGCAAGCCGGGCTATGGCCAGCCATGCAATTTGCCGCCGCTGCCTGCGGGCTCCGCTTACCCCGCCGGTTATATGCTTGCGGATTGTCAGAAGATGCCATAGCAACGAACGGAGCGAATCAACCGGAAGGGTCATTTCCCATGACGGGGATGACCCTTCCTTCGTTTTTGCTGCAAGCGAAAACAAGTTGGTTCTTTGGTTTGGCTGACCCTCCATGGAGAAGATGGCCGTCAAAAACAAAATCCGCATCGATCTTCTCCTGGTGGAGCGGGGCCTTGTGCCCAGCCGCGAACGGGCGCGTGCGCTGATTCTGGCCGGCCGGGTGCTGGTGAAAGAACAGAAAGTGGACAAGCCCGGAGCGGCGGTTCAGGAGGACGCCCCCATCCGCCTTCTGGGCCAGGATCTGCCGTTTGTCAGCCGGGGAGGGTTGAAGCTGGCGGGCGCACTCGATTACTGGAAGATCGATGTTGCGGGCCGCGCCTGCCTGGACGTGGGCGCATCCACCGGCGGATTTACCGATTGCCTCTTGCAGCGCGGAGCAGCCCATGTAACGGCCGTGGACACAGGTTTTGGCCAGATTGCCATGAAGCTGCGCAACGACTCTCGTGTTCGCCTGCTGGAGCGCACCAACGCCCGCTACCTGGCCCCCGGCGCCCTGGCTGCGGAGGGCGGCAGCGCGGAACTGACACTCCTGGTGATGGATGTGTCGTTCATCTCGGCCACGATTTTGATTGGGCCCGTGCTGGAGGCTGCCAGGTCTGTCACTGAAGCCGTGATCCTGGTGAAGCCGCAGTTTGAAGTGGGCCGCGGAAACGTGGGGAAGGGCGGCATTGTCCGCGATCCTGAAGCGCACCAGATGGCGATCGACAAAGTCGCGGACAATGTACGGTCTGTGGGCTGGGAAGTGGTGGAGACGATCCCCTCGCCCATCACCGGGGCCGAGGGCAACCGCGAGTTTCTGCTGTACGCGCGGCGGCCTGAAACTTCGATCGTCTGATTGCGGGATTATGGGGCAGGATTTCCCGATGTAGCAAGCTGCATCTTCCACTTCACATTGTGTGCGAGCTTTTCGATTTCGGCCAACCTGCGAAGGTCCTCGCGCGAGAGCGAACTGGGGCCTGACTTATCGATTTTCGCGTTGAGTTCTCGAGCCAGCCTCAGCAACTTCGCCGTATCGGAGGCCATAGACCGCAGGCGGTCTGCGATGTATCTGCGGTATTGCAATTCCTCGAATGTGGGGGCTCTCAGTTCCGGTGGGCCGTAGTCTGGAGATTTCGAGTTTGTAAACACAGGCGGCTGCGGCTCCGTCGGCGGCACCGGGTGCGGCGTCGGCTGGGAGGGGGCCTGGGAATACAACAACGAGGCGGTAGCCGCAAACAAGAGCGTGAGCCCGAGGGCCCTGTTTCTCCAACTGCTGCCGGAGCCTTTTAAAGCGATCGTCCGGTACCAAGGCATTGTCGTCCACCCTTCTTGACAGGCTGCAAGACACGAGCGCTGCGCATCCTATTTCGCCGGCTCCACAGCAACCTTCATCTTCTCCCTCATGCTGTGGGCAAGCTTCTCAATCTCGTCGGCCTTGCGAACGATCGTGAGCGAGAGGGTGTCCAAGGTGGTTTTGTCCACTTCAATTCTGAGGTCGGTGGCCAACTTCAGAAGTTTGGCGCTGTCCAGGGCGATCTGGTCTTTTGGTTCAGCATGGGTTGCGCCGGACTTCTGCTTCTCAACCTGCTGGTCGCGCGTTTCCTGCTGCTGGCCGGCGTCGGGCTGCTGGCCGGTCGTTGCGGTCAGGGGCGGCTTATCTTTGCTGGGCGAAGGAGCTTGCTGGCCAGGCCAGGCGGCACTGGTGAGGAATGCCGCCATGGCGCCAAGGCAGGCCAATGCCCGTCGCCAACGCCTTCCCGGGAGCTGGCCCAGAGTCTTCGCGCGGAAGGATTCACTCCGGCGGTTGCGGTTGTTTCTGAAGCGCATCGGAACTCCCTTGATGGTTGTGATTCAGTTTAGTCCTTGCCGGTGATCCTATTCCAACCACGAAGATTCCAATCATGGGCAGTTTCATCAGCTCCTTCACGGTGTGGGGGCCGGTCGCTCGGTCTCCGCTGTCGTGCCAATGACGGTCCTGGCACGGGTTCATCCGTTACACTGGGACCGCATGATACGAGTTGCGATTGTTTGCAAGCCGCAGAAAGAAGAACTCGTCCGGCTGCTGCCGGAGCTGATTGCATGGCTGCGGCAGCGCGGCTACGAACC
>PLXP01000169.1:16743-28429 GCA_003151435.1 Acidobacteriaceae bacterium
GGCTATCTCGGTTTCTTGACGGAGGTTCGCCTCGCCGATCTGTACGCGACGCTGGAGGGTTGGTGCCACAACTGCCATCTTCTCGAGGCCAGGGCCATGCTGCACGCCGAGCTGTGGCGCAAGGCAGAGCAGCACTCCGGATACGAAGCTCTGAACGATATCGTGGTCACCAAGGGCGATATTGCGCGCATGGGCGAATTTGCGGTGGAGTTGGATGGCAAGACCGTCGCGCGCTTTCGTGCGGATGGCGTCATCGTTTCAACCCCGACCGGCTCCACGGCCTACAATCTGGCTGCTAACGGACCCATTCTGACGCCGGACGTGGACGCCATGGTGGTGACGCCCATCTGTCCCCACCTGCTGACGCTGCGGCCCATTGTGGTGCGTGGCGACGCGTCGCTGACTGTGCGGGTGGAAGGCATTCCGAATCTGGCCCTGCTGACGGTGGACGGGCAACGGGCCTTCGAACTGCAGCTTGGAGACGAGATCCGCTGCCAACGCTCGCAGCACACGGTTAACCTGGTGCGGTTGAACGAAGGTGGCTTCTTTGAGGCTCTGCGCAATAAATTGAGCTGGGGTGAACGATAACAAGCGAACGAATTGGGGATGCCCATTCGGACGGCGGCGGAAGTTTACTGACTCAACTCACTCAGCAACACCTTGGCCTTGACGACCAGCGTATTCGCGCCGTCCAGGTCACCGGAGCCCAGGGCAGTTTTCGCTTGCTTCAGGAACTCCCGGATTTGCGTTGAGGTCTTCTGTTCCTGCTCGCTGAGCGCGCGAGTGATGGCGCTGAGCGACTTCTCAGTGGCGGCGATGGAGTTGGCTGTCTGCTGCCGCAGATCGGCTGGTTCGCCTGAGGTGAGCTGGCCGGCCGCGGGAACTCCGGGCACCGAGTTGGAAGCCTGCTGCTGAGGAGCGTCCTGAGTGGCCGGTGACGTGATTCTCGCGGTCGTCGTCGGATTGGTTTTTGCCACCGGTTTCTTGTGTTTGGGTGGAGGCTTGGGCGGCTCCTCGTTCGCGGTGGGCGTCGGCGCCGGGGCTGGGGCAGGAACGGAGATGACGGGCTGCGGCAGGTTGGCGGGAGCATTGTCCGGATTGGGGGGAGGGGTGTCCTCGATGGGCGGAGCAAGAGGGGGCTGCACCTGCGACTGGTGGGTCTTGTGGATACACCCCATCAATAGCAAAGGCAGCAGCCACGCGATGCTCTTCGCGGGAAACTTCATCCTACAAGCCCTTTCTCGTCTTCGACCCCTGCCGGCTGAGGATGCCGACGTCCCCATTCCGTGGCGGCCAGCGGTATGCGCAGCCTGAACTCGGTTCCACGGTCTTTCACCGATTGTACTTCGACAGACCCATGATGCAACTGCAGGATACGATATGTCATTGCTAAACCTATCCCGCTGCCTCCGCTTTTTGTAGTAAAGTACAGGTCAAAAATTTTCTCAATAATTTCTTCGGCAATGCCAACGCCCTGGTCTGAGATGCGCAGTACGGCGGTTTTGCGATCCGCCTCGAGATTCACCTCCAGCGTTCCCCCATCGGGCATTGCCTGCGCTCCGTTTTGGATGACGTTCAATGCCGCCTGCTTCAACATGTCGGCGTCGACGTTAGCCATCAGGGGTTGCGATGGAAAACTGTGCACGAGCTTGACGTTGCGGGTGGAGAGTTCCTCCGTGGCCAGGGCAAGCACGTCGCCGAATACCAGCCTCAGGTCCTGTTCCCGAAGCTGTAACTCAACTGGACGCGAGAAGTCGACCAACGTTTGCACCACGCGGTCGAGGCGGTGAATCTCCGACTCGATGACATCGAGGTGGCGGAGGGCCGAAGCGCTCCCTGCGCCGAGCTTGGTCTTCAGCAATTCCAGGTGGACCACGATGGCGTTGATGGGGTTTTTCACCTCGTGCGCCACGCCGGAGGTGAGCCTGCCGATGGCCGACATGCGGCGCGACAGCTCCAACTCCGATTCAATCTCCTCCATGGACTCGAGATCGCGCAGCGTGACCAGCGAGCCGAGCCCCTGGCGGGTGAGATCGTCGTGGATGAAGTCCACGGAGGCCTGGATTCGGCGCCCCGTATCGGTGCGAATCTCCTCTTTCAGCAGGGCGGTGCGGGTGTCGAAAGCCGCTCGCAGGACGCGACCCAGGACGGTGGAGCGGTCGAAGATCTGTGAAGCATTCAGACCCAGAACACGATCCCGCTCCAAGTGCAGAAAGCGGCGAGCCGCCTCGGAAATCAGCACTGCGCGCCCGTCTGCGGTAAAGAGCACGATTCCATCCTGCAGATTGCCGAGAATCTGATCCAGGTTATCTTTCAGCGCAGAAAACACTTCTTCCACGTTCCGCATGCGCTGGCCAATGATTTCGATCTTGTTTGAGACCCGGACTGCGGTGTCTTGCTCCGCCTTTTCGATTTCTTCGTTCGTATCCTCGCTGGCTGAGGTCCAGTAATCGAGCTGCATGCTGATCTGTTCCAGCGGGCGGAGGGCAAGGTTGCTGAGCAGCAGCGCGACAACCAGGGCGGCTCCCAGCGCGAAGCCCATGAGGGTGAAGGCCTCGGCCAGCCAGGGCGCATACACGGCGCGCAGCAAGGTGGTGCGCACGCCCACGTGGACGGTGACGAACGGCTCGCCGTTGCGATCGAGCGGCACCACCACATCAAACACCTTGGGCGGCCCGTAGACCTCAAACATCAATTGGAGGGCGTTGGCGTTGAGAAGCTGGTTGTAGTCGGGGCGGATGGGCAGCGTTTTGTCCTGATTTTCAGGATCGGTGCTCAGCAGGGTGCGAGACCGGCGGTCCGCGATGTTCAGGTCGTACACGGTGACCGAATACCGGTTGGCCGAGTCCACCACCGCCCGCAGTGCCTGGTTATTGCGTACGGCTTCAGCCGCCAGGTCGCGCAACTGATCGGGATTGTTGGGATCGACCTTGCGATCTCTAAGCCCGGTCTCGAGGGCATTCTGCAGCGCAAAACGGACCTGGTTGGCCACCATGTGATTGGTGTCGTAGGACTGTTGCACCGCCGCATGCAGCAACTGGCTCACGTAGACCAGCGAGACAAGCCCCGTAATGAGAAGCACCAGGGCCGTGATGGCCAGCACGAGTTTGGTCTTCAGTCGCATGGCTCAGTCGGCCTGCTGCGTATGGCTGTATTCCTTGAGCTTGTTGTGCAGGGTCTTCAGGCTCACTCCCAGAATTTCCGCGGCGCGGGTCTTGTTCTGGCCCGTGGACTCAAGGGTACGCACAATCAGCATGCGTTCCGCTTCGTCCACCGTTGTGCCCACGCGAACCGGAACAATGCTGGCGTCATCCGCCTGCGGAACGGGGGACTGCGCTCTGCCGAAGCTCGCAGTCAAGTGCCCGGCATCGAGAGGAGCGCCGTCGGGGCACAGAATGACGGCACGCTCGATGGTGTTGCGCAACTCGCGCGCATTGCCGGGCCAGTGGTAGGCAATCATCCTGTCGAGGATGGAAGGCGCCACTCCGGAGACTCTGCGTCCGTGCTTGGAGTTCATCTCGGCCAGCATGGCTTCGGCCATCGCGGGCAGGTCTTCAAGATGAGTGCGGAGCGGCGGCATGTGGATGTTGAACACGTTGAGGCGGTAGAAGAGGTCGGTGCGCAGGCTGCCCGTGGCGATTGCCTCTTCGGCGGCGCGGTTGGTGGCTGCCAGCACGCGCACATCGACGTCGATTTCATTGCGCGCGCCCAGACGGCGCAGCTTGCGCTCTTCAAGCACTCGGAGCAGTTTGGCCTGCGTGCCCACCGGCATCTCCGCCAACTCATCGAGCAGCAGGGTGCCGCCGGTGGCCAGCTCAAAGCAGCCGATGCGGCGCTCCACCGCGCCGGTAAACGAGCCTTTCTCGTGGCCGAAGATTTCGCTTTCGATCAGGGTTTCAGGGATGGCCGCGCAGTTGACCGCGACAAACGGATGAGTCTTGCGCGGGCTCAGGTCGTGCAGGGTGCGAGCCACCATCTCCTTGCCNNGTTCCGCTTTCGCCGGTGATGAGGACGGAGACGTTGGAGGGCGCAATCTGCTCAATCAATGCGAAGATCTCGCGCATCGCCTTCGAGGTGCCGACCATGGAGCCGAGGACCCCGGTTTCGCGCAGCCGGCGACGAGCTACTTCGAGTTCGATATCGGTTTCGCGCTGCCGGGTGGCATTGGCCAGGATGTTGCGCAGCCGCGGCGCATCCACGGGCTTGAGCAGAAAATCGTAGGCTCCCAGCTTCATGGCGTCGACCGCCGTCTGGATGGAGCCTTGCGCGGTCAACAGAATCACGGCGACATTCGATTTGAAGGTTGGCCCTTCTTCGGCCAGCTTGGCCAGCAGCCCAATACCATCGAGGCGCGGCATCTTCAGATCGGTCACCACAATGGCCGGATTCCACGAGAGGATCTTCTCCCAGCCCTCGATGCCGTCACGCGCAGTTTCGGTGCGATATCCCCATCCGGAAATCAACTCGGCAAGCCCCATCAGGGCATGGGGTTCGTCTTCAACGATGAGAACTTTCACGGGGTTGGGCATATCCGCTTTCGATGCAGCATGTTCGCGCCGCGATACTCCAAGCCTGCGGCGGCCAATTCGAACACCCGCCACAACACCTTTCTACCACGCGAGAAGGACAATCATTGTGCCGTTACGCTCTTCGGCGCGTTTTGGGGAGTTACTGGTGTTGAGGTTGTGAAACCACGCGGGGGTCGGCGTAGAGTTTGCGCAGGGCGTCGGTGCGGGCCTCGGAATCGGCCCCCGGTGCGACGACGAACCATGCCCACGATGCGCGGCCGGTGAGAGCCTCGGCAGGGGGAATGTCGCCTGCCAGTTCGATGCCGATGGGCTTGCCCAGGACGGTTTGCGCAAGAAAACGATCGACCGGAAAGCGCGTGTTGAGCTGGCGAACACGCAGTTCCATGGCGTCGGTGTAAAGCAGGCCGGGGAAGAAGTCGCTCAACATGCCGGTTGCTCCAGGGCCGAACGCCGGAGGGTCCGCCTCCCAGATCCAGACCAGGTTGCGCAGGCCATGGTGCTGCACGAGCCGATCGAAGAGCATGCGATAGAGCTCTGCGGAGCCGTGGATGCCCTTGCGGCCAGCCCACCAGGCGTCCTTGCCGTTGGACTCGGGATAGGGATTCCAGAGCACCGCGATTCCAGCTTTTTCAAGCGCGTGAAGCGTTGCGGCGGCACTGTCGACCTGATCGGCCCACTGCTTGTTGAGGGTGCTGCCCGGCGTCAGCAACTCACTCCACTCGAAGTCGGTGAGTTGGCCGGGAGTGCTTGCGGCAGCATTGTCAGTGGGGCGCGCTGGACGCCAACTGAGGCTCACTGCCTGGTGGCTCTCGTGGGCGCGCGTGAGTGACTTCAGAAGGGCCTGGCGCGCTTCCGGCGTGCTCAGATCCAACTCCGCGGCAACGATCGCCGGCTGCGTTCCTGTTGCCTGTGCGACTGCGGCTGCAACGGGTGAGGCGGGGTCGCCAGGCTGCCCGCTGAGAATCGCCGTGCCTCCGGCGCCGGAGAGCCGCGTCAGCAGGGCCTTCGCTTCCGGCGTGGCGCCCGGGGTCACCGGATCGGCGGCCGGCGATGTGGCACTCTGCAACGCGGTAGCCTTGCGAATTGCTCCCATCGGTGCGGCCAGGCGCGGATCGTCGCGGTCGATGGTCTGCGGCGCATGATAGATGGACTGGATCAGGTCGGGCGCGCTCGACCCTTCAAGCAATCCGCTCCACACCATGAAGTAGGTCCAACGCGGCTGCTGGGCCAGCACCGGCACACTTGGCAGGCCGCCCACTTCGGCCAGAGCGATGGGTTTGCCCGCGGCCAGGGCAATCATACTGTCGTAGTACTCCTGCTTGAACTCGCCGTAGATGTCCATGGTGACGACGTCGGCATAGGCAGCGCCGGGATAGTAGTCCACGATGGGGCCCGCACTGCCGCCCGGCGCATTCACGTTCCACACCCAGACCAGGTTGTCGAGGTGATGCACGTTCACAAAGCGATCGAAGATCTGCCGGTAGAGCGCGGCCGAGCCATCCTTGCCGGGGCGATATCCCCACCAGAACCAGTTGCCGTTGACCTCGTGATAAGGCCGGAACAGTACCGGCACGTGGGCGTCGCGAAGTTGGCGTAAGTAGCCGGCAATCACGTCCACCTGGTCGCACCAGCGCTTGTTGAGTGCGCTGCCCGGGGTGAGCAACTGGTGCCACTCGTAATCGGTAAGGTGGCCCTGCACGCTGTCGTGAAAGGTGACCGGCTCGTCGTCGGTGGGGCGCACAGCGTGCCACGTCAGCGCGATTACCGCGCCGTTTTTGTACTGGCGCTTGACCTCTTCAATCATCGCCGGGCGCGAGAGCACGGAGTCCTTATCGTCTCCGGCGGAAAAGCCGAAGTCCTCCCCGAACAGGCCCGGATATTTGGCCGTCAGGTCGTAGGCGCGGTCTGTCCAGCGCGAGCCGTCGTTGGGAAAATTGTGCTGGCCGGTGATGGTGCCCTGGCCGGAGATGGAGTCGAGATAGGCCAGCAATGCCCGCGCCTCGGGGCTGGCCTGAGGGTTGACCGGCTGCGGAGCCGCGTGCGCCACAACGGCGCAAACCAGAATTCCTGACAACAGAAGAGCAGCAAACCGCCTGACGCGCATCGTGAAACCCCCATTTCATTTTGGGGAGAATTATAGCTGGTATCGGTATCATTCCATGCGCGACTGCAGGTATGGGTAGTGTCCTAATTTGAAATTCATAGGGATACAATTGCTCAATCATGCGAAAAAGATTGGCGATGTTGATTGTGTGGCTTTTCTTCGCAGGGATAATGCTCGGTCAGAGCGCTAAAAATCCCAGCCCAAAATCACAGCCAACTAAACAAGAGCAACCAGCCCTTCATTCTTCGAATGGCGAAAATAGCCAGACCAACGTCGGAAACAAGGAAACTACGCACAATGGCATCGCGCCAGATCGGAACCCGTCCTTCGAACGGCCCCGTTGGATGCGCGACTCAAACTGGTGGCTGGTTATCATCGCTGGTCTCACCGGCTGTGTGATCGGCTGGCAATCGTGGGAGACGAGAAAGGCTGCTAAGAGCGCCCTGTTGAACATTCAAGCCTTTATCAACTCGGAAAGACCGTGGATTCAGGTAATTGTGGAAACCAGTTCGAATTTGAAGCAAATATGGGAGGTGAAGGCCATAAATCTGGGGAAAACTCCCGCAGCTATCATTTCCGACTCTTGGGGATTCAATCTTGTCGAGTTGTCTCCGCCTGAAACCCCTGACTATAAAAAAGTTGATGTATATAAGACGCCAAAGGTTCTCCTGCCAGGAGAGTCTCTTGTATTGCGTCCACTGGCAAGATACGATCTGGGACTCAGGGGTGACTCGGAGCAATGCACGCGTTTCGATCATTCTGAGCTTCAAGCGTTTATTTTCGGGGTAGTGCGCTATAGAGACGTTCTTGGGAATGCCGCCCTCTCGCCTATCCATGAGACAGGATGGTGCCGTTACTGCATCACGGAGGGAGAAAGAAAGGGAATTATAATTATCGATTCCAGCATAGAGGGGTACACCAAGCACACATAGTAGCAGTCCGAAAAGCCAAGTTAGGACTCTACCGGAAGGATGAGGCTGTCAGGCCGGGCGAGTCAACATGGCGGACGAAATCGAAAGAAGCGACAAATGTATTTCAGTCACATCTTCATCATTGTCGCGGTAGTTACCGTCTCCATTACTGTCGGGGGTTTATTTTCTATGTTTAAGGAGACGGAATTAAGAAAAAGGAAACTTCGGAACGCTCTCGCCGGACTGCTCCGCATTTCAGATTGCCATTGTGACGGAGAAGGGACATGCGCATTCTGCCATGCTTCTTCTGTTCTCACAAAGGAATACAGTGAGAAGTGGCAACCTGAAAGCCCTGATTCTCCATTGGAGCCATAATCGGAGGATAACCCTGTGGATTTCAAATTAGGACACTACCCAGGTATGGCCTCTGTCGTCAGGCATCCAACCCACATCTCAAAGGCGAGATGTGGGGCACCCGGCACCCGGAGAGATGGGGGTCACCCCGGTCATCCCGCTTTTTCTGTCAGCTCAGCCCAGCGCGCGTAGAGAGCGTCGCTCTCGTGCTGCGCGGCATCGAGTTCAGCCAGCGCCGCCTGCAGCGCGGTTGCGTCGATGGCGACCTTGGGGTCCTCGACGTGATGGCGCGCGGCAGCCAGGCGCGCATCCGATTCCTCAACGCGCTGCTCGATGGCGGCAAACTCCCGCGCCTCAAGATACGAGAGCTTCTTCTTCTGCGCCGAACCATCGCTCCTGGCATCACTCGCCACCGATTTCTGTTCCCTGTTCCCTATTCCCTGTTCCCTGACCGCGGCCGCCTGTTCCTCCAGCCACGTCTCCCATTGCCCGAAGTCCGCGAACTGCTCGATCTTGCCGCGCCCGTCGAGGCCCAGCACCGTGGATGCCACGCGGTTCAGCAGGTAGCGATCGTGCGTGACCAGCACCAGCGCTCCGGGAAAGTCGAGCAGGTTTTCTTCGAGGATTTCGAGCGTGGGAATGTCGAGGTCGTTGGTGGGCTCGTCAAGCAGCAGCACGTCGGCGGGCTCCAGCATAAGTCGTGCAATCAGCACCCGCGCGCGTTCGCCGCCGCTCAGATTTCTCACCGGCTGGTTGAGCTGCTCGCCGGTGAAGAGGAAGCGCGCCGCCCAGCTTGCTACGTGGACGGTGCGTCCCTGGTGGATGACGGCGTCGCCCTCGGGCGCCAACGCGCGGCGCAGCGTGACGCTATCGTCCAGTTCGCGCATCTGGCTGAAGTAGACGAGCCGCAGCGCCTCGGCCCGGCGAATGGTGCCTTCGGCGGGCTCGATCTCGCCCCGCAAAAGGCGCAGCAGGGTGGTTTTGCCGCTGCCGTTGGGCCCCACCAGGCCCACCTTGCTGCCCGCGGTCAGGATGAAATTGAGGCCGGTAAAAAGTCGCCGGCTCTCCGCTGGTTTTGCGCCGCTATCCTCTTGCAACTCGCTGGCCGGCACGTCGCAGGCCACGCCGTCGAACTCCACCAGCCGCTTGGTCTTGCGCTGGCTGGCGGCAAAGTCGATGCCGGCGGAACTGGTCGACGTGCGCGAATCCATCGCGGCCAATTGGCCAATCATGGCGTTGGCGGTGTCGATGCGCGCCTTCGATTTTGTGGTGCGCGCCTTGGGTCCGCGGCGCAGCCATTCGATCTCGGTGCGCACAACGTTGCGCAGGCTCTCCTGCTGGCGATTCTGCGACTCGAGATAGGCCTGCTTTTCCTCGAGAAAGCGGCTGAAGTTGCCTTTGACGCGCAGCAATCCCTCGGCGTAGACGCGGTTCAGCTCGACGATCTGGCTCGATGTGGACTCAAGGAAGTAGCGATCGTGGCTGACGGTGACGGCTGCGAAGGAGGAAGAGGTCAGCAGCTCCTCAAGCCACTCGATTCCGGCCAGGTCCAGGTGGTTGGTGGGCTCGTCGAGAAGCATCACTTCGGGCTCGCCGACCAGCGCTTCCGCAATGGCCAGGCGCTTGCGCCATCCGCCGGAGAGCGAGGCTGCTTCGTCGTCGAGGTTCGCAAAACCGGTGCGGCCCGCCAGTTCGCGCAGACGGCCTTCGCGCTCGCTTTCGTTCACGTGAACGGCGGCCATGGCGCGTTCCAGCACCTGGCGGATGGAGAGCCCGGCAGCGAAGCGCGAGTCCTGCGGCACATAGGCGGCGCGGGCACGCTTGCGCACGGCCAGCTCGCCGGAGTCGGGCTCAACCTGGCCGGCCAGCACCGCCAGCAGCGTGGACTTGCCCGCGCCATTGGGGCCGATGAGGCCGATCCGGTCGCCGTCTTCCACGGTGAGCGAGATGTTGAGAAACAGGGGAGTGGCCCCAAACTGCTTGGTTACGTTTTGCGCATTGAGAATCGGCGGCATCTCTAACCTTTTATTGAAATCAACAACTTACGGTGAGGCAAGGCGTTTTTGTAGGAAATCTGTAGGAGGCGTATGCTCCGCGGATGGGCGATTCAGCTACTTGCACCATTACTGTATTCACTCGTCACGCTCCCGACTGCCCCAAGAAAGACGACCGTTACTGGAAAAGGTGCAAGTGCCGCAAGGCCCTCTATGTCTACGAGAATGGGCATGACTCCATCCTATCTGCAAGGACGAGGGCCTGGGAGCAGGCGGAACGGCTTGCAAAGGCCGAACGGGAGAAGCGTGATCCAGCGGAGAGGGAATTGCGCCGGATAAAAGATCGAGACGCTGAGCAGGAGGCGGCAAAGAAGATCACAGTTGCCGATGCTCTGGAACGGTGGGCTGCTAATCGCAAATCGAAGAACCCTGGCACAAGCCGGGTGCATGCCACGTTCCGGAAGAAAGTCCTATCATGGGCAGCCAGAGTGAACATCGAGTACCTGAACGACATCAGTCCCGAGATCCTAGACAACTGGCGAGGTCAATGGTCAACCGCGGCGCCAGAGAAATACGACCGAATGTCGGATACCACTCAGTCCCACTTTCAAACAAGGCTGAAGGGATTCTTCGAATGGGCCACCCAGATACGGCTGATCGACATGGATCCCTCTGCACCTCTCCGGCACATCGCGCCGAGCAAGAAGCGCACACAGCCTCTCACGCGGGCCCAGTTCCAAGAACTGATGGCAGCGATCGGACCTTTCACATCCTCCCAAGGCGGCCAAGTCCACAGCTATGCTGATGAACTAAGAGCGCTGTTTCTGCTCCAGCGTTGGGTAGGGCTGCGCATCGGAGATGCGGTCGCTTTCCCTCGCGCAGGATTGGTGCGAGGCCGCTTGAATCTCCGCACCATTAAGAATGGTGCCAAGGTCGAGGTACCACTCCCCGGTTGCGTCATTGACGCGTTGGAAGCTCTGTCTCCGGATCGACCCGACTTCAGGCCAGGCTATTTCCTCTGGCCGAAATCATTGAAAGAGAGCACCCTACCCACAAGATGGGGACAGATTCTTCTCACCATGAACTCCCACCTGAACTTCATCGACGGGCATGGTCATCCTATGGCATTCCACAGCCACATGCTTCGAGATACATTTGCTGTTGAGTTACTGGTGGATGGGATGTTGCTGGAGGAGGTGAGCAGACTGCTTACGCACGACTCCATTTCAACGACCGAGAAGTATTACGGACGGTGGGTGAAGGCACGGCGTGACCGGTTGGAGGACAAGCTGGTGGAAGCCATGGTTCGGATGGGAGCCACCTTTGCCAGCCAATAGAATGCCCGGCCATGAAGGCCGGGCAGGTGTGCAGGCGAGAGCTACTTTGCCTGAAGTCGACAGTGAACCCTGTGAGCAACCGATCGGGGAATGCGAAGCGAGCAATAGCCTCGACATCCAAGTATGCCATCGGAATCTGCAGACGATGCCCATCTGGAAAAACCGGCGGAGGAAATACCTTCGCCCTGGCGACGGGACTGGAAGATGGACTTGTTGATGAAGCCGGAGGTTGAACTGTCGCGGCAGCGCGAGTTTGCTGAGGAGGCAGGACGCCCTGGTTGCGCGGCCTGGTTATGTTAGGCATGGGGCTCCACTGGACGGAAGGATTTCAGAAGCGCATTGAGGTACATCGGAGGCATTTCGAGAGAGGTTCTTCCATTCTGGCCAGCACATCGGCGATCAATTCTACCTCCCCCTCGTAGCTCTTGGCTGTAACGGGGAGTGCGCTACGACTGAG
>PLXP01000052.1 GCA_003151435.1 Acidobacteriaceae bacterium
GCAGACGCTGAATCACCTTGAACGGCTAACGGGGTACGGCGTTAACTATCGGTCGTTCACGGAGCAATATCTGGACAGCACGGGCATATTCAAAGAGGCTGTCGTAGGTATCCTTGCCGCAGTTGCGAAGCAGGAGCGCGTGCGTCTCAGCGAACGGACGATTGCCGGTCTGGAGCGTGCAAAGGTACAGGGTCGGGTTGGCGGCAGACCGAAGAAGTCGGACGACTACAAGCTGGTGCAGAGCGTCGAGAAAGCACGCGCCGAAGGCAAGTCGATTCGCACGATTGCGGCAGACCTAAAGATTGCAACGGGAACGGTTGTTAAGTTGCTACGGGAATGTGCGGCCTAGAATAAAACACTGTGCAGCACAATGGGCGCATCCTAGGCTAGGATCACTATGACGCGCCCGCTGTCCGTTACCGCTTGGTTTTGTTCACGAGCATTCCTGCGCGACGGTTGGCCGTAGCGTCGGTTACTGCCCTAGGCAGTCGCGCCGACCAGTTCGGCCCGTGTTCGGAGATGAGTTTCATCCTGTTCGCCACCGGGAGGCTTTGAAAATCCTCAAAGGTTTTAACTTCGACAATCCTAGGCTGACGCAGGGGCAGGTTTTCGAACGCCTTCAGGCCAAACTCGTTGACGAACGAAATTTTCGCCGCGGTGCTGGTAAGGTCTGCTTTGGATTGGACCGCAGACTCCTTGGGTTCCGCAGGTTTCAACGCCCGTAGACTGCGTCCGTCTACGATTGTAGGCGTGGACAGTGCCAAAGTCCGCAACGCCTCCGTCACAGGCACGCCGTTTACCTGGGGGTTGTTGTTCTCGTCGTATTCAATCTCGCCCCCGAGTAGGCGCAATGTCTCTTCTGGCGTCGTCTTGAACCTGACGGCGGACTCCCGGAAGGCGTGACCTAGGGACTGTTTCCGCAGTAAACTGGTCTGCTCTTGCTCCAGTTTGTGAATCTCGATCTGGCTCGCTGCGCGTTGGCTCTCATACTTCGCCCGCTCTCCGCGAAGTTGTTCAAGCTGGAGTCGTTGTTCTGGCGACCAGGGCAGGGTGTCAATCTCTGTTTGGTATAGGCTTCGGGCCGGTGGTGGTGCTGCTGGTGCGGCTGGTGCGGCTGGTGCGGCTGGTGGTGCGGTGGTATCAGGCATGGGCGAGATGTCCCTTCTTTTCTAATTCGCGCAATACGATGGTGAAGGCTTCCAACACAGACTCGTTCTCTTCAAGAAGCCTCTCGACGGCGTTCGCTAGATTCGTTTTGCCCTTTTCAAGGGCGTTGATATGTGCAGCCAGACTGACGGCTGAGACAGTGCCGGTGACGGCGCGTTGTGGGGTTGCGGTTGCGGTGTTCATTGTTGTTTCCTCTTTTTTGGGGTATGGTCTGCCATTGAAGCGACCAATCTTAGTAGCGCGTGTGCGGCCCCGGAGCGGGCGTGAAGAGCGCAGAATACCCGAATGGCAGTCCGGGCGAGGATCGCTCTTCGCGCGGCATCGACGGGGCCGCACAACGCAGTTCCACCCTGACGCGAGGAGAGGTCACGTCCGGGTGGAAACTCAATTCTTAGGGGGCCGGAACTAGACGGATGCTGCTAGGCCGGAAAAGGTGACGTTCTAGGAGAAATGCTCACATATCTCCCTAATTTTAGTATTCCATACGTGTCAAGCCCTGTTTTTCGCATTTAAAAACGTGCAACTAGCTGATTTATAGATAGTTAAAATCGTCAAATATAACATCTTTACAAAGTGTTAATATTGTGTTAATAGATTGCACTCGGATGCACCGCGCGATCCTACGGCTGTTCCTAGCATCATAAGCTAGGTTGACTGCCTCTAGCGTGAGATATCTAGCGTGAGATAGCGGAACACGTAGGATTCCAGTGCGAATGTCACCGCGCCGGAGCGCGTACTATGCTGACCGTACCAGTCCTAGGCTGCTCCTCTAGTCCTCTTGATGCGGCACTAGGAATCCTAGGGCAGTCCCGTGCTCTTTCATCTAGGAACCCGTCCGTACTCTCGTCCGCACCGCAGTTTATACGGGGTCTAGGATCAATGTGCAACCTAGAGCAGCCGACAGCGACACAACAACACGTAGTCATGGTGGAAAAAGGTTATCGGAGCGGGAAGTAGTCGGTAACAGCTACTTTGTCACTACGAGAGGGCACTGTAGCCGACGTTGTACGGGACACCGTAGAAGGCTGTCAGTGCCCCGTAGACGGTTCTTTCAAGGTTGGGGGGAGGGGAAGGCTACAGGCCGCACAACGGCGCGGATATCTTGGTCATTTCGGCGACGTCACAATGTGGATTTCAATTGGAATTTTCTTCCTGATGGTCTTACCCAATTTTGAGTATTCGTACTCACCCTCAGTCCAAATCGTGGAAGAGATCGGTTCAACTGTTGATTGGCGGTCTGTCGTGGCAATAAGTCCTATAATGCGCGTTCCAAAGGGGAGTTTAGACGCGTGAATCCCAATCATATTTCCTGCTGAGGAAGATTGAATGTCCGAGTTCTTCACTAAATTTGCATCGATTACCGCGCAAGCGCCGTTTGCATCCCATCCCTTGCCCCAACTGAGGTTATGCGCTCGTTCTGTATCAAGAATGACTGTCTCCTGAGGAACTCCCACATTGAAGCTTGTGATGGGATTTGGAAACTGAAGCTTTACGTACATGTAGTCTATGGGGTCCTGGGGAACAAAACTGAACAAGTAGAAATTGCATGCCGAACTCCCCGGTTTGGTCATCCGCTCAGAGCGCAGAAAGGAACTCACCTTAGGAGCGGGCAACAACGCTACAAAAGATTGCTGAATGACAAGCCCTGAAATGGTTCCAGCTACAAAATAAATAATCCCCCAAACCGGGGATGATCTGAGCCCATTCCAACGCATTGCAGTTTTCCCGGTCGTGGCCTTGAGTTGTTCGCTATTATTTGGGTTCGTTCGGGCTTCGTGCTTGGCGACATTCTGGCCGCCATCGTCGAGTCCTTTAGCGCGAGACGCCTCGAATGCCGGGTCGTTCTGCGTCACAACGGCCCCCCTCTTGCGGCGATGCTTCCTTTTGCTCACCTTGGCGACTCCGAACCGGGGCAGACAAGAACGACCTGGAATTCGACTCAAATTATAGCCCGACAGGGGTGCCGCACAGTGTGCAGCCGGTGGACCGCGATAACAACGGTTCATCGGCTGCTCTCGCGGGGGAGTTCGGTGTATCGCGGGAGACCCTTGTACCAGTGCCTCAAGGCAGGAAACGCACCACGGACGGCGTAGACAGCGATACAAGGCATTACAGCGAGGACGGCGACTGCCAGTGACGGCTACGCCGTCCTTGATGTTTAGGCCCGGTTCTCAAATTCTTCTCGCTCATCCAGACGGTTCACCTTCCGGTAATCCAAGTGGAAACGGTGAACTGCATTCCCAACCAAACCTATTGCGTAGCAGCAGAAGACCAAGGCTAGACAACAACCCGCCGTCAACGCACCCACATACTTGTTCAGTCCACCTAGATCATCCAGCATAGGACTCCTTTGATTGGCTGATTTTACGTGTTGGGGGTGAGAGCATTTGCAAACAGTTTTACTTGGTTCAAGTAGCCAAGCCCCTCCCACGGTTCGATGCTAAAGACTTTACCTTCCTCCCTCAGAAGGTCGATGGCAGCCAATACCGAACTGTTGTCGCTTATCTCGTTTGGATGGTCTTGCATCAAGTCGTAGAACGTAACGCCATTTCTGTGAGTGCTGATGAGTTCGTAAACCTTATCGGCAGCTCTAGATTCCTGTGGTGAACTTCGTCTATAAAGGGCCACTCTTCACCTCGTGCCTTATTTTAACGAACCGCAAGAAAGGCTGCGGCAGATGGCTTGTCACATCGGGAGGGGATTGGGCTGAAGCCTACACAATCGACCGCGATACGGCAGTGTTTTCCAACTCCCCCGTCAACTCCCCCAAACATTCCACGAGAGGGATTTTCAGGGTTTTTGAGGGGGTTTGATTCTATCTAAGTTATTGAAAGGACTAGACATCCGTGTTTTAGGAAACCGTTGCTCTATCCACCTGAGCTACGGGGCCACGTTGAATTGGAAAGGCGTCGGTTTACGACGCTCTTTCAACTCATCTTACCGCATTCTGCGTGAAGGGAGACGGTTGAGGAATCCTGTCGCACGATCTGCGAAGCGCGGACCATTCGATGGCGCGGCGCTCCCCGATCACCGCAATGAGCAGAGTAAAATCGGAACCTGCGCGACTCCTCTCGCCGAAGAGCCGCACCGCAACGAGAGAGGCCTGGTGACTCCAATGAAAGCCCTGCTCCTGAAAGAGTATCTGAAGCTTGAACTCGCGGATCTTCCGCAGCCGCAACCGGGGCCGCATGAAGTCCTGGTCCGCGTGGCCGCGTGCGGCATCTGCGGCAGCGACGTGCACGGTTACGACGGAACGTCAGGACGCCGCATTCCTCCCATCGTGATGGGCCATGAGGCTGCAGGGCTGATTGCAGCAACGGGAAGCGACGTCACGCGATTCAAGACCGGCGACCGGGTGACGTTCGATTCCACTGTCTATTGCGGCGCGTGTCCGTTTTGCAAGCGCGGCGAAGTGAACCTGTGCGACCGCAGAGAAGTCATCGGCGTTTCCTGCGGCGACTATCGGCGCGCCGGCGCGTTCGCGGAGTACATCGCGATTCCGGAGCGCATCCTGTACCGGCTTCCCGATGCGATGTCGTTTCCTGAAGCGGCGATGTTGGAGGCTGTATCCGTCGCGCTGCATGGGGTGCATGTGAGCGGCGCGATGAAGGGACAGACGGCATTGGTGGTGGGCGCCGGAATGATCGGGCTGCTCACCATGCAGGCGGCGCGGGCGGCAGGCTGTGCGCGCGTGATGATCGCGGATATCGACGAGACGCGGCTGAATCTCGCCCGGACTCTCGGGGCCGACGAAGTGCTTCGCTGCTCGGGCGCGGAACTGACGAAAGAAGTCCTTCGACTGACGGACGGAATCGGGGTTGACGTGGTGTTGGAAGCAGTCGGGCGCAACGAAACTATTGCAGCGTCCATCGATTGCGTGCGNNCTGCAAGGCAGCGCGGCTTCGTCGGGCGAGTACCCCGAGGCCATCGATCTGGTAGCGAGCGGCAAGATCCAGGTGAAGCCCATGATCACCGCCATCGCCCCGCTGGAAGATGGTCCGCGATGGTTTGAGCGACTTTACGCGCACGAACCGAACCTGATGAAAGTAGTGCTGACAGCGGGCATGGAAGACTCTACTGCTACCGCAGCGGTCGGGGGGTCGCGATGAGCGATACGTTGTTCGATCTAAGCGGACAGGTCGCCATTGTGACCGGAACAAGCCGAGGACTCGGCCAGTATTTCGCACGCGCGCTGGCGAAGGCAGGAGCCGACTTGGTGCTCACCAGCCGGCGAAGCGAATCGCTGGCAGAGTTTGAAGCGGAGATTCGCGGCATGGGACGGCGCGTGGTCTCGCTTGCCCTGGATGTGCGCGACCATGCCAGCATTCAGAGCATGGCGAAAGAGGCAGAAGCGGCTTTCGGGCAGATCCACATTCTGGTGAACAACGCAGGATGCAATGTCCGCAAGCCGGCGCTAGAAGTGACGTGGGATGACTGGAACCTGGTGCTCGATACGAACCTGCGCGGCAGCTTCTTTGTGGCGCAGGCCGTTGCCCGCGGCATGATCTCGCATGGCTACGGNNGCGTAACGGTAAACTGCCTTGCGCCGGGATGGTTCCGCACCGAGCAGAACAAGGTTCTCTATGAAGATCCGGAGTGGGTGGCTTACCTCACCGATCGCATTCCTGTGAAGCGGCCAGGGCAACCGCACGATCTTGACGGCGCGGTTGTGTTTCTGGCTTCAGAAGAGAGCCGCTATGTGACAGGACAAACGCTGCTGATTGACGGCGGAATCTCGACGGGAGCTACACGAGCAACCGTTGCCCGCAAAGACCAAGTGTGAGGCGAATCGGGTAACTCGGACACCACGAGTTTATGCGTGTTGAGGCGGAAGAGGGATGGGTCGAATCTCTCCCAGCAGGAAGATATACGCAGCGATGCCGACTACAAGATATGCCGCAGCCACAAAAAACGCCGCCGCAAAAGACTGCCGGCCGCTTACGAGGTATCCGGTGATGACAGGCGCCGCGATGCCGGAAATCTGGTTCGATAAATTCATGATGCCGCCCACTGAACCGACACTGTCTCCCGGCGCGATGAGCGACGGTATCGACCAGCCCACGGGCGCCGCAGCCGACAATCCACCAATCGAGACACTGATCCAGAAAAGCGCTTGAGCGGGGGTATGCGCGTGGGCCGCACCCAGTATGCCGAGCCCCATCGCCGTGCCGCACACCAGCACGACGCGTCGCACCCGATCGGCATTCCATCCGCGACGAATCAGCGCATCCACGAGCCATCCGCCAACAACAAGATCGGCCGCGGTTGCAACAAGCCACGGCACACCGGTGTACATGAAAGAGTGCGCCAAGTCGATGTGAAGCGCTCTTGATAGATAGACCGGCAGCCATGTTAGCAAGAGATAGAAGATATAGTTATACGAACCAAACCCCAGGGCAAGCCCGATCACCTTTCGCCGATGCAGGAGATAACCAAGCGAGACGCGATGTTTCGGAGTAGCTAACTCGGTTGCAGTCTCGCAATTCAAAGGCAAACGGGTTTGCGGATCGCGATAGATTGCGAAGAACATCAGGAAGTAAAGAAAGCTGATTACGCCCGTCGCCGCAAAGCTCAGCCGCCAGCCAATGTGCAACAGCATGAGGCCGATCAGTGGCACGCCAATCGCCGATGAAAACTTCGCGGCACCATCAAAGAGACTGGTGGCCAGGCTTCGCTCGTGCGAAGGAAACCAATAGCCGATGGCCTTTGCATTGGCTGGAAACGTGGGCGCCTCGCCTACTCCGAGCAAGAAACGCGCCGCGAAGAAACTGGCTATGCCTCGAGATAATGCCGCTGCAAACGAAGCGACACTCCATAGCAGCGTGCTGACGATGCCGACGCGGCGCACTCCGAAGCGATCGAGCAGTAGTCCGGAAGGAAGCTGGCACAGCGCATAGGTCCAGTTATAGGCGCCGAGGAGAAAACCGAACGTAACGTCCGAGATGCGGAACTCTCCGCACAGGGCATCGTGCGAAACAGTGAGGTTGACGCGATCGAAATAATTGACGAGCACTCCCATGCCAAGCAGAAAGGCAATGGTCCAGCGCCGTCGATGCACCGCTTCGATTTCCAATTGACCTTCCGCTCACAAGGCGTTGCTCGCGTTCGATTTCAGCGCGCCTTATGAATATTGCACGCGAGCGCGGGTTTCGCAATTCAGTGATCAGGGATCAGTGGTCAGGGATCAGGGATCAGGGATCAGTTGTGACGGATCAGTGGTCGGTCACTGGTCGGTGCGAAGGCAACCGCGTGTCCTTCGACTCCATTTGGCGCAAAAGCGCGCCAAATTTCGCTCAGGATGACAGTCTGTTTTTAAGTGAAAGGGTCAGTTATGGTTTCGGGGTTGCATCGGCCGAAGCGGAAGCAGGGGTTGAAACTGCCTTGGTTGCTGTTGCTCCAGGAGACTGTTTCACGGGCGGAACCTCAGTGCCTGCGGGATAGATGAGGATTTGGATGGTGCCCCCATCCTTCTCTGAGCCTGGGCCGGATTGTTTGCCCTGGCCCAAGGTCTTCACGTGGTCATCGTCAAAGCCGTAGTGCTCCACCAGGTACTCGCGCACCACCGCGGCGCGGGCCTCAGTCAACACGAGGTCCTTTTGAGTGTCCCCTTCCATCCCAGCGGATGCCGTGATTACCGCGATGCCGAAGTCATTCCCGGCCAGGTACTCGCCGCCGGGATTCAGGGATTTTCCATTTTTCAGCTTGGCCGAATCGTGGCCATCGAAGAGTTCCCTGGCAGGAAAGGTGAACGTCTTCACCGGCTCTTGGGAAGGAAGGCGTTCCACTTCGTTGGCGGTCAGTTCGCTGGCATCCTGATATCCGCGCTTCTTGAAATATCCGCTCAAAAAGAAGTTATGCTTGAGCGCTTCCATGTTGTCCTGAAAGTCCGTAACGCCAACTTCAGCATGTGCCACCGTGTCCTGCAGAGTGGCCGTTGTCTTTTGGAGATTGGCATAAAGCGCCTTGTCGTTCACCAGTGCTCCCACGCTTCCCTGCCCCGTATCGATTTTTTCAGCGACCGAATTCAGATGGGACGTGGCCTGGGTGACGTTTCCCAAGGCAAGCTGGCTGCTGTCAAGAATGCCGCTGGTCTTCTTGAGCAGATCAGACATCTCGAGCGGCGGTTCGGCCGCAATCATGTCGCCGTTGTTGAGGTCGGCGGCTCCGGCAGACCCGAATGACACCGCAACATATTGGTTTCCCAGCAGACCCTCGGTTTCGATGGAGGCGACGGAATCCTTCTTGAGGATTTCGTGCGTGGATCGATTGACGTCCATCACGACGATGATCTTGTCGCCGGGACGGTGGGGCAGCAGGATGCTGTGGACTGTGCCGCTGTGGACGCCACCCACGCGCACGTCGGCTCCCTGCGCCAACCCGATCACATTATCGAACTGCGACTTGATTTGATAAGTGGAACTGAATAGATATTCCTTGCTGCCAATGATGAAGATGCCGGCGGCAAGAGCCACCAGCGTAACGATGATAAAGGCTCCCAGGCGCGCCACTCTCGACATAATTCCTCCTATGAATGCTTCAGGAACTCCCTGACGAATTCGTTGTCACTGCTTTTGAGTTCCTCAAAGCTGCCGTCCATCACAACGCACCCCTTATCCAACAGCGTGAGACGGTCGGCAATGGTGCGGGCGCTATGGATATCGTGCGTCACGACGATGAAAGCGATGTGGTGTTCCTTCTGGAGCTTTAGAACCAGTTCATTAATCTCTGCCGAACCGATGGGATCGAGGCCGGCCGTTGGTTCGTCGAGCAACAGAAGTTCCGGGTCCATCACCAGGGCGCGCGCCAACCCGATGCGTTTTTGCATGCCGCCCGAAAGTTCCGCGGGCATCTTGTCCGATTGCTTCTCCATGCCGACTTCAGAGAGCACCTGACTGACTCGCTCGTCGCGCTCGGACTTCGACATGTCGGCGCGATGATGATTGAGGGGAAAGCCGACGTTTTCGCCAACGGTCAGCGAATCGTAAAGCGCGGCGTGTTGAAACAGGAAGCCCATCTTCTTGCGGATGGGAGCGAGTCGATCGAGAGAGAGGCCTGCGATGTCCTGTCCGAAGATGCGCACCGAACCGGAGTCCGGCTCCTGGAGGCCGACGATCAGGCGCAGCAGTACGCTTTTGCCCGTGCCGCTGCGGCCCAGCACGGCGCGAGTTTCACCGGGATGCACGGTGAGGCTGACACCGTTCAACACATGCTGCGCGCCGAAGGATTTGTACACATTGTCCACGTCCACGACGGGCGAACGATTTGCAGAGGCGACCGACTGATCGTTCGTTGCGGCGCTGGACACCGTCGGCAAATCCGGAGGTTTGGAAATGAATGAATTCATAGTGGGAACACGACGAGAATGAATTTGACGAGCACGACATCGGCAAGAATCACGAACAATGAAGCCAGTACGACGGACTTGGTTGCGGCGCGGCCAACACCCTCGGCACCTCCGGTTGTGGTCATGCCCTGGAAACATGCGATGAGGCCCACGATCAAGCCAAAGACCGCAGTCTTGAACGTGGGCGGCAGAAACGAGCTCATGGTTGCGCCGTTGAATCCGCTCTCGATGAAGCGATGAAGCGACATCGGTTCAAACAAAGTACCGGCGACCCAACCCATCATTAATCCACAGAAATCGGCGGCGACGGTGAGCAACGGCATCATGAGAATGCAGGCCAGAATGCGCGGCGCGGCAAGGAGCCGGTAGGGACTGACAGCCGAAACTTCAAGGGCGTCGATTTGCTCCGACACCTTCATCGAAGCCAGTTCCGCACCGATGCCGGCGCCTACTCTTCCACTTACGACGAGGCCGGTGATGATGGGGCCCATTTCCGTGACCACCGAGAACACGATGGCCGACGGAAAAAGTGCCTTGGCGCCGAACTGGGTGAGACTTTGCTGGGCCTCCATCGCGAGCACAGCGCCGATGGCTGCCCCGGCCAGCGCCACCAGTGGCAGCGACTTCGATCCGACCTCGTCGAGTTGCCGCACAAGTTCCCGCCATTCGTACGGCGGCGTGCAGGCAGCCCGCGCCACGTTCCAGGCAAAGATTGCGAGACTTCCAAACCACTCAAGGAATGCGTTGACCAGTTCCCCCAGCGGGGAAAGCACGGGGATTCTCCGCTCAGCGAGCGAAGTTTCAATCCCCGTCGCATTTAATCCGCGATCACTCATGTTCGACCTCGGAAGTGTCCCCGGTGCGACGGCTCGAAAGATGATACCGATCCATCACCGAGTGAGCTTTCGACGGGATGAATTCGATGCTGATGTTGGTGGTCATCGCCCAAAGCAAGCTGAAATTGCCCATCCGGAACGCATCCTTCGCGCTATATCTGCTCGGATACCAGGCGTAAACCGCGGTCATCGTGGATGCATAAGGAGCCGCCAGCGCCGGAGTAGAAAACACCGAATGCCCGTCCTCGCCACGACGCGCGATCAAAGTGGAGAGTGCGGCGTGCCGCAGGCGCTTCCACGGGCCTTTGCAAGTGCAACGGTAATACAAGGTGTCTTCCTTTAGAGCTTCTGCCAGCGCATAACGCGTTGTGTTGTTCGCACTTGAAATTGCAAAGTCCGAACCAAACCTCTTGCTTAATCCACGAAAGCCCTGGTGCCAGTCGGGCGGCGTGTCCGTGCCCTGCTGGAGTGCAGCCGTGAATAAAGACATCGCTGCCGGATAAGGTCCAAATGCGTCAGAAAGATAGTTATGAAGCCTCAAACTGCTGGACGGCCGATTGTATGCCGGCGCCGCGTTCTGCGCGGTGGGGTGATCTGGAATTACAGGCGGGGCCGCTGAACTTGCCAGCGATTGCGAATAACCCGTCAAATGAATGGCAGCAAATGCCGTCAGAAGCGCAGCCTGGCATAATTTCACGTCGAAGCCCACCTCCCCCTATACTTTTGATGCCAAGCGCGTAGAAAGAGGCCGTTTCGCTCTCGTTCCGCCCGATCTGCCCGGTGTGTTCACCAAGCAGGTATGCTCTTGTCTTTGCGAGACTTGAATCACGCAATCATTCAGCAAAACCCATCCTTTCAACCTAGGGGTGCTCGATTCGAACGAACTTTTGCATTTCTGCCCTGCCACGCATATCCGTGCTTCATTTGCACATTCTTGTAAACTGGTAATGAGGTTTCTATGCCCGAGATTCAGCGCAGGAAGACACCCACCGTCAAGATCGGACAGGTTCGCGTGGGTTGGGAGGTCCCGGTCGTCGTGCAGTCGATGACCAACACCGACACGGCCGACGCCGCGTCCACGATCGAGCAGGTGGAGGCCCTGGCCCTGGCGGGGTCGGAGATCGTTCGCGTCACGGTGAACAACGAGGAGGCTGCGGCAGCGGTTCCCCAGATCGTTGAGGGCCTGGACAAGCGCGGTATCCGCGTACCCATCGTGGGCGACTTCCATTACAACGGGCATCTGCTGCTAAAGAAATTTCCCGAGACGGCGCGGGCGCTGGCCAAGTACAGGATCAATCCCGGCAACGCCTCGATTGGCAAGAAGGACAACGACAATTTTCAAGTGATGGTGGAGTGCGCCGCCGAAAACCAGAAGCCGGTACGCATCGGCGTGAACTGGGGTTCGCTGGACCAGGCGCTGCTGACCCGCATGATGGACCAGAACAGCCGCCTGCCCCAACCGCTACCCGCCCGCGAAGTGATGATGGAAGCGATGGTGGTGAGTGCGCTCGAGTCCGCCAAGGCCGCTGAGCACTACGGGCTGCGCAAGGACCAGATCATTCTGTCGGCCAAGGTGAGCGGCGTCCGCGACCTGATCGACGTCTACACCAACCTCGCCGCGCGTTGCGATTACGCCCTGCACCTGGGTCTGACCGAGGCCGGCATGGGCGCAAAAGGCCTGATCGCTTCGGCAGTTGGGTTGGCTCCGCTGCTACTGGCGGGCATTGGCGATACCATTCGCGTGAGCCTGACACCCAAGCCCAACGGCGACCGCACAGAAGAAGTGCTGGCCGCGCAGCAGATTCTGCAGTCGCTCTCTATCCGCAGCTTTATGCCGCAGGTGACCAGTTGCCCCGGTTGCGGCCGCACGACGAGCACCTATTTTCAGGAACTGGCCGAGCAGATTCAGAGCTATCTCCGGACTTCAATGCCCGAGTGGCGCAAGGTATACCCCGGCGTGGAAGAACTGAAGCTGGCGGTCATGGGCTGCGTGGTCAACGGACCCGGCGAGTCGAAACACGCCAACCTCGGCATCAGCTTGCCCGGCACGTTCGAGGAGCCCAAGGCCCCTGTCTACGTCGATGGCAAGCTCTATAAGACGCTGCATGGCGACACCATCGTGGCTGAATTCAAGCAGATTCTGGATCGCTACGTGGAGAGCCACTACGGGCAGGGCGCGAAGAGCGAGGAGTTAGTGGGGGCGCAGTAAACACGTGTGCTGTGAAAGGCCGACCTTGTCTCGCCACTCTTCTGCTTGCTCCAACGCTGATGGCGCGGCTGTTCAGGACATCAACCTGTCCAGAGATTCCCGGCTAATCTGAAGGGCCCGGCAATTTCAGCGGCAACCGAGTTCCTACGGCAGCAGCGACTGCACCGGGCAGGGGAGACGCTGAATTGCACCGCCCGGCGTGCTTAGCTGGAACTTGAAGTTGCATTGCAAGTACGAATTCCCTGTCGTAGCTGCGCGGTATACATAAACCGTCCTGGTGCCCGGCTGGTACACCAGCAGCGAACTGTTCTCATTCACACCGGCCAGTTGAAACTCCACATCGCCGGTACTTGAGGCAGAGCTAGACGCCTTGACCGTGCCGGCTGCTCCAAGCCAGTACCCCAGCGCCAACACGCCCACAACCGCCAAACCGTTCCGCACCCAAAGTGACACCTTTTCCATCGCTCCTCCGTCCGTCAGACAAGTTATCTCTGCCAATGGACGCAAGAGCTTTTGGATTTGCTCAGAAGTGCGACATCGGACGCCCGCTGGGAAACGGGCGCGGTTGAGGCTTGCTTGTCACTTTTGATAAACATCAGGGGAATTTCAATCGCATTGACCATCACAGAGCTTTGAACGGATTTTCGATGCGAACGCCATCGATCACCTGCCCATGCTGCATGTCCTCGGTCAACAGCGTTGTACACCCGGCCTTCATTGCCGCCGCGAGAATGAGCGAATCGTAGATGCGAAATCCGTATCGCTCAGCGATCTTGACCGCCGTCTTGTGCAATTCCGCCGTCAAGGGGACTACTGGCCCACAAAGCACCTCCGCCGCATTCAGCAGTTCCGAAATGTCGCTCCAACTCTTGCCTAACTTCCGGCGAGCTGCATCGCTGAATTCACTCAGCACCTGCACGCTGACCACTCCTCCGTCCGCAAGAAGCTTCTCCGCAGTCCCAATTCGCCGATCCGCCTTGAAAGTGGATTCCGGAACCAGCGCATAGAGAAGAATGTTCGTATCGAGGAAGACATCAGAGGTCATAAATCTCGTCTCGATCGAAGACATACCCTTCCGGCAGGACGATTCGATGCTTTCTAAACACCTCCAGTGCCTCTTCCCGGCTCCGGTCGCGCTCCACCACGAATCCGTGTTCACCATTGCGCGATATCCGCACCTTTTCGCCTGGCTTCAGATTCAACTCCTGAACCAGGTCAGATGGTATGCGGAGCGCCAAACTGTTCCCCCACTTCGCGAGCATCATGACGGAGCCCTCCCGTATCTACATTTCCATTGTATATCCAGCCGCGATGTATCTGATGACGCCGCACTTTCTTTTCGTGCCGCTTCGAACTATGCTGTACTGATTCCCCGGAAAGGCTGCTCCATGGACCTGCGTTCTTCGCCGGGGATGGTCGTTTTGACCGCAATTCTCGCCGTCTTACCCGCTGCATCCTTTGCCGCCGGCGAGAAGCCTTGCCTCACCGCCGACCAAGCCACTAAAATGCTCAACAAAGACATCTGCATTTCAGCGCATGTCTATGATGTGGTTCAACTTCCAGACGGAACGCGCTTTCTTGACATCTGCACTCCCGACACCCCGGACGAGGGCTGCCGGTTCACCATCTTGAGCTTGTGGGAAGATCACGACGAGGTTGGCGAACTGCGCAAATACCGGGATCGGGATGTGCGCATCCGCGGCCTGGTGCGGCCCATGCATGGACGCGCCGGAATCTTCCTGAGCCACGAGCGGCAGTTTTACGGCGGTCCACCGAGATTCAAGCCCAATCCGCGGCTTGCCCACGGATTCACGGGCGAACAGGACCGGCCTCCCGTCAGCGATCCCAACCTGCGGCCCCAGGGTGGTCATCGCGCCTTCATGAATTCGAAAGACAAGGAACCGCTGCCGGCGAAGTAGCGCGGATCAGGCTGTCTCGGGCATGTCATCGAGCGGCGGGGCAAAGCGGGAGCCGGCCAGCAGGATGACGCAAGAGACGACAAGAGAAATCAAGGTGAAACCCAGACCGAGGCGCAGGCTCTTTGACCGGTCAGAGATGGCGCCAATAATCTGCGGCGAGAACGTGTCGCCAAAGAAGTGAATGCAAAACAGGTTGAGTGCGATGGCAGTGGCGCGGATGGGCGCGGAGACTGAGTTGACGACCGCGGCGTTGAGCGGCCCGGTGTTGAGAAAGAGAAAGAACTCCGCCGCAAAGAGGGACGGAACGACCCATGCCGGCGGACCGAAAAACACCAGCGCGCCGCACGGAAGTGTGAGCGCCACGCTCCAGAACGAAAGCAGGTAGAGGGCCCGGTGATTGGTGCGCAGCCAGCGCTGGGCGATCCAGCCTCCGATCAGGGTTCCGGCAATGCCGTCGATGACGGTGATGCCCCCCACAACCAGGCTGGCGTTTCCCGCGGTGAGCCCAACGGAGCGGCGAAGAAACTCCGGCACCCAGGCGGAGATGCCGCCCATGGCAAAGGTGAGTGCGGCCAATCCGAAGGAGGCGGTGAGAAAGGCAGGATTGCGGAAGAGCCCCAGGAAGGTGGAGCGGGTGAGCGTGGGCTTGACCCTGTCACTGGCCCCACGGACAGGTTCCTTACCCCAGACACCGAACAGCGCCGCGACCAGCAGTCCCGGCACGGCACAAACGAAGAACGGCGCGCGCCAGCCCCAGTGGGAACCAATCTGGCCGCCCGCGAGGTAACCGAGAGCCGCCCCGATAGGGATGGCAACGTAAAAGATGGAGAGGATGCGGTTGCGGTCGCGGTCAGGGTAGAAATCGGCGATAACCGCCGGGGCAATGAAGCCGAACGTGGCCTCACCGACGCCCACCAGCGCGTGCCGTATGTAGAGGGTCCAGTAGTCGTGGACCCAGACTGTGGCCAATGTGGCAAGGCTCCAGAAGACCGCGCCAAAGATGATGAGGGGCTTGCGTGGAAGACGGTCGGCCAGCCACCCTGTCGCAGGCGCCACCAGCATGTAGACAAACAGAAGGGCTGTGGTGAGGGCGCCCATCTGCTGATCGGTGGAGTGAAACTCCCGCTGGATGAGCGAGATCTCGCCGGGCAGAATGTAGCGGTCAATGTAGTTGAGCAGGTTAAGCGCAATCAACAGCGCCAGCGTTACGAACGCAGGGCTGATGCGGGACCGGCGAAATTGGTCCGGAAGGGACAGGGGTTGCTGCTCCGTTTGAATCACTACGCGGTAACACGAATATCACAACGAACGAATGGGCGGTTTTTTGATCGCGATTATTGTGCCGGACGGGGCCAGCGGGCCTCAACGGTGGTGCCAATGCCACCACGGGGCCGAAACTCGCCACGAACCACCGCCCACACCGGATCGGTAGCCTTGACCACGTCTTCCAGGACCTGGTTCACGATATTTTCCTGAAAAATGCCGAGACTGCGGTAACTGAAGAGATACTCCTTCAGCGACTTCAGNNTAGCCGGGGAACTGGTTTTTCCAGGTTTCGATGGCGGGAAAGGCAAAGTCGAGGCCTGCCTTGGCGTGATCGTCGGTGTAGCGCGGTTCCAAAGCCATGGGTCCATTGTACGGTCGTGCCGAATGAGCGGCCAAATTCGAGTGCACTCCAGATTTTCCCGCTTCCTAAGGCTACCTTTTGCGTCAGATATACTGACTCAGGTTGCGTAAATGGTACAGGAAAGAAAGCAAGTGAATTGGCGCTGGGTTTGGCTCGGCGCCGCCATCATCCTGGTATTAGTGTTTTTGTCGGTTCGCTCCCTTACCCGGGAGCGGCTACAGGTGCGTGCCGTTCAGGTGGAGCACCAGGCGCTTGAGAGCACGGTGAGCACCAACGGCCGCGTGGAGCCCGAGGTGAACTACGAGGTGCACAGCCCCCTAGCCACCACCGTCAAGGCAGTCTATGTGCAGCCCGGCGATCACGTTCCAGCCGGCAAGCTGCTGATGACCCTGGATGACATCGAGGCTCGAGCGCGGCTGGCGACGGCCCAGAGCGGCGTGAAGTCAGCCCAGGCGGCCGTGGAAGCCGCCACCCACAATGGCACCCTGGAGCAGCGACAAGCGGCAGCGGCCGATGTGGCCCGTGCGCGCATGGACCGCGACCAGGCGCAGCGGGACTTCGATGCCCTGGTGAAGCTGAACGCCACCGGTGCCGCTTCTGCCAGCGAAGTAGCAGCGGCCCGTCAACGGCTGGACGGGGCGACCGCAACGCTGCACGTTTCCCAGACAAGTTCGCAGAGCCGCTATTCTCCGTCTGAGGTATCACGGGCGCAAGCCGCGCTGGCCGATGCAGAGGCCAACCTGGCCGCAGCACAGCAGGTGGAAGCGGAAACATCGATCCACGCACCCGCGGAGGGCACGATCTACAGCGTCAATGAGGGCCGCACGGAATTTGTGGAACAGGGCAAGCTACTGCTGCAGTTGGCAGACCTGCGTCACGAACGGGTGCGAGCCTATTTCGACGAACCGGAGATCGGCCGGCTTGCCATAGGGCAGCCGATCGTCATCAAGTGGGAAGCGCGACCGGGCAAACAATGGCGCGGGCACATCGACCGCATTCCCGTCACGGTGATTACCTATGGCACACGCACCGTGGGCGAGGTTCTGGTAAAGATTGACGATGTGGACGGCGAGTTGCTGCCCGACACCAACGTGACGGTCACAGTGACCACCTCCAACGAGCCAAACGTGCTGAGCATTCCTCGCGAAGCGTTGTACATGGAGAACGGCAAGCCTTTCGTCTTCCTGGTTATCGGCAACGAGTTGAAGAGAACACCGGTGGTCAAGGGGAGCACCAACCTGACCCAGGTCTCCATCATTTCTGGACTGAACGTGGGCGACTGGGTGGCAACCGGGACCACCAGTGGGCAGCCCTTGCAGCAACAAATTCCCATCAAGGTCGTGCGGTGAGACGGCTCACGTTCATCCTGCTGGCAGCGACTGTGCCCCTGTTCGCGGGGGCACAATCCGCGAAGAACGGACTGGTCGACGCCAACGCAGCTCTGCAGGCCGGCGAGGCAGACAAGGCGCTGGAGGTTCTGTGGTCGCTTCCCAAGGCACTGGCGGGTTCGGCTGAAGCCCACAACCTGCGATGCCGCGTGTTCTTCGCGCTGGAGCAGTGGGACGCGGCAAGCACCGAATGCGAACAGGCAGTGAACCTGGATGGGCAGAATTCGGACCATCACTTGTGGCTGGGCAGAGCCTTGGGTGAGAAAGCGGACCGGGCATCATTTGTGAGCGCCTATGCCCTGGCGAAGCGAACAAGGGCGGAGTTCGAGCAGGCAGTCCAACTTAATCCGCGCAATGCCGAGGCGCTTGCGGACCTGGGCGAGTTTTATAGTTCCGCCCCCAGCGTCGTAGGCGGAGGCGTACCCAAGGCGCAGGCCGTAGCCGCGCAACTAGACAAGATCGACCCTGCGCGTGCTCACGAGCTGCGGGGCCGAATTGCCGCGGGAAGCAGGGATTACGAGACCGCTGAGAATGAGTTTAAGCAGGCCATCGCGGTGAGCACCCATCCGGCGTTTCAGTGGAGCACACTGGCCAGCTTCTACCGACGGCGGGAACGTTGGAATGAGATGGATTGGGCGCTGAAGAACACGATGGAGGCAGTGGGGCGCGACAAACATTCGGGCGTCGCACTGTATAACGGCGCTTCAGTGCTGGTGAAGGCAAAACGCGACCCGGACCTGGCAACCAAGATGCTCGAAGGGTACCTGGCTGGACCTACAAAGACAGAAGAGGCGCCCGCATTTGTGGCGCACATGTGGCTGGCGCGACTCAAGGCAGAGACGGGCGACACCGCCTCAGCCCAGCGAGAACGCGCAGCTGCCCTCGCCTTGGCCAATGAATACAAACCTGCTCGAGAGTTGAAGAACTGACCGGACACGTCAACGTGAAGATCGCACCCAATTCGCCGGCCCGCTTTGCCTCCATTCTGGTTGGAATGGCGCTTGCGGCCGCCCCTGCATTGCTTCCGGCGCAGGTGTCACTGGCCACTGTGGTTGACCTGGCACAGAGAAACAGCAGCGCGGTCAAGCTGGCTGATGCCGACGTGCGCAAGGCCACGTCAGGGCTCTCTGAAAGCAAGGATGTATTTATACCGAGTTTGAATTTCGGGTCGGGCCTTCCGGCATTCCCCACGGTCGGCTTCACTGGGGGCGTTCCGTCCATCTTGAACAGCAGCGTTCAGTCGCTGGTTTTCAGCCTTCCTCAGAGACAGTACATCAACGCTGCACGCGCCGGACTCCAGGCTGCCTCGCTCAACCTGAAGGAGGCTCGCGAGCAGGCTGCTCTGGAGTCCTCGATTGTCTACATCGAACTTGATACCGTCAATCGTGAGTTGGAGGCCGCTCAACGGCAGGAAGACTTCTCCAATCGTCTAGTCAAGATTGAACAGGAGCGCGCCGAAGCCGGAGTGGATCCACTCTCCGATCTGTTGCAGACTCAATTGACCGCAGCCAAGCTCAAACTCAAGCGCCTGCATCTGGAGACCCGGGCCTCGACACTCTCAAAACAGTTGGCGGTGCTCACCGGCCTTCCGGTTGGGTCGATCACGCCTGACCGATCAAGCATTCCGGAGATTCCTGAGATCCATGCCGATGAGCCCCGCCGAAAGACCGCCGGGATTCAATCCGCCCAGATGTTCGCGACCTCTAAGCAGAAATCTGCGCTAGGAGATTCCATGTATGAGTATCTCCCCCAGATCAGTTTCGATGCTCTGTATATACGCAGCACCAAGCTGCTAAACGATGCGAACGCATATTACGCGAAATCGATCCCGACGACCAACTTCAGTTCAGGATTTTCGATTCAGATTCCCATCTTCGACATTGGCCACCGGGCCAAGGCGCGGCAATCGGCCGCTGAAGCATTGCGGGCGACTGTCGAAGCCGAACAGGCCCAGCGCCAGAATGACGTTTCGATCGCCGAGTTGACCGGCAGCCTGCGTGAACTGGACACACTAGCCGAAATCGCACGCATCGACCAGCAGATCGCCGGCGAGCAGTTGAAGACCGTAATGACGGAGCTTGAGTCAGGAAATGGCGCCGGGGGTGGCCCTGGCGCTCCCCCGCAACTTAGCCCCAAAGCCGAGCAGTTGGCCCGTATCGATGAGCGGCAAAAGTACGAAGACGCCCTCGACGCCGAATTCGACCTGGCCAAGGCCCGATTGAGCCTGCTGCGCGCCCTCGGCCACATGGACGATTGGCTACACGAATTGCACACAAAGTAACGCGCCGCACGTTGGCGAAAGCCGGAAAACTACCGGAATGTTAGAATAGAAGGGATGCCTATGCCCCTAAAGACGCTCTTACTGAACCCGCCCTCGTTCGAGAACTTTGACGGTGGCGCGAGCTCGCGCTGGCCCGCAACGCGCGAGATTGAGTCCTACTGGTACCCGGTTTGGCTGGCTTACCCCGCCGGACTGCTGGAGGGTTCGCGGCTGCTCGATGCGCCTCCGCACCATGTCTCCGCTGAAGAAACCATCAAGATTTGCAAGGACTACGAGTTCCTCGTCCTGTTCACCTCGACGGTGGGCTGGGAGGGTGACCAGCGACTGGCCGAGGCCATCAAGCGGGCCAACCCGTCCATGCGAATTGCATTCGTCGGGCCGCCGGTAACTACCTCGCCGGACAAGGCTCTCAATGAGTGCTCGGCGCTGGACTTTATCTGTCGCCGCGAGTTCGACTACTCGGTGGTCGAGTTTGCGCAGGGCAAGCCGCTCAACGAGATTCTTGGCATCAGCTACAAGCAGGATGGCAAGATCATCCACAACCCCGATCGCCCGCAGGTGGAAGACCTGGACGCGATGCCGTGGGCTACGAAGATCTACAAGCGCGACATGGACGTGACGCGCTACAACGTGCCGTTCCTGCTGCATCCTTACATCGCGCTGTATTCGACGCGCGGCTGCCCGGCGCAGTGCACCTTCTGCCTGTGGCCGCAGACTCTGAGCGGACACGCCTGGCGCAAGCGGTCTACTGATGACGTTGCCGCCGAGTTGAAGTGGGCCAAGGAGAACTTCCCCGAAGTGAAGGAGTTCTTCTTCGACGACGACACTTTCAACATCCAGAAAGTCCGCACCATCGAGCTGTGCGAAAAGCTGAAGCCGCTGGGCCTGACCTGGAGCTGCACGTCGCGCGTAACCACCGATCGCGACACGTTGAAGGCCATGAAGGAAGCAGGCTGCCGTCTGCTGATCGTGGGTTTCGAATCGGGCGATCCGCAGATCCTGAAAAACATCAAGAAGGGCGCCACTGTGGAACGCGCTCTTGCGTTTGCAAAGGACTGCAACGACCTCGGCCTCACCGTCCACGGCGACTTCATTCTGGGCCTGCCCGGCGAGACCAAGGAATCGATCCAGAACACGATCAAGTTCGCAAAAAGACTTGACGTCGAAACCATCCAGGTGTCGATTGCGCACGCCTATCCGGGCACGGAGTTCTACGACTTCGCCAAGGCCAACGGCTACATCGTGAATGAAGATGCGATGAGCGATGCGGGCGGACACCAGATGGCGCACATCGAATATCCGGGCCTGCCTACGGATTATGTGCTGCAGATGGTGCATGAATTTTACGACGCTTACTACTTCCGCCCCAGAGCCGCTTTCCGGGTGGTCTGGAAAGCGTTTATGAATCGCGATCTCCCCAGGCTCTACGTCGAGGCCAAGGCCTTCATGAAGCTTCGCGCGCAACGCAGGAAGATGGTGAAGGATGCACGCAGCCATCAGGCCGATCCTCCCGCCCCTGTGGGCGCCGGCGCTTAGTTCATTCGTTCGAACCAACGGAGGGCGGCGCGCTGCGTCCGCCCTTCTTTCTTGTCGTGATATGAGGGAATCGCAAACTTAGAGATGGCACATTCCAGACTTTCGTCGCGACAGTACATGATCCTGGGACTTGTTGCCGTTTGCGCACCCCTGGGAGATACGTGTCTGTCGCGCGGCATGACGTACCTGCCTGCCATTACGCTCGCTCATCCCGCCTCGCTCGTTGCCGCCGTATTCACTCCGTGGATCGCGGTTGGGATCGCGCTCCTGATTGGCTTCTTTGCCAGCTATCTGACCGCACTCTCCTGGGCTGACCTGACCTTTGTGTTGCCCGCAACCGCATTCGGCAACATGATCGTCGTCATGCTTTCGCGCTTTTGGCTACATGAGTCCATTTCCTACCAGCGATGGGTCGGAGTTGTCTTGATCACAGTGGGAGTAGGATTTGTCGCGCATGGACCGTCGTTGACTGAACGACCGACCGCATCCCCCATCGAACTCGCCGCTGTCGAAGCAGAACAGGAGCAGGTGCGATGATCATTCCATCTGCCCAACCCGGACCCTGGACAGCGACGGCCATGATCGCCAGCATTGTTCTCTCGTCCACGGCAGGCGAAGTGCTGACCGCGGCAGCCATGAAGTCCATCGGCGATCTCGATGATATTCGCGCGCACTCCGGCATGAAGGGCGCTATTCGCGCCGTCGTCACCTGCCCGCTATTCTTTGGCGGAGTGAGCTTTCTGGCGCTGGCCTTCTTTGCGCTGCTCTTCGCGCTGAATCACCTGAACCTGAGCCTTGTGGCGCCCGCCTCGGCATCGCTCACGCTGGTCACCAACGCCATCGCCGCCAAATTCTTTCTGCACGAAAACGTGGACAGGCGCCGGTGGACCTCAGCCGTGCTGGTCTGCGTTGGGGTCTATTTTCTGGCGCATTAAAAACAGGGAATAGGGAAGAGGGAAGAGGGAACAGAAAGACAAGGCCGCGTGCCGATGCATTCTGCGCTGTATGTGGGAAGGGTGGGATGCCACGAACGCCAGTTGCCTGCGTCGTTCACTGTCCCTGACGCATGAGCCTCATCAAACCGCTCGGTTTCAGATCGGGCTCGAGGCAAAACAACGGCCTTTCAGTTTCGATCCCAAGCGCCTCGGCTGCAAGATGGCCGGCTCGGGCGGCGCTTTCCATGGTCGATGGCCATCCTGTGGCAATCCAATCGCCGGCGAGGAAAAGTTGTGGCCACGGAGACTCCGCTGAAGGCCTCGCAGCGTCGATGCCCGGCGGCACGCCAAACGTAGCGCGAACCTCTTTGATCAGCGCGGCTTTCTCCAATTTTGCTGAAGCCACCGCCGGGAAGAACTCCGCCAGTTCCCTCACTGACTGCTCGATGGCCTGCTCGCGAGACAGCGCGACGAAACTCCGTGAAGCGCTCACGACAAGCTCAACGTAGGTGCCCTTCAATTTGCGCCACGGCTGGAGCCGCCCTTTGTTGTACATCCAGTGAATCTCGCGATCGAGCAGCACCGCATGTTCCAGATCGGCGATGTCGCGATCGAACCACAGATGCACGCTGCAAATGGGCCAGTGTTGATGCTGTGCGATTTGTTTTGCCAGCTTCTCTGCGCCCGCGGCAGGAGGCATATTCGGCAGCAGTTTGCCCATTGCCTCAAACGGCAGCGCGAGCACGATATAGTCGGACATCAGCGTTCCCGTACGCGTCGCGATCGACCACTTCCCTGCCGTTCCGTCCCACGACAGCGATTCGACATTGGTGTTGTAGTCAACGCTTGACCCATGCTGCGCGAGAAACTTCTCCGCACCGGCGTAGAGTTCGCTGAGGGGGACAGAGCTCATGCCCATGCTGCCGGCCTGGGCCGAATTCATGAACAGTTCGCGAATGACCTTGGCGGCGTAGTGCAACGCGATGTTCTCGATGTCCGCATTGAGCGCGCTGGCTATGACAAGGCGCCAGAAGCGATTCATCGCGCCTTCGGTCTGCTTGTGCCGCCGAAGCCATGCACCTAACGATTCCTGCGCGTCGTTCTCCGCATTGGGCCGCATCATGGCGCGAAACGCACGGCCCAGCGCCAGTTTGTCGGCCATGCTGAAGGCGTGTGCGCTGAGCAAACTCGGCGCGCCATGCAGAGGGGCAGGCAATCGCAAGGGCCCAAGCGCAAACGGCCCCAGGCGCGAACGCCGCCCGCCCGGCTCGATCATCGTCATGTCGCTGGTCCAATGAATCTTTTCTGCGACACCGATGCGCCGGTAAAAGCCGATGAGATTTGTGCAGCATCCGAAGAGCACGTGTTGACAGTTGTCGATGACCTCTTCAACGCCCGGATGCAAATACGACGAGGCCCGCCCGCCGAGATAGCCGCGCCGCTCGACAATCTGCACACGAAAGCCCGCCTCGGCGAGTGCGCAAGCCGCACTCATGCCGGCTACACCGCCGCCAACGACAGTGACGGACTTATGGCCTGCGGGAAAGGTCATCTTTTCAACCGCACCCACGCCATCCATACAAGACCAACGGCGAGAATCTCAAGTTTCTGAAATGTCGGCACGCTGATGCGACGGGAAAAAACATCGTAGTCCGCGCGTCGAATGCGCCTGAGCAATCCGCGGTAGATCCGCACCAGCACCCACAACGCAGGACGGCTCTCCCGATCAATCAACGGCAGCAGACTGCGCGCAGACTGATAGTAGTTTTCTGCGCGCTGACCGAGAGCGGCAAGCAGCGCGCGCTCGTTGTCTGTCGGCGATGTTCCCGGGGCGCGATGAAGCAGCGCAGGCAGCGAAACATGGTGGGCCGTCAACTCTTCAAGCGGAAGATACACACGATTGCGCTCGGCATCCTCTGCCACGTCGCGCAGAATGTTGGTGAGTTGAAACGCAATGCCGGTTTCCTCGGCAAGCTTCTCCGCGCGCTTGTTGCTGTAGCCGAAGATGTGAATGCACACCAGGCCCACGACGGACGCCACAAGGTAGCAGTAGCGATAGAGATCGTCGAACGTGGCATACGTATCGGGTGCATCTCCGGTGGACTGCTTCAAGTCCATCGTGGTGCCTTCGACCAGTTCATCGAACAGGCTCACCGGGATGGCAAATCTTTCGACAGCATCGCGCACGGCGAGAAAAACCGGATCGGCCGTATACGAGCCGTGGGATGCATCGTGCCACTCCGCTAGCCACGCGTCGAGTTGCCGGCGGCGCTCCTGGCGAGGCAAGCCTTCATCGTCGGCCAAATCATCCGCCTGCCGCATGAAGGCATAGATGGCGCAGATCGCGTTGCGACGCGGCTTTGGCAAAGCCACAAAGGCGTAGTAGAAATTCTTTGCTTCGCGCTTCGCGATCGCCGTGCAAACGGCGTAGGCCCGATCCAAGGTGAGGTCGTCCACTGCAGTCGCGTGGGTCACGCTGCCTTCCCCGTGGCGCGCGGACCGAGGCGCAGAAAGGGCAGCATCTTGCCGCTGAGGGCGCGCAAGGCGAGTTGGAGCTTGGTGCTTTTCGTGATTGCCGGCCGCGCGCTGAGCACGTCATAGTTGCGCCGCTCGATAGCGCGCAGAATCTCAAGTCCGCCGCGGCTGAAGAGGTCGAGGTCGAGTGCGAGATCGCGGTTCACCTTGCCGATCAGCGGGAGTCCCTGTTCAAACAGGTCGCGCGCAAAATCCACCTCGTAGCGCAGCAGCGAACGAAACTCCTGTGTCGCCACACCGGCTGCAATCGTTGCGTCGGTGACGCCAAAGTGCTGCATGTCGGCTTGCGGAAGATAGACGCGATCCCTGACGTCATAGTCGCCACGCACGTCTTGCCAGAAATTTGCCAACTGCAGCGCGGAACAGGTGGCATCGGACAAGCGAAAATTCTCCTCATTCACTTCGCCGCAGGCATAGAGCACCAGGCGCCCCACCGGATTGGCCGAATAGCGGCAATAGTCCATCACGTCCTGCATGGTGGTGAAGCGCGTGACGGTTTGATCCTGACGGAAGGCAGCCAGCAAATCGGCAAACGGCTCTTTGGGAATGGAGCAGGCGCGAATGGTTTCACCCAGCGCGACAAACACCGGATGGCGCGCGCGGCCCTCGTAGCAGGCGTCCAGTTCGCGTCCCCAGAGATCGAGAAGCGCTAAAGCCGCGGAGCGGTCGCCAACCTCGTCGCCCAGGTCGTCGGAGATGCGGCAGTAGGCATAGATGGCATGGAAATGCGGTCGGAGCGCCTTGGGCAAAAACCACGATGCAACGTGGAAGTTCTCATAGTGCGACTCGGCGAGTTGCTTGCACCAGGCGCGCGCCTCATCGAGAGTGGGCGCGACTTCAGGGATGCGATAGCTTGCGGGCAGCGCTGCCCAGCCCCGGGCGATCAGTTCGCTCTGGGCAATCCCATCATTGCCGGGACGCTCAGTTGCCGTGGTCATGCGGGCCTCAGGGCACAATCGCGGTCTTGATTTCGCTGCTTCGCTTCATCAGCTTCTCAAAGACGCGATTGAGTTCGTAAAGGTGGGCGTGGCCGGTGATGAAGGCTGCTGCCTGAAAACGCCCGCCGGCAATAAGGTCGAGCGCCTTCCGACAGATGGCCGGCGTGTGGTGGAACGTGGCGCGCAGAGTGATGTCGCTGTAGTGGATTCGATTGGTATCAAGGGTGACCTGGGTGCCCACGGCACATCCGCCGAAGAAGTTTACCGTGCCGCCCTTGCGCACCAGTTCGACGGCTTCCTGCCAGGCTTCGGGAACGCCGACCGCTTCAATGGCAATGTCGACGCCGCGATTCTTGTGCGTCAATGCGCGGGTCTCCTGAATCGCCTTACGAATGCTGGTTGTCTGCACAACGTGCGCCGCGCCCAACTGCCGCGCCGCTTCCACCTGCCCGTCGTGCTTCACGATGGCAATCACCTCGCACCCTGCGAGCGCCGCCACGTGCAAAATCATCAAGCCCAGCGGACCGCCGCCGATGATGGCCACCGTATCGCCGGGATGCGGCCGTGAATCTTCAAAGCCGTGCACAGCGCAAGCCAGCGGCTCAGTAAGGGCCGCGTGCTCCAGCGGAACGCGATCGGGAACGTGGAGGGTATTTTTTGCCACGATGCGCGCCGGAATGCGGATGAACTCGGCATAGGCTCCATTGTTGAAGAGCAGGTCGTCGCAGAGGTTCTCCTGGCCGCGATCGCAGAAATAGCAGTGGCCGCACGGCGCGGAGTTGAGCGCCACGACGCGGTCACCGGGAACGAAGTCAGTGACGCCCTCGCCGGCCTGTACAACGGTTCCGGCCAGTTCGTGGCCAAAAAGCGCGGGAGGCACGATCATGCGCGCATGATAGCCGCGGCGGAACACCTTCAGGTCAGTTCCGCAGGTTAGCGCGGCGCCCACGCTGACAATCAACTCTCCGGGCGCGGCTTCGGGCAGGGGCACATGCTCAATGCGAATGTCCTCCCGTCCGTGGAGGATCGCGGCTTTCATCGTCGTCGCCATCAGATCCCTCCTAATCCCCGCCTCTGCCCAGAACAGGCTCAATCATAATCTTCATTGAATCCGCCTTGGGATGCGACGCAATTTCGATCGCGACCACGGCCTGCTGCAGCGGAAAGCGGTGCGAGATCAACTGCGTCAAATCAAACCCGTTCCGGTAGCCCCCGAAGACCAGATCCTTCACCTCGTCCAGTATCGGGAAGGACGAGGAATAGGACCCCAACAGGGTCTTCTCGTCCATGCAAACCGTGCCGGGGTCGAAGGTGGCCTCGCCGTGCTGGGTCTGGGCAAAAAGCATCACCTTGCCGCCGGGCCGGGCAGCATCCATCGCGGTCTTGATCAGCGCATTTCCACCCACGGCCAGGATCACCGCGTCGGCCCCGCGCCCGTCCGTCTCAGCAAACACGCGCTCAACCACATTTTCGCTTCCCGCATGGATTGGATGCTTCAGCCCGAATTTGGCCGCAATCGCGTGGCGTTCAGGATACAGGTCGGAGGTGAGCACCCGTGCCCCGGTCCGGCTGGCCAGCACGGCATGCATCAGCCCGATCGGTCCCTGGCCAATCACCAGAACCGTATCATCCGATGCGAGATTGAGCAGTTTGACTCCCTTTAGCACCGTATTTACCGGCTCGACAAACGCTGCCTGCTCAAACGGCACGCCATCGGGAATGCGCACCACGCCGCCGTTGGCAGCGACAAAATCCATGACCCGGATGTACTCGGCAAAACCGCCGCCGGAAGGCTCAAATCCAGCGGTGACGCCCACCTTTTTATAAAGCGGACACTGCGCGGGGGTGCGTTTGCGGCAGTAGTAGCACTCGCCGCAGGGCACGTGATGGAAGACCATCACCCGCTCGCCTACCGCATACTCCGTGACGCCCTGGCCCACAGCCGCGATGGTTCCGGCCATTTCATGCCCGAAGATGCGCGGCGCGGAGTGGGAGCCGGTGTGAATCTTTTTGAGATCGGTGCCGCAGATGCCGCAGGTGGCTATGCGAACCAGCAACTCACCTGGTTTGATGGTGGGCACGGGCACCGTTTCAACCCGCATGTCGTTGACGCCGCGATACACCACTGCCTGCATGGTCTCGGGGATCATGGTTTCGATCTGGCTTTCAGCGCTAGTGAGTTGGGTAGCCATTCTGTTTCCTGATGTGACCTCGTTCATCGAGAAAATCGAGCAGAGACTCCGCGATGCTGTGGGCAGCCTTTCTACTATTTTCGCCCATCTGGATGAGTGCAGGCCAGTGCCAGGGCCGCAGAATCGCAAAAAGGACAAAACGAGCCAATTGAAAGTGGCCATTTGGAGAAAGAAAGCGATTGAAATCGGGGAGCTTGGTGGTGAGACCGTCACTGACGCCCTTGACGCAGTGAAATGGAATGTCGCGCATCGCCGCCAAACGGGCAACGGCTGCTGCTTCCATGTCGACCAAACCGGCATTGTAGGTGGATTGGAGCCGCCGCTTCTCCGCCTCGTCCGCAACCTTGGGGCTCGTCGCCAGCCAAATCTCTTCAGGGCCTGCCGCACACCGAAAGCGTTCGCCGGTTCGCACGTTGATGACGCCGGAGACGTCGTAGGCCTTCCCGGCGGCGAAGTCGGCGGTCAGCGCACCAACCCAGCCGGTGGAAACGACGGCCGAGATGGGCCCGTCCTTCTCAATTTCGGCAAATGCGCGCGTTGCTGCTTCGAGGCCGGCCCCAGCGCAGGCAGCGACCCACTCGCCCTCGTCGTGGCGCCAGCGCCACAGGTCGACGCCGTTGCGCTTCTCATGCAGCCAGGCGCGAACTAGAGGCTTCAATTCGCCAGGCATGGCGGCGATGATGGCGATGATGGTCATGCGCTGAATTCCGCCATCAGGAAACCCTTGATCAAAGACAACCGCAGATCCTTCGACTCGCTACGCTCACTCAGGATGACACAGCGGAATTCTTTGACTGGCTGTGCTTCACTCAGGATGACACAGCGGGATGAGAGCGAAGTTGTGTATTCAGAAATCGTCATGGCGCGTAGCCGTTGGCGCGGAACCACTCGATTGCNNCGGATGCGGCCGGTGATCCATTCCTCGAAGAAGGCGTAGGTGGCGGCGACGGCGAAAGGAATTTTGACCGTAGGCGACGGGATGCCGGTAATTGCCGACATCTTGTCGAGAATCTGCTTGAGCGTCAGGTTTTCGCCGCCAAGGATATAGCGGCGGCCCCACTGGCCTTTGGTCAGCGCCAGGACATGTGTGCGCGCCACCTCGGCGACGTCGACGAGGTTCAGCCCTGTGTCCATGTAAGCCGGGAACTTTCCGTTCAGAAAGTCCACGAAGATGCGGCCGGTGGGCGTGGGTTTGGCGTCGTTCGGGCCGATAGGAGTCGTGGGGTTGAGGATGATGACCTGTTGGCCGTCCTGCGCCGCGGCAATGGCCTGCTGCTCGGCCATGAACTTCGACCGCTTGTAGTGGCCCACCATGTCGGCGAGCGAGACCGGCGTGTCCTCGTTGATGACCAGCCCGTCGGTGCGAAAGTGCATGGTGGCCACGCTGGAGGTGTAGACAAAGCGCCGCACGCCGGACTCGCGCGCCAGGCGCAGCAGATCGCGCGTACCGTCGACGTTGGCGCGATACATGGCCTGCGGATCGCGAATCCAGAGGCGGTAGTCGGCGGCGACGTGAACCACCGCATCGCAGTTGGCGAGCGCGGGACGAAGCGACTCCGGCTGGGCCAGATCGCCCACGTGCGTGTCGCCGGGAATGCCCTCGAGGTTGGAGAGATTGCTGGTTTTGCGGACGAGCAGGCGGAGGCTGGCGCCTTGATCGGCGAGTGCGCGAGCCACGTGATGGCCTACGAATCCGGTAGCGCCTGTGAGAAAGACTTTCATAGAAGATTCTTGGCGAACTCTGATTTTAAATGGACTACGCGACGATCTCTTCACTGTTTCACAGGATCTGTGTTTCTGTGGGGTTGTTTTGTGTAAGTCGTTTATTTTTCTTGTCTTAGCGAGGGCAGCGGAAGCTCAAGGATTTGGTGGTTCTGCGTTTCCGCCAAGCACCTATTCTGCAAATAACTGATTCTGCGATGGTTAACGACGTTCTCGCAGTTTCGGCGCCTGAATTGCAAACTTTAAGAGGGAGGGGGTGGTACGGACCTGCGGTGCCGGCGGGTTTGCGCGTCGCGCAACTCATGCGCCGAGCGAACTAGAATGGACACGCATTCGCTTCCCACTCTTGAAGTTGATGGATTCAGGCCAAGGGAAGCGGCTCTGCGAAAGGATTCTCGATGCGACTGTTCCCTGTTCTGCGCTGCGGACTCGCTCTGCTCTCAATGCTCCCGTGCGTCTCCATGATGGCGCAATCCACTCTCGCCGCTTATGACGCAGCCGACCCCATGATCGGCACCGCAGGCGGGGGAAACACGTTTCCCGGAGCATCGCTTCCCTTCGGCATGATGCAATGGAGCCCCGACACCAACAAAGACGCGTGGTACATCTACGGAGACAAGCAGATCCGCGGCTTCAGCCTGACGCACCTGAGCGGCGCAGGCTGCCCCCTCTACGGAGACTTCGCGGTGCTGCCTGCGACGGGTGCCCTCAGCGGCAGTCCCGGCGCTGACTTCGCGCCTTACGCCGCCGCGTTCGATCACAGCAAGGAAGAAGCCCATCCCGGCTATTACGCGGTGACGCTGGCCAATGGCGTTCGGGTTGAGATCACCGTAAGCGAACGCTCCGGCATCGCGCGCTTCATCTTTCCCGAGGGCACACCGGCGCGGCTGCTGGTGAACGCGGGATCGAGCGCAGACGCTCTCACGGACCGGCCCGGCAGTAATGGCATTGTCGACAGCGATGAAAACCAGATTGCGCTCACTGCTCCCACGTCGTTCGCAGGTTCGTCCACTGCGGGGCACTTCTGCTCGTCCAATTCGCACTACACAATCTACGTTGCAGGGAGCTTCAACAAGCCTTACAAGACGACTGCAATGTGGCAGGATGATGCCGTTGTCAGCGACGCCAAGTCCGCGAAAGGCAAGCACACGGGCGCATGGCTCGACTTCGGCAGTGAGCGTGAAATCGTGCTCAAGATGGGCGTTTCGTTTGTGAGCGAAGAAGCCGCGCGCAAGAATCTCGACAAGGAAATCCCCGGATGGAGCTTCGACGAAGTGCGTGCGAAGGCTCGCGCCACATGGACCAGTCTGTTCGATCACGTGGCGGTAGAAGGCGGCACCGACGATCAGCGCAAAATCTTCTACACCGGCGTTTATCACTCGTTCCTGTCGCCCAATGTCTTCAGCGACGAAGACGGGCAATATATCGGCTTCGACCACAAGGCGCATGCGCTTGCGGGCACGAAGCAAAAGGCGCAGTACGCCAACTACTCCGACTGGGACATCTATCGCAACACGGTGCAACTGCAGGCGCTGCTCTACCCCGAACGCGAGAGCGATATGATGCAGTCGCTGGTGAACGACGCAGTGGAGAGCGGGTGGTTCCCGCGCTGGGCTGCCGCCAATGACGTGACCTACGTGATGGGCGGTGACTCGCCTGTGGTTGTGATCGCATCTGCCTATGCTTTTGGTGCGCGCAACTTTGACACCGCGACGGCGCTGAAGTACATGGTGAAGGCCGGCACGCAGACCGCTGACAATCGTGAACGTCCGTTCCTCGCCGATTATCTGAAGCTGGGCTATGTGCCCTCAGAGAAGGACCGCACCGCGGCCTCGCGCACGCTGGAATATGCCAGCGATGACTTTGCGATTGCGCAGTTTGCAAAAGACCTTGGGCATGAGGCCGAGTACCAGCAGTTTCTCAAGCAGTCGCAGAACTGGAAGACGCTGCTGGACCCCGCGACGGGCTGGATACGCCCGCGATTGAGCGATGGCACGTGGCTGCCGGGCTTTGACGCGGAACGCTCGATGCCCAAAGCCAACGGCGGCGATCAGCAGGGATTCGAGGAAGGCAATACCTACCAGTACACCTTTATGATTCCCTTCGACTACCCTGCCCTGTTTGCCGCCATCGGTGGAGAAGACAAGGTGATTCCGCGGCTCGATAAATTCTTCCTCAAGCTACGGTGCTGGGGCGAACCATGCTTCAACATTGAGAACGAACCCGACTTCGTGACGCCGTATGCGTATGATTTCGCGGGCCAACCGTGGAAGACGGAGGATGCGGTGACGCGGATCGGCAAAGAGACATTCAAGGCCGCGCCCAACGGCATTCCCGGCAACGACGATCTGGGCGCGACTTCCGGCGTGTATGTCTGGAACGCACTGGGTATTTATCCGGCCGTGCCCGGTGTCGGCGGCCTGGCGCTCGGCACGCCGATGTTCCCAAAAGCGACTCTGCGACTGGCAGGTGGCAGAACCGTGGTGATCACGCGTGAAGGCAGCAGCTTCTACGTCCAGCAAGTTACGCTCAACGGCGCGCCTTACACGAGCACGTGGCTGCCGCTGGCCAAACTGCGCACCGGGACAACGAAGTTTCAATTCACAACGGACACGCAACCGAACACAAAGCGAGGGACCGCGGTGGCCGATCGCCCACCGTCGTTTCGTTAGGCTAACTGCCCTTCTCCGATGATCCCATCATCGAAGAAGTTGACGATCTCCCTCAATTGACGGGATTGAACTCGCTTACGCCCTCAAGCCTCCGGCAATTCCGGAGGCTTGCTGGATGAACCGGGATGAGCCGTTCTTTCCCTATGACTACACCGTACCAGGCCGCGATACTTGTCTCCAGGCCATGAGGAACAGAAGCAGGAAGACGACGTCCGACCACGCCCAGGGGATCCAGAGACTGGGCACGCCCCCATGGACTTGATACCAGAACACTAGCCCGAAATAGGACACCTTGAGCGCCATACCGTAGACCATTTGCTCCCGCCTTGCCACGGGATCGGCGGCGATTCGCAGGAACATGACGCCGAAGACGATGAGCAGCAGAGCTGGAAACTGAACATACCCATAGTGATTTGGCGGCACAACGCCCGCGATGCGATAGAGCGCGGCTGGGATAAACAGGAACACGAAGCCCAGCAGCCCGTCATAGAGTGCGCAGATTGCAAAAAGAACCTTGATCCACTTGATCGACATGTTGGACGCTCCTTGTTAGCTGGCCCGATTGCGATGCTTGGTTCGGAAATTCTTGTGGAAGTCCGTTCGGCGCTTTTGCGTGTACTCCTCGGAATAGATCTGGCTGCCCAGACTCCTCAAGCCCGCTTCAAGCTCCGAGACGCTCATCTTTGCGGGCTTAAAGTTGACGTCGAACAACGTGCATAGCTCCCACGCTTCATCGCGCAGAATGCGGCCCTCCTGTTTGAGCCGCGCATAGAGAGGCGTTCCCGGAAAGGCGGTCTGCACGGTAATCTGCACATCATAGAGACCGCTCTCCTGCACAAATTTCCAGATGCTGTCAAAGGACTCCAGGTCCGCCCCATCCAGGCCAAGGATGAAACACCCATTCACTCGAATGCCACGATCCTGAATGGTCCGGATTGTGTCGAGGTACTTGTCCACCCGTTTGGCCTTCCAGTTCGAACGTTGCTCCACGCCGTCAAGGGCGGAGAAGGTTGTGCTCTCGAACCCGATAAGAATCTCCGCGCAGCCCGCGTCCCGCATCATTTCTAGCAACTCCACATCTTCCGCAACGGAGAGATCGGTCTCTGTAAACCAGCGCACGTTTTCAGAGGCGAGGGCGCGCATGAGTTCCTTCGAGTGCGCCTTGTTGACAAACGTGTTGTCGTCGGCGAACTCGATGAAAGGGCGCTTCCATAAGGACTTGATGCTCTGCACCTCAGCGATGACACGATCAACGGGCTTGACTTTGTACGTCGGTGATATCCGGATCGACGCGGCGCAGAATTCGCAGCGAAATGGACAGCCTCTTTGCGTTTGCACCGTCAGTCGGTTGTAGCGTTCGATATCGAGAAGATCAAAGCGCGGCATGGGAGAGTTGGCGAAGTCAAAAGGCTGCGTGCGCGCATCATACGTTGGCTGAAGGGATCGCCCAACACCGAGAATGTCGGCCATGATGGCCGGCCACACAGGTTCGCCTTCGCCGATCACGATGGCATCCGCATGAGCGCGCGCTTCATCGGGCACGGCAGTTACGTGGAGCCCTCCCAGGATCACTTTCGTTCCCTGCGCGCGATACCGATCCGCCAATAAGTATGCTTCTCCGATCTGGGCTGAAAAGCTGGAGATAGCGACAACATCGAACTCTTCCGGAACGCCGGATACGTTCTTGATATCCGGAACCTCGAGATACCGTAAGTCAATCTCCGGCGGAGTTAGCCCAGCCAGCGTCAGCAAGCCCAGGCTTGGCAGAGAGGCGATCACTCGATTGCGCTCGACAAAGCCAGGCAGAGTAAGTCCCAGCGCGGTAAGTTCAGGGTTATGCGCCCTGACTCCGCTCATCGCAATCAAGCCAAGTCTCATCGACGCCACCATCCCATCAGGATTGCGAGAATGCCGACGGTCACAGCCAGCACAGGGATGGGAAAAAGGTGCCTAAAGGGCTTGCGCCATGCAGACAGGAAGCAACACGCCGGCATCGTGATCGCGCCGACGATCAGCGCATCCGATGCAACTGCCGAATAGGCATGAGTAAGGAAAAGCTGACTCGCCGTCGCTGCAAAAATCAGATTTACGAAGCCCAGCCCGAAGAACGAGATATGGCCCAGCCGCGTCAGCCTGCGGCGGTACGATGCGTAGCCACCCATCCATTCATCCTGGTGAAAGAACAGGCCAATGCACGCCCCGGAAAGCACACCGGCTAACATGCCCAACCACCCGCCAATAAGATTAGCTGTCGGCACCCGCACACCTTTCCGCCTTGCTCCAGAAGGCCGCTCCAGACTTAGAGGGGTTCCGATTTTCAAGCGCAGTTGTGCTGGAATTGTAGTCCACGACGACAGGGCCGGCACGTGAATTCCTTCGACCTTGCGTGCTGGCGATCAATGGGCAAGCGCCATAAATCTTCGCCTCATATTCGCTATTCAGGTATAATTCCTGAATGGACTTTCAGCTGGTCACCCCTTACACACCCCGCGGAGATCAGCCCCGCGCCATTGAAGAATTAATGTCTGGCCTGGCGGCCGGCGAACAGCATCAGGTGCTGCTGGGCGTCACCGGCTCCGGCAAGACCTTTACCATGGCGAAGGTCATCGAGCTGTCGAACCGGCCAGCCCTCATCCTGGCGCACAACAAGACGCTGGCCGCGCAGCTTTATCACGAGTTCAAGCACTTCTTCCCCAGCAACGCGGTGGAGTACTTCGTCAGCTATTACGACTACTACCAGCCGGAAGCCTATATCCCCGCCGGGGACCTCTACATCGAGAAGGAAGCCACCATCAATGAGGAGCTGGACAAGCTGCGTCTGTCGGCCACGCGCAGCCTGTTTGAGCGGCGCGACTCCATCATCGTCAGCTCGGTCAGCTGCATCTACGGCCTGGGGTCGCCGGAGGCGTATTACGGCATGTTGCTGCTGCTGGAGAAGGGGCAGCGCAT
>PLXP01000035.1 GCA_003151435.1 Acidobacteriaceae bacterium
GCGCTCAAGTCACGTTCACACCTCCTGTGGGTGCCACGGTCTGGGTGACGCCGAGTTCCGTCACCGCGATAGCGATCCAGGTCTCCCCGACATTGAATCAGACCGGAACCTGGGCAGTGGATGTGAAGAACCCAGACGGCGGAATCGCGGTGCCTCACGGTTTCACAGTAAGCGCAGCTGTACCGTCAATCGACCACGTTTATCCGACGACAATGACGGCGTCAACGACGGCACTTACCACTTTTTATGTGTATGGCTACAACTTCTCAACAAGCGGTGGACAACTTCAGTTCCTCGATCCCAACAACATCCAATATTCGAGCAACTCTCATCCAGAGCGAATTGTTGCAGTGATCCCGACCGAGTGGGTCTACAACCTTAACAATGGCGGAACCAAAGGAACTTGGAAGGTGAGGGTCGTAAATGCTGACAGTCAGCCTTCTGGCTGGGTCTCCTTTAACGTGCAATGAAGCAAATTGAGGTTCAACATTCAGATTTGCGGATCGGTCTTAGAGTCTATCGGACGTGACGAGAGGGATTCGCGGAGCCGTGGAAATGGCCGTTAGATGCCGAGATGTCATGGTGGCGGAATGGTTAGCTGTTCCCGCTGCAACGGAAGCGGATCTGAAATAACGCTCGCAGTCATCGCCATGAATTGCCCTCGCTGCCACGGGCATGGCGAAATCGAGTGCCCGAAATGTGGAGGCAGCGGCAGCGCGTAGGAATCTCGAAGCTGATCTGGCTTCTGATGCGATCTTCCTGAACAATAAAGTGCATGATGGGCAAATCGCCCAGGCGGGCGGATTCATGGCTGCGATGCAAGCCAAACAGACAAGCCGCGACCTTAAGTCGCGCTCAAGCTGTGAAGAACCAGGCGATACCTGAAGCCTGAAGCACCAATGCTCCCAACCCCCGCGACGGTACGTGAGTGCTTCGTAATGCCGCGCTGTCATCACTTCAAGCGCATTTGCCATTAGACGCTGGAGTGCATTCCGGGGCAGAGTGTCGGTATAGCGCGGCCTAAAAAGGCCGCTGGAGGTGCCGATGTACGCCCTGTTTATTCCTCCCATCCGGCAGAGAGCGCATCGCCGGACTAGTCCTGCCCACATTCTCGTCAATCAAGTTGGCATCGCCGTCGTGCCGTTCTTTGTAGCGCTTCCCACTGTCGCATTCGCACAGAGCGGCTCGCCTTTTGACACCGGGTTCTGATCCCTGCAAACCCTCTTCACCGGAACCGTCGCCAAGCCAGCCTGATCGCCATCGTGATCGGCGGCTTGTCCGGCGTGCCGCTGCCTTCGTGGCCGGCTCTTGTCCTCTTCCAAAAGGGCGTCGATGGCAGCCTGCCATCGTCCCAGCTTCGGGCGCCGAATCGGCTTCTGCCGCTGATACCCGGGCGGCGCTGGATACGCCAGCATCTTCCGCACGGTTTTGCGGGCCAGCCCGAACTCCCGTGCCACTTCCCGCTGGCTCCGTCCCTCCACATGAACTGCCCGCCGTACCCTTGCATACAGTTCCACTGTGTACATGCCTCCGGTGTCCCACGGAAACACACGTCACTCAACGGCGCCGAACCTTGTTCGTCACCCCTGGAACGAGAATGCGGCGGCTGGTCTACTTTTACTCCGCCACGTCACGCCGCTAACGCGGCGCGATGTGGTCTATTTTTACTCCGGCGCTCATAGATGGGGGAATTCAGTGCCTGGCGGCTGGATAACCCACGAAATACCTGATTATCGTGGGTCATCCCCCGCAGTTGTGAATGATTGGCTATCCAAATACCTACGTTGTCGTTCACTGCCGCAGCAATTTCCTGTCCGCTTCTGAGGTACAGGTCGGTGGTCAAGATCGAGGCATGGCCCAGGATCTGCTTGATCGCCCTACGTCTCCGCCTTCCTTCTGGCAAAGCCATGCCACTGGGAGGCGCAGATCGTGGGGTCCAAAATGCTCGATGCCGATGACGATGCTCCACACTGCCCAGCCGTTCAGGGACACCGGCAAGAATCCCCCTCCCTTGTTGATGGGACGGAGCACGTACCCCAAGTGATGGCGGCGATGTCCATTCGTCGACGGCGGCTTTGACGCTCATTGGAACGGCCACCGCGCGAACCCGGCCCCGCTTGCCCACCATGTCCGCATTTATCCAATTCCGTGGATCTGTGAGGTGTTCTCGGCAGCTTGACGCCTCAGAGAACCCTGAGATTCTGCAAAACGCAAATTCCGGTTTTGTCGATTTCCGCTGGGCTTCTGGCCCTGCCCGAACAGGGTTCCAACGGCTGTATGTATTAGTTTCCAGTGATGATCATGTCCCTTGGCAAGTAAGCTGGGTTGGCCTCGCAAAACACCTACAGATCAGCGGGAGTGTTTTGTGGTCCCCTTGGCCGTCGACGACTTCCTGAAAGGGCCTGCTGGCAAGTCCTGGCGGCAGTCGCGGATCGGGATCCTGAGCCGACTGCAGCTTTCAACTACGGAGAGGATCGCGGCCACCGGCGGTCCGGCCTGTTGGCTGCCGATGGCGATCCCGGATTTAAGACATTCGTCGAGGAGGCACCGACTTCGCGATCACGTTCCGGAGAACTCGAAAGGTGCTCCGTACATGTGGGACGACTGCAGTGCGATTCGATCACGGGGCTGGCGGTGACGATGAACGGGGCCGAGTTTCGGGCAACGCCGACGATCCTGAATATCGTGCGCGGTGAGGGTCGTTGATGGGGAGAAATGCAACATCTTCTCAAACGTGCCCGTGCCCTCGTATCGGAGGGTCTGCAATTCACTCAATGCAAAAGTTTCAAAATCGAGTGCATACCGAGAAACCTGCATTCGTCGGCGGCAGGCTCCTCAGGTCTTGGCTGGTAACCGTGCCGTGCCGTTCGGCTCCCGGGGACGAGCCCGATTTCTTGCAAACTTCGATTTCCGGTTTTCTGTCGTGAGCGCCACGACTCGCCGTTTACAAAGAGAGCCTACCAGCGTCCATGCCCCTTATTTTGAAAGAGATCGCGACGCAAGCTCCTATGCCCGGTTGGTCCCACAAAATGTAGCCAGGCCGCATCTTAAGTGGGGGAGACGCGAGCGGCAACGTCTGCTCTTTATGTTCACTAACGACAAATCGCCTGTGTGCATTTTCGGGGCGGCCGACGGTGGAGATGCCGATTGGCCTGTTGCCGTCATTCGAGGGCCAGCGCGGTTCGTTTCCTTTCGCCCAGTCGCAACCAACGACAGCACCGAATCCCGCCGTCAGTCTCCACGGGACGGTGACCGGGAAGACGAATCCAGGGAGAATGGCATCCAACCTGTCCAGTGCATAAATAGATGACAAATTCGGAGCTGGCCCAGGTTCTCTTTCTACTCCTGCTTTTGGTTGGTCTTGCCCAGTTGCTGGGCTGGCTGTTCGTAAAGATGAGGCAGCCGAAGGTCGTGGGCGAAATACTCGCCGGAGTCGTTCTCGGCAATGCAATCATCGGACGCTTGCCATTTGCGGCCCGCTTCATTGAGGGTGCCAAACACTAGGGCAATGTTCTGGATTTCGTTTACTGGCTGGGCCTGAAGGTATTTTCCGTTTCGCTTGCCGCGCGCTTTGCGGGATTTCGCGGATTGGACTTGGTCAATCTTGCCATTACCACGAACGCGCGCGGAGGCCCGGGCATCGTGCTGGCTAGTGTCGTCTTCGACGCCGGCATCATCAGTTCGAAGTTCTACACGACCCTCGTTGTAGCTGCCACCGTCACTTCGCAAATCGCCGGAGCGTGGCTGGCCTTTGTGCTGCGCAAGGGATGGCCGCTTCTTATGCCCATTGCCTTGAGCGAATCGGCGGAAGCGTCGCCAGATAGCCCGTCCTTGGCTTGAGAGCAGCACAACGCAGCCTGGTACATTCCATCTGGGCGATCGCTAAATCGCCAGGCACTCATCGAGGCATCGGGGGAAACTCCCGGTTCCGGCAAACAACCGCAAAACGAGAAGTGCCTCCAAAATGGAGCTACTTCCTGTCTGTCTGACCCGACAACAACCTCAGCAGCACCCACACTCGTGGCCTTGCCAAGCTTGTCTGCCTTCTTTAATGAGAATTGGAATTGCCACTAAAGCGGCAAGCGAATCGAACCACGGGATGTGGAAGGCTGCATTTACCGCGAGGCCAGCCAGTGTGATGAGCGCAATGTAGGCGCAGGTGGCGGATTGGACTGCATCAGCGGCCAAGGCTACATTTTTGCTGAGGCGAGCCTCGCGACGCTTGAGATAGGCCAGGGTCGGCATTGCGATGAGCGCAGCAATTGTGATTCCGATACCTGAGCGACTTATCTCAGGCTGCAAGCGAAGGACCAACGACCCCAGGGAAATCAGCCCAACCGCAAAGGCGAGCACGAAGAGCAAGACAGCGGACGCACGGTTTGCCTTGCGTTCCGAGATCGACATCTTCGGGATCCACTGCAGGAGCACGACACCGGCTGAAAGTAGCTCCACGAGACTGTCGGAACCGAAGGCCATCATCGCCGGACTGCGAGCGGTCACGGCTGCAAATACGGATACCCCGAGTTCCGCTAACATCCATGCCAGAGTGACACTCTGCAACCAGAGCAAAATATGGTTCAAGTGTCCGTCCTGGCCGGGTTCTACGCATTTTGACCACGAATTTCATGAATAATCCAGGCTAGGCGTAATACTGTTCACTTAACGAGATTTGTGGCATTCTGTATGAGNNCAAGACATTCCCTGTTTCCAGCATTGGTTCGGTGCTTTCCAAGACGGGAACGGCCAGCGTTCGCCAGCGCGATCTGCCGGCGCAGGTTGTTGTCTATTACGTCATCGCTCTGGCGCTGTACATGCAGTCGTCCTACCGCGAGGTGTTGCGTTGTCTGCTGGAAGGAGTCCAGTGGCTGCGCGATCCATCGATTGGCGTGCGAGTGGCAGGCAAATCGGGTATCTCCCAGGCCCGCACGCGGCTGGGTTGGGAGCCTCTGCGACAGTTGCACGATGAGTTGGTCAAGCCCGTGGCGGTACGTAGTACGCGAGGGGCTTGGTATCGGAATTGGCGGCTGGTGAGTCTGGATGGCAGCACGTTCGACGTGGCCGACGAGAAGGCCAACGAAGATGCATTCTCTCGCCCCGGAGCCAGCCGCGGTTCGAGTGCTTATCCGCAGATTCGTTTCGTATCCCTGGTGGAGAATGGCACGCACGTGCTGTTTGGCAGCCAGATGGATGGTTACCGGACGGGCGAAATCACGCTGGCCAAAGCGGTGCTTCCACGCCTGAAAAGCAACATGCTTTGCCTGGCTGACCGAAATTTCTTCGGCTTCGAGTTGTGGCAGCAGGCGCAGAGCACAGGCGCGGACCTGCTCTGGAGGATGAAGAAGAACATGCGCATGGCCTGCGAAAAGCGCCTGCCCGATGGTTCCTATTTGAGCCAAGTGTATCCTTCGCTGCGAGACTGGCGGCAGAAAACCAACGGCGTCGTCCTGCGGGTGATCGATTACCGCCTTGAGGGGATCGAAGGTGCTGAGCCGATCTATCGGTTGGCAACCACCATCCTTGATTCCGGCAAGGCCCCAGCCGGCGAGTTGGCGGCTCTCTATCACGAGCGCTGGGAGATAGAAACCGCGTTCGACGAACTCAAGACCCACCTGCGCGGCGCCCAGATCGTGCTGCGCAGCAAAACACCCGATCTGGTGCGCCAGGAATTTTATGGCCTGATGATGGCCCACTTCGCCATCCGCGGCTTGATGCACGAGGCCGCATTAAAAGCCGACGAGGATCCAGACCGGCTCTCGTTCCTCCATGCCGTGCGCGTGATCCGCCGCAAAATGGCTGTCTACGGCGCTATTCCCCCCTCAGCAGAAGAGGGCCTTTCATAAGGCGATCCTCGACGAGATACTTGAAGAACGCGTCGTGTCCAGCCGCAACCGCCGCAATTTCCGCGGCGTCAAGCGCAAGATGAGCAATTTCCCGCTCCGTCCCCGACATCTCAAGCCGCTGCCCAAGATCAATATCCGTGAAGTCATCAGAATACTTAAGTGAACAGTATTAGCACTAGCCCGCATTATTCGTGAAAGC
>PLXP01000185.1 GCA_003151435.1 Acidobacteriaceae bacterium
CGGCGAGCAGCGACGTCACGCGCTCCGGGCGGTTTCAATCGAGGCCACAATCGCAGCCGTTTTGCTGGTGGTACATGCATACAAGGAGGACCGAGATGGCGAACAAATCATCCGCATCGTCAGCGCCCGCCGGGCTGACAAGCATGAGCTCAGAAGATATCAGGAACAGGCAGTGGACTGAGGCGGAGAAGCAGGCACTTCGCGATGCCAGCGAAGCGCAGTCTGCAGGGCGGCAGTTGCCTGCGGAGGAATACGAAGACATTCCGCGCCTGACCGAGGAGCAGCTTTCGCACCTGGTACGGCTGCGCGGCGCACGAAAGAAGGTCGCCGTGAGCGTGCGGCTTGACCCGCAGGTGCTGGAGTGGCTGCGCTCAAAAGGCGAAGGCCACCTCACCCGCATCAACGACATCCTGACCAACCTGATGGAAGCGGAACGCAGGACCGGATCGGGTAGATAGATTAAGGGTTCCCTCCGATGTCTTAAACGGGAGACATCGGCCTGCGGCGACCCACGTGAAACTGGCGCCACCCCGCCGTGTTCCTATTCCAAATTTGGAGAGCCTGGGAAGTTTGTGAATGCCCGAATCCAGGCTGCGAAAGATTTTGTAGGGAGACGATACATACCTCGCTGTCCTGGCTGTGGAACGATTATTTGTCGGTCCCTCAACGCCTTTATTGCGTTGTTGAGCGTTGAGGGCTTTAGTTTTGCATGGGATCGGATGTCCTCTTTGCTAACCCACCCATCTAAATGTTCAGACATGTACCGAAGCACTTGGCGATAGTCGTCGGATCCAATTCGGTCGAAGTACAAGCCTTGGAAATACTTCGTACCGAGCTGCTGGAACGCACCGTGTTCCCCCCAGGCACCACGCTTGACGTCGTCTAGGTCAATGTCGTTGTCTTTATCAGCTTCAAATGCGCAATATGCGAACTGTTGGATGAAGTGCGGATATCCTTCCGAATACAGCGCGATGAATTGCTCCGCCTCGGGCGAGATCCTGATCTTCAAAGAAGTCTTCTCGCGACTCTTATTCAACCCATTTCGGATTACCTCTACACTTTCCTCTCGAGACAGGGGCCTCAAGTCAAAACTTGTGAAAAGACGAAGGGCAGACTCGTGACTTTGGCGAATTGTGTCAATAACTGAACTGATGCCTGCCAGTCCGAAACAGATAGTGTTAGGAGTCGTTCGTGTTAATCGTTCAGTTAGCCCTTTTAATAGGGCACCCAGATTGGCAGTGGCTGGCGGCTTATCCGCCTCGTCGATCAAAACTAGGATGCCAGCCAGTGTATCCGAAATCCTCGAACAGGCAGTGGAGTAAGACTCAGCCAATTCATCGAGCAGTTCGGAAGGCGAAACCGCCGCGTCAAGCTCACGATATTTGACGCCCATGACCTCCCAACGCGTCAAGAAGTCCCACACCTCCTTCGCTCTGGCCTCAAGCTTGTTGTGATTGGCCAAACTCCGCCGAAGCGTGCTTCCAAGTTTTCGGATAATACTGATGTACGTGTCGGACGGTTCCAGAAGCAAACTCACCGTTAAGAAGTTGAAACGTTCGCCCTCCCAAGGCTGAATCTGCCCCGAAGCGGCGAACTCATGCATATAAGACAGAGATGATTTGCCGATGCCTCGCTCGCCATGCAGAAGGAAGTGCTGAGGGTTCCCGTGCTGCGTATTGAACAGCATTCGCTCGAGCGCCTTCGATTCCTCTACTCTTCCCGTGAAGGCTCCCGGCGGAACAAGGCCACCAGGACAAAACGGATTAAATCGGACCATCGCAACAGGATAGACCAATTGGCCTAGCAAACCACCACTGCGTGCGATTATGTTTCAATAGTAAAGATGGCTATTCCCCGGAGATCAACAGCACGAGGGCGGTGGTTGGCGGCGACGCGGAAGGCGCGCGAGCTGGCCATGGTAGGCCGGGCGCTGGCCTCCACCGGGCATCCGGTGCTGGCCCAGATCGTCCCCGCGCGCTTCTGCAACCTGAGCTGTGCCTACTGCAACGAGTACGACAAGGTTTCAGAACCGGTCCCGCTGGACGAAATGATCCGCCGCATCGACCACCTCGGACGGCTGGGCACGGCCATGATCGGCATCTCCGGCGGCGAGCCGCTCACCCACCCGCAGCTCGACGATATTATCCGGCGCATGCGGCGCACCGGGGCCATTGCCGGGATGATTACCAACGGCTATCTGTTGAATGTGGAGAGGATAGAGCGGCTCAACGCTGCCGGCCTTGACCACATGCAGATCTCGATCGACAACCTGGTGCCCGACGAAGTGTCGAAGAAGAGCCTGAAAGTGCTCGACAAGAAGCTTGAGATGCTGGCCGAGTACGCCGAGTTCCACGTCAACATCAATTCGGTCGTCGGCGGCGGCTTCAAAGACCCCAACGACGCGCTCGTCATCGGCAAGCGGGCTCTCGAACTGGGCTTCGAATCGACCATCGGCATCATCCACGACGGCAGCGGCCAACTCAAGCCCCTCAAAGAGGACGAGGCCAAGGTCTACTTCGAAATGACCAACCGGAAGAAGACCAACTACGCGCAGTTCGACAAGTTTCAGGAGGCGATTGCGCAGGGGCAGCCGAACGACTGGCGGTGCCGGGCGGGATCGCGGTATCTGTATATCTGCGAGGACGGGCTGGTCCACTACTGCTCGCAGCAGCGCGGGTATCCGGGCGTGCCGCTGGCCGAATACACCACCGCCGACGTGAAGCGGGAGTTTCTAACGGCCAAGAGCTGCGCGCCCAACTGCACCATCGGCTGTGTCCACCGGATCAGCTATATCGACCACTGGCGCGCTCCGCAGACGAGCACGATTTCGCCGGGCGCTCAACCGTCCGAGACGCCGGTGCTGGTACAAATCCAAAGCGCGGATTAGGCCACAGGCACTCCATCCTGCTAGGCCCATTGCAGAGAATAGCCCTCCGCGGGCGCACAATCGAAAATGGAGCAGAAGCGGCAAGGTTCGTACCCACCAAAAGGACCCCCTCCCCCCTCCCTCCGGTGTTTATTCGCTTTATTTGCTATTAAGTATTTTATAATCAATAAGTTATCTATCGGATACATGTTCAAAAACGCAACACTATTGGTGCAATACTTTGGCCGCCTTCACCACTTTGGCGGGCTTGGCAGGGGTAGTATCGGCGACGGCTTGGCCGAGAATCTGGTCGAGCTGGTCCTCAGGCCGCAAAACCTCAATAAAAGGCGCACCTTTGCTATTCGCAGTCACCACAAACACCGTCGGCGTGTGGACAATACCGGTGCGCTTCGCGAGTTCGCTGTCGGCCTGGACCTCCGCATTGAGCTTGCCTTGCGGATCGACATCGGGTGGCAACACAACGCCGTTGGCCTGCGCAAACTGGGCGGTGAACTGATGCAGAAGCATGGGGTTGTAGATAACGGCCTGGGCGGCGAAGACCTGGTCGCGGTAATCGTTGCCGAGGGCCGTGCTCTTCAGGTCAAACCAGCGCGCATTCACGGCCGCGTCCCGGCTCCAGTTGTGGTAGGGGATCAGGAAGTCGTGGCGTATCCAGGGAATCTTGTATTTTGCCACCGCCGCCTTGACCGCGGGGTTGGCGTGCGCACACGCCGGGCACTGCAGGTCAGCGAACTCGACGATGGCCACGCGGGAGCCCGGCGGCGGCTTGAGTGCGGCGCTGTCGCGGATCTGCGTGCCGCCCGGCGGAGTGGCAAACTGCGCCTGCGCGCAGGCGGCCGCAACCAGGAGCGCGGCACATGCGAACGTCCGGAATCGGCGCCCGCTGGGGACGCGGGCCGTGCGGGCCCGGAAATTTGCAACAAACCAAGGGTACATTGGGTCTAGGCCGCTCCCTGAAGGATGGTGCAACTCGACGCGATCTTAGTGGCCGCTACTTATGCGCAGTTTTGGCAGGCGCGACGGACTTGGTGTCGGCGAGGGCCTGGTCGATGAGCTGAAAAAGCTTGGTGCGGTCGACGACTTCGACAAAGGGCGCGCCTTTGCTGTTGGCGGTGACCACCCAGATGGTGGGCGTGTGCTCAATGCCGATGCGCTGGCCGAGGGCGTAGTCGGTCTTGACCTCGGCGGCCAGCTTGCCTTGCGGATCGATGGCGAAGGGCAGGGCGACGTTGTGGCTCTGCGCAAACTTCTCAGTGAACTGGGCCAGCATCTGGGGCGTGGTGATGGATATCTGGCTGGCGAAGACTTCATCGCGGTATTCGTCGCCCATGGCCTTGCTTTTGGTGTCGAACCAGCGGGCGTTGACGGCGGCGTTGAAGCTCCAGGCGTGCATGGGGAGCGGGAAGTCGTGGCGGACCCACGGAATCTTGTACTTGGCCGCCGCTTCTTTGAGCAGGGGGTTGGCGCGGCCGCAGTCGGGACATTCCATGTCTTCAAATTCAACGATAGCGACGCGGGCTCCCGCGGGCGGCTTCAGCGCGGCGGGGTCGTGCACCTGGGTCCCGGGCGCGGGCGGAACGAACTGGGCGTGAAGGGCCGGGGCCAGGACGAGCGCGGCGGCCAGCGCCAGAACGGACAAGGCGGACAGCCCGGAGGGACGGCGTGCGGAGAGACGAAGGGCAAGGGCTACGAGACGAAACATAGTTGTTGGACGGCTCCCTACTGCTGATTGTAACGGGAATACGCGGAAAACGTTGCGCGGCTATTGGCGGTCGCGGCGGCGGGCGGCCATCCATTGACGCCATTTGTAGTCGGCAAAGAACGAAGCGACTACTAGAACGACGGCGATGATTCCGATGACGATTTTCATGTTCTCAAGGATCAGGGCTTATCTGTCGGAGGATTGAGAGTCCCGGCTCCCATCCTTTCTCCGCCGCCGCGGACCGAAAGGATGGGGCATGGAGCTTTGTTGCGCGGTAATGGACGAGAAGCAGATCCCTCACCACGTTCAGGATGACAGAGCTTCCACCTTAGCGGCCAACCACGATGACCGTGAAGCTGCCGGAAGTGATGGCTGGACGTGGATGCGGGTTGGCGGCTGTCAGCTCGGGGCGCGGCCCAAACTCCGCGCTGACCATGTAAATGCGGTCGGTGGCGGGGTCGTAGGTCATGGTGCGGGCGCCGCGTTGAGTGGGCAGGGTTTCAAGCGTCGGGTAGCCGGCGGCGCCAGCGTTGAGCACGGAGAGAACTCCCTCACCGCAGGAGGCGAAGACCAGCTTGTGGGCTGGATCGTAGTTGGCAGCGTCGGGGCCGTCGCCGATGGCGGGGGTGGCGATGGACTTGCCGGTGTTGGCATCGGTCACCGCCATCTTCTTGCCGTCGCAGACAGAGAAGAGGCGGCCGCCGGCCACATCAAAGGCCAGGCCGGAGGGCGAGTCGCAGGAGATGGGCCACTCGGCTGTGACCTTCTTGGCGTGGGCGTCGAGGCGTACGATCTCGTTCTTGTCCTCGATGTTGACAAAGACGGTGCCGTGGCCGTCGACGGCGGGAAACTCGGGCTTTCCAGGAAGAGGGATGGTGGCGACCACTTTGCGGGTGGCGGCGTCGATGACGCTGGCATCCTTGCTGCGGCCGTTGAACGCCCAGACGGTTTGCGTGGCCGGCTCAAAGACAATGCCGTCGGGATTGGTTCCGACGGGGATGGTGGCTGCCGTGGCCAGCGTGGAGCGATCAATAACGACCACTGCGTTGCCGCCACCGTCGGAGATGTAGCCGAACTTGCCGCCGTTATCGAGCGCGATGCCGTGGGTGCCGCGCAGACCGGTGATGGCGCCGACGGGCTTGCCGGTCTGGGAGTCGAGAACCTCGACGCGGGGGCCGTGGGTGATGTAGAGGCGGTGGGCGCCGGAGTCTGCAAGCAGATAGTCCCAGCCGCCGTCGCCGCCGAGCTTCCAGTGGTCGATGACGTGGTAAGGCTGCTGGGCCGCCAGCAGAGCCGGCGCGGCAAGAACGGTGGAGAGCACGGCCGCGGCCAGCAGGGGCCGGGCGAGAGAATCAAGGCTGCGCAGAATCGACATAAAAGGGCTCCGTAAACAACTGAGAAAGAATACAGGGGTCGGTCTTCAGTTGTCAGTAGTCATAGATCGGCAAGGCCCGATGCCTCCGGCCGTGCGACAGACGGCCTTTCAACTCCACGACGCGACTCCATGTCGCGCCCGACCAGCAATTACAAACGCGGAGCAACCTCATACAAGGATTGCCTCTCCTAGTAGCTGGACGGCGAGCGCCCTGAAGTTATCTCGAAGATAGAGCGGCGGAACCCAGGCGTCCATAAAGGAAAGTAAGTCGCGGAAACCTCAGAGAATAGTAAGTCCCGGAAACTTCGGGGAAGATCCGAAAGAGAAATTCAGCGGATCGCGATTCATGAGCGACGTTCCCTGGGCCGCAGTTGCCGGTCCCATGCCCAATTCAACCGTCGAGCCCCGCCCGGCGAAATAACACCACGAAACATCGGGAGGAAACTGCATGAAACTGTTCTCAGCGCACATTGAAGATTTACGCACCCTCTACATTAGCAACTTGAAGAAGGCTCTCGACATGGAGCAGAAGATCGCCGCGGCATTGCCTGATCTGATCGAAAACTCCACTGATCCTGAGCTTTCCGATGCTTTCAGCGTTCACCTTGACGAGACGCAAGGACACGTTTCAACGGTGGAAAGTATTCTTCGATCACACATCGGCGAAGCGGCGACCGAGACCTGCAAGGTGATCAACGGACTGACCGCGGAAGCCTCTGACGCCATCAAGGATGCGACCGATCCCTCAGTGCGCGACATTGCACTGATTGGTGCGGCGCAACAAGTGGAACACCACGAGATCGCAGTGTACGGAACGCTGCGGCGCTGGGCTGAAATCCTCGGCTTGGATGAGGACGCGGCCCTGCTGGAGTCGATTGAAGCGGAAGAAGAGAACGCGGACGCGGTGCTGACCGAAATTGCCGACAGGGTAAACCTTGAAGCTCCGGTCCAGCAGTAAGGCGCTGCGGCGAAAAGGCGGTGAGTTGGAAGGCTCACCGCTTTTTTTGTATCTTCATGGGGATCAGTCGGCAGCTGAGGCAGCCGCCAGTCTGCGTGCTCGCGGAGCGGCCGTAAGCCAGTAGAGTACCGGCCCCAGTAGTCCGACGCACAGCGAAAAAAGCAGCGCGGAAACGGAGTTGTGGCCCAGCCTCACTTCTTCAGCGCGCGAGGCATAGAGCGCATAGCCGATGAGCACGGCCGGTCCCACCCCCAGACCGCAGGCAAAGGCGAGATTCCCGGCTTTGAAAGGCCTCGGGAGTTCCGGCTCCCGAACCCGGAGAATGACCAGCGCGACGAACTCCAGCAGCAGGCTCGATCCATATAAAACCAGGTCGACGGTGATCAGCTTTTCAAACGGCAGCTTGAGTGCGAGCGCCCACGCCAGCCCGCATAGCAGCACGCTCACCCACGGCACGCTGCGGCTATTGCGGCGTGCAATCACGGCAGGCAGCATGCCGTCTTCCGCCATGGCCATGGGCAGCCGGGTGTAACTCATCACCAGGGCGTTGAACATGCCCACGCCCGTAATCACGCCTCCGGCAGCCACAGCCAACCCCAGCAGCGGTCCGCCGAGGGTGGTCGCTGCGGTCATCCAGTCGCCGGTCTTGAAGCTCTCCACCGACACGCCCGCAACCGCAACCGCGGCCAGCGGAAGGATGTAGGTGAACGACACGAGCGCGGTGCACGCGACCATGGCACGGGGATAGGCGCGCTGCGGATTTTCGACCTCCTGCGCCACTGTGGAGGCGTTGTCCCATCCCATGTAGTTCCACATGGCCACGAGGATGGCGGTGGAGAGAGCCGACTCCGATGCCGGGCCGCTCCACTGCACGGCCGGGTGCAGCGTAAACCCATGCCAGAAGCCCAGCGCGACAAACACGACAAACGGCGCCAGCAGAAGGGCAGACATCCACACGGAATCGTTGCCCACGGCCGGAGCGCCGCGCAGGTTCCACGCGCAACACAGCGCCACCACCGCCAGCGACCAGGCGTAGCCATGCCAACCCTCGGTGAGCGAGGGATTGAATCTGCCCAGGTAGCTCACCACGAAGGCGGGATAGATGGCCATGTCGAAGACGCTGGCAGACAGCGAGAGCCATCCCTCCTGGTAGCCCCAGAAGGGACCCATCGCGCGGCGCACCCAGATGTAAAAGCCGCCCTCGGCGGGGATGGCGCTGGCCAGTTCGCCGATCATGAGCGCTGCGGGAAGGCTCCACAGGAAGGGCAGCAGCACAAGGATAATGATGGCGCGGGAAAAGCCGGCCCCGCCCAGGATGTCCTCAATGGCGTAGGGGCCGCCTGACACCATAAAGAACGTGGCGGCGACCAGCGGAATAAACCGCATCTTCCGGCCGGTGAGGGCGGAACTGAAACGCATGATTGTGAATCTACCAACATTTTGTCGTTGCACAAAGCGGGAAATGCAGCCAGGAAATGACGTCAGACGGGGCACAGTGCCGCGCGAGCGTAAACGGTCCCGCAGAATGCGAGAGATGACCTGGCCGCAGTGTCGTTTCTGCGAGTGCAACCGCATGGTTCCTTCGGGCGGCAGCACCGTGCCCGCGCGTGCTGCTGAGTCGTGTCTTTTCGTCCAGTTGATTAAGTGGGCACCGTCGGGCACCTGTCTCTCTGAGGAGGGTTTCGCGACAGTGGAGGAAGGGTGTCGCGGAAAGGAAATTTTGCCTACAAAGCGTGGCAATCCAGACTTCCGGTATAATCCCACTCAGGCCCGGAGAGATGGCCGAGTGGCTGAAGGCGGCGGTTTGCTAAACCGTTATAGGGTCAAAAGCTCTATCGGGGGTTCGAATCCCCCTCTCTCCGCCAGGAACCCTTCCAAGAACATTCCAAGACATCCAATAGAAAGACGTAAATCCTAGCAAATGCTAGGCGTTACGTCTTTCTGCGTCCAGAGGCATCCAGGTGCAGCCGTGTTCTGGCGGGTGTACATTTGGGTGTATTCTGTTTTTGAAGTGGGTGTACTTTTCCAGTACGAGGAGGAATGGCATGGCCGGACTGACCGATACGGAGATCAAAAGGGCCAAAGCGGCGGAAAAAGCCTACAGCATGGGCGATGGAGGCGGACTTTACCTCTGGGTCAAGCCGACCGGCGGGAAGTTGTGGCGCTGGTCCTATCGGTTTGACGGCAAGGAAAAGCTCATGTCCCTCGGCAAATATCCAGATGTGCCCCTGGCGCTAGCCCGTGAGCGCCACGCCGAGGCGCGGAAGCTGCTGGCGACCGGCGTTGACCCGATGGCGCAGCGAAAGGCCGAGAAGACCGCAGAGAAAATCTCGGTCGAGAACTCCTTCCAGAGCGTAACCACACAGTGGCTGGAGCATTGGCAGGAGGGGAAGAGCCCACGGCATGTGGACTCGGTCCGGCGGCGTATGGCGTCCGATATTCTACCCTGCCTCGGTGCGCGGCCCATTGCGGAGATTGAGGCACCGGAACTGGTTGCGATGGCCAACGCGATTCAGGATCGCGGCGCGCGAGATATTGCCAAACGAGCACTGGAGACGGCGGGGCAGGTTTTTCGATACGGTATCGCCCACGGATATGCCAAGCGCAACCCGGCCACTGAGATTCGCCCCAGCGACATTCTGAAATCCTCGCCGAAAATCAACTATGCCCGCATTGATGCCAAAGAGCTGCCAACCCTGCTCAGACGCATCGAGGTCTATCAGGGAAAGCAGGTCACACGGTTGGCAATGAAGCTGATGTCCATGACCTTTGTGCGCACCACTGAATTGATCGAAGCCAAGTGGGGGGAATTTGACCTGGAGAATGCCCGCTGGGACATACCCACTGAGCGGATGAAGATGCGGACGCCGCACATTGTGCCGCTGGCAAGGCAGGCATTGGAAGTGCTGGAGATGTTGCGCGAATTCACTGGGAGCAATGAATGGCTTTTCCCCGGCGACCTCAACCCGGCCCATCCGATGAGCAACAACACCATTCTGGCAGCATTGAAGCGCATGGGCTATAAAGGCCGCATGACAGGGCATGGCTTTCGCGGATTGGCGTCTACCATCCTTCATGAGCAGGGCTACGCGCATGACCATATCGAGTTGCAGCTTGCTCACGCTCCCCGGAATGCGGTGAGCGCGGCATACAACCATGCTCTCTATCTGGAGCCACGCGCCAGGATGATGCAGGACTGGGCAGATTTTCTGGAGCGCACTCAGAGAGGCGGCAAGGTGTTGCCGTTCCGTGGAACTGCGGCATAGGTATTCGGTGAATTATTACGACAGAGAATCTGGCCATGCCCAGCAATCCAATCTCAGATGGGAGGCAGTCCGATTCAACTCCGGGCGTCATCTTGACGACAAGTGGTTCATGCCCTGCCCGTCCCAATATCTCGTCACCGCTGGTAATGAGAGTGCAGGTCAGCGCGACTGGTTCAAAAAGCGCCGATGTCGCCAGGGGATTCTCGCATCACGCAAGATCGACAACAATCAAACCCACACGATTCGCTCGGAATTGGAGAAGCCTGCCACCTCAAGAAAATGTTCCGGGAGATAGTACCCTGAAAATAGCGGTAATCGATCTGGGCTCTCCTATTGAGATGACCGACCGCGGAGTCGATTTGACCTTCGTCCGAACTAATGACACATTAACCTCTGCCGCGACAAACTGTCCGGTATTGATGGGCAAGAGACTTCTGCCGAACAGCAGCGGCTGCCGGACCGTCTCAGACCTCTGCCTGCAACGGCAGCGCCCGATCTATTGCGACATCTGACGCGCGAAAAGCAAAGGTCTGGGGTCCTCGCGCTCGCAAACTTGAGGCGCTGAGATTTTGGCCTTGCGCACTTTCCAGTGTTTTGAGTGCTCATGAGAGCCTTGAGTAGCCATCAACACTCATGGAATCAATTAGTTAACGTCAATTTGTCGTTCTGTTCCGGCCATTTGTTGTGCCTACCCCAAAGCAGCGCTAAGCCCCAGCCAATTTTCGAAGGGTGTATTATTGGGTGTATTAATTGAATGCAATTTTATATCGTATTTATTTACAATGACTTATGCGACGATATGAATCCCCCTCTCGTCTTAAGGTAAATAGCTCAAAAACATAGACTTACGTATCAAGACCCGCTCTCTCTGGCGTCTATACAGTTCCCCCGTTTTCCTTACAAAACCCACCTTTACCTTACAAGCCGAGAACCACCTTACAACGGCATCGGACTGCCAAGGCGCGAACGGCCGATGAATGCGAACTGGTCGCTGCCGTCGGCTGCACACTGTGCGGAACCGTCTCGAAGTTGATCCCGACTACTCTACCTCTTCGTCGCCTTGAATCTCTTCAGCATTCGCCGCTTCATCAACTTGCTCCAATGCCACTTCCTCAGCCACGATTCCGGCGTCCTCTTGAGGCGGAGGAATCCATGCGCCGTCGTTCCAGACGAAGGCCGCAGGCGCCATCGGGATCACTTGACGCCTCCACGGGCAGCGAGCAGAGAGTCTTGCGAAGCTGAGTCGGGCACGGAAATCTTCACCGAGGGTGGGCGCCTGTGGACCCACGTTCCAAATGTGGATACTAGGAGATGGGTTGTAGCGTGCTTGCAGAAATCCATTCGGTAGTGCACTCACGATGATTTGCAAGAGGGTATGGAGATCATTTTGCCCAGGAATGTTTCGGTAGTGATATTTCACGAAAATTGTGGACGTGAGGAGTTGCTCGCCCCCCGCGGTGAAAACTGTGGGGAGCGCACCTTGTTGATCGATCGTGCCCATACCATCTGACCGGTTGTGCCAGATACGCATCGAAGTCTGTGCGAGTTGTAAACGTATTGGGACTACGTTGCCGGCTGCGTCGGCTGCCCATTTATCGTCCAGGGTGTAAAACCCGAATGAAGTTGCATCCAGATCTCCGCGGTCGACCGACTCAGCGAGGTCACTCGCCTGCGTGGTCTTCGGGAGCTTGCATGTGAAGCGAAGTCCATCCACGGAATCAGACAGCGAAAGGGTTTTACTCTTCGTTCTACCCATCAGCAATTCCGGCTTGTGATCGCGTAAGCACAGGATGTCGGCATCCGGACCAAGCACTCCGGCGAAGGCGCCGGGAGCGATGAGTTCCGTGAAACCGCCCAAGTCCACACTCAGGGAGTTATAAGGGATGATCCCACTTAGAGTGCGGGTTCCGTCTTCAGAAGTGGCAACCCTGAACTCTCTGGTTGCAAGTGTTCGGATTTCCTGTTCACGCTTTGCCATTAAGCAGCTCCGACGATCAGCGAACTTGCGGCATCGTTGAAGGTGCCGATGAGGATGGCCTTGACGGCCTTGGTCAATTCGATTTCGGTGTTGGTGTCGACCGACTCAAGCGTCCATGCAGCTGCCCGTCTCTCGATAGAGCGGTACACGTCGCGCAGGATGCTTGTCACGTCGGGCTTGTAATCGACGGCGACTCTCCGTCTGTGCGAGGTCAAGCTCAACCGCAATCGTCGGAGTGCTTCCGCTCTTGTCCCACACAAAGCGAGACGACAGAACCTCGAAGTTCTCGTTCACCCACGTGTAGCGCGGGTGGGTGATCTGGATAACGTCCAGCGCAACGGCCTGATACGCCTTCATGGTGCAACGGATGGTTCCGCGCCACTGGAACTGTCCTCAACTCCCTCATGACCATAGTCCGAGCCGCGGGTTCGATCGGGATCACCGGTCTCTACGTTACCGAAGACCCGGGCGCCAGGGACGAAGCCGGCAAGACCGGCAATCTGAAGATGCGTTTTGGCCTCGGCTGGGCGAAATCTCACCGCTTCTACACTGGCCAGACCCCGGTGCCGAAGTACAACCGCCAACTCATGCAAGCCATCCTGCATGACCGCCTGCCCATTGCAAAAATCGTAAACGCCACCATTCTTCCTCTCCGCGACGCCGCGCAAGGCTATGCCGCTTTCGACAAAGGAACAGCCAAGAAGTTTGTCCTTGACCCCCACGGCCTTCTCTAGGTCTCTGACCGCTTGATGTTGTACCAATGCTGGGTGGGCCCCTGGCTGAAAGCGCAGCCCTTTAGACCGTAATGCCCTGCAAACGCTTCCTGCGGGCTGGATTGACTCCCGCCGGTGATGATCTTCTCGAGCGACTTTGATGAGCAATTAGATACAAGTTAATGTCAATTCTTCAAAGGTAAGCGCTTGAGTGGATTCTTGCTCTCGAGCTTCTCTTCCACTGTCTGCACTCGATTAGCATCATTGGCGCCTTCACTCGTGTTGGAGTTAGTGTGCCAAATTGCTCAGACGTCCTCCTATTGACTGGATAATGCCAATCTCGAGAAAGTGCGGTCTCCGCGTCTCTTGAGCCGCAGCATGCATCTCAAGCCCATGTACAGACCAACGAGCAAATGCGACATGTGGTACGTGGCCCTTGGGACAAGCGGGCCTCGTTGGGCCTTGGGACCGAATTGCCGAGCGCCGCACTATACGTGCACAATGTGGATTACATGGATACCTATCCGGATAGGCCCGACACCATTACGCGACTCTTCCGAATGCTGGTGCTTTGCCTAACAGCATTTCTTCTTTTTCAGTTGATTAGCCTCTATCTTAGTTGGCCTAAACAGTTGATATTGGGCTGCGTCAGCGTGCTGGTCGGGCTGACCGTGAGCAAGGTCTCCTCTTCGCGCGTGGTCACGCTGGCCTTGATGCTCATCTCGATGACCGCGACGCTTCGCTATGGCTGGTGGCGCGTCCACCTTCTCATCGACTACTTTTCCGATGAATCCAACAATCGCGGTGGGGTCGATACGGCCTTTCTGCTGATTCTCATATCGGCCGAAGCCTACACCGTAATGATCATGTTTTTGGGATATATGCAGACCGCTTGGCCGCTGCGGCGAATGCCCATCCTGCTGCCCAGCGACGATAGTCAATGGCCCCATGTCGATTTGTTGATACCGACCTACAACGAGCCATTGTCTTTGGTTCGCTACACTGCACTGGCCGCCATCAACATCGACTACCCGCCGGAAAAGCTGCATGTCTACATTCTGGACGACGGTACACGTGAGGACTTTCTGGAATTTGCTCGCCTCGCAGGCGTCGGCTACATCACTCGTGCGGAACATGCGCATGCCAAAGCCGGCAACATCAACCACGCGCTGACCACCATGAACTCGCCCTACGTCGCCATCTTCGATTGCGACCACGTTCCCACGCGCAGCTTTCTTCAAATGACGCTTGGCTGGATGCTTAAGGACCCGCGTCTCGGCATGCTGCAAACCCCGCACCACTTTTATTCACCTGACCCATTCGAACGCAACCTGCTGCAATACAAGACCATTCCGAATGAAGGGGAGTTGTTCTACGGCATCGTGCAGGACGGCAATGACTTTTGGAATGCCACCTTCTTTTGCGGCTCCTGCGCCTTGCTTCGCCGCTCGGCGCTCGATGAGGTTGGAGGCATCGCCACTGAGACGGTAACAGAAGACGCGCACACGTCTCTGCGCATGCAAAAGCAAGGGTACAACACCGCGTATATCAACATTCCACAAGCGGCCGGTCTCGCCACCGAGACGCTTTCGGCGCACGTAGGACAGCGCATCCGCTGGGCGCGGGGCATGATACAGATCTTGCGGACGGACAATCCATTGTTCGCCTGGAAAATGACCTTTGCACAGCGGCTCTGCTACTTCAACGCCATGGCGCATTTTCTGTACGCGGTGCCCCGGCTTGTGTTTCTCGGTGCTCCGCTCGTTTACCTGCTGCTGGGAAGAACCATTATTCCTGGGTACTGGGTCGCCATTCTCGTCTACGCTCTTCCCCACCTCGTCCTCGCCAGTCTCACCAATTCCAGGATCCAGGGCCGGCACCGCCATTCATTCTGGAATGAGATATATGAAGCCGTGTTGGCACCCTACATTCTGGCCCCCACGTTACTTGCCCTGATCAATCCGAAACTAGGCAAGTTCAATGTTACGAGCAAGGGCAGTACTCTAAGCAAAACCCGGTTTGACAGAAAAATTGCCGCGCCTACCAAGTGGATTCTTTTCCTGAATTTCCTGGGTATCCTGGCGGTCCCCTATCGACTGATCGTCTCCGGCCAGCAACACACTGGCGCTATCGTCATGAACCTGGTCTGGATATTGTTCAACATGGTCATTCTCGGCGTGGCGGCTGCAGTCGCTCACGAGCAGAAGCAGCGACGCGAATCCGTGCGCATCGAAGCCAGAATCCCCGTGCGCATCGATCTTCCGGACGGCCGCCAAATCGATGGCATGTCGATCGACATGTCAATTGGCGGCTCTTCTATCCGAGTGGCTCAGGAGGCACAATTCGCCATCGACGATACCTTCAGACTGGCCTTTCCGGAACAGGCTGGCAACGCGGAGATTGGCGCTACAGTCGTAGGTATAAAAGGCAGCGAACTTCGTTTGGCCTTTTCAGTCCCGACCATCGCCGAACAGGAGACACTGGCCATGGCGCTCTACTCGCGGGCTGACGCATGGATCAGCTCAACTGAAAACAAGGAAGTCGATCGTCCGCTCGTCAGCCTTGGACGCGTCATCAGACTTTCCTTCTATGGGATATACCAGATTCTCAAAAGCCTGATCCCGGAAAAGTCAGGCTCAGTTGAAAAGCCTCCCGCGTCAACCACCGCTGCGATTCTGATGGTGTTTGTCCTGGGAGCCTGGAGTCAGGCATTCGGAGCGAGCCAGGCAGCCGGTGTTTCACCCGCAGCCACAAACCAGCAAATCCAGAATCGATCCACGGGCGCAAGCAACTTGGCATCCCGTGCGTCCATTGGCGGTGCGCCGTCGCTTTCGGCGGATGATAACAACGGCGCTCCCCAAGTCTTGGATCTGAAGGATATGGGCCTGCTCCATCCAATTGAAATGCGAGGACCCCACTCTTATTACACACTTCGTTTCACCATGTCTTACGCCATGGCGCCGACACGCGCCGCGCTTAAGTTGATCTATAACATGGACCAAAGTCTCGACCCACATACGACTTCTCTTAAAGTCATTCTCAATGGCATTCCGATTACATCGCTCCCTCCAGTTCCTGGCTTAGGATCCAATGGCGCCTTTACCACCACCGAAGTTCCTGTACCGCATGAATACCTCGTTCGGAGCAACATTCTCACATTCGAGTTCACCGGGAGTGGAGTCTTGCAGCAAGAGGATCAGGCGAAGGCTCATGTGCTCGTCCGCATCAGCCCCGCTTCGACGCTTGAAGTGAATGGCGACCGCCTTGTTTGGGGAAACAATCTCAATCATGTTCCGCTGCCGATTTTCGACACCGATCTTCAGACCACGACAACTGTGCCCTTTGTCTTTCTTACGCAGCCCAGCCCAAAAACGCTGCAAGCTGCAGGGATTGTAGGATCCTGGCTCGGACTTATCGCCAGTACCAAGCCTGTCCGTTTTGTGGTTTCCTTCGGACTAATCCCGGCTGGCAACGCGATCGTCTTCTCAAGCGATCCGTCGCTGCTGCCCGATGCGTTGCACATACCGGCGAGGATGGGCCCGCTGCTCGCGCTCCGGACTAACCCATCGGACCCGTATGGTAGCGTTCTGGTGCTCGCCGGCGCAGATGACGAACAGCTCCTGACTGTCGCCCGGACCCTCTCGCTCACCAGAAGCGCGACTTCCACAACTTCGGAGCGTGGCCTTCCGCTGAGCGGCGATACCGCGCAAATTCCAGACCTCACCTTGCCATTGGCCAGGGTTGAAGATGACGCCCCGCGGTGGCTCCAAACCAACAGGGCAACGCCACTGACAAGCTGCGGAAACCAAAATGCACTTGAGAGCGACGGCTCAAATCCCATCCCCCTTTACTTCCACGTTCCGCCCGACGTGTATTACGGCGAAAAACAAAACCTCTCGATGCGTCTTCATTACCGGTATAACTCCCTCCAGGTTGCGCCGGGGTCGGCATTGCGGGTGGTGGTAAATGGCATGCTGGTGAGTGAAATCCCGTTAATGCCAGGGGCAGATCTCAAAGATGGTCTGCGCACCATACTCGTTCCGGTCGCCGATATTGGCCCGTTTGGAAACACCGTTCTTTTCAACTTCGATTTCGTCCCGGCAAACCAGCAGGCGCTACAGAACCCGGCCCTGGCGGCTCTGAGAGGCGAGATCCTCTGCAACTCAACCCTCGATCTTCACGGATTAGGGTCGTGGACGCGTATGCCGAATCTTGAGCTGTTCGCCAACGCCGGATTTCCATTCACACGGTTGGCAGATCTCTCGGAGACGACGGTCGTCCTTCCAACGGTCCCATCTGCCGCCGAAATCGCACTCTATCTTCATTTGATGAGCCATTTTGGGGCACAGACCGAGTATCCGGCGCTCCGGGTCACTGTCGCTGGTCCGAATACAGTCATAAGCAAGGCGCGCGACTACCTCATCCTGGGAACGATTGCCAACCAGCCTGCCTTTGGCTCACTGGATGCCTCTCTTCCGGTGACGCTCGACTCCAATGGCGTCCATGTTCAGCCGGGGAACCGGTACTCCTCAGTTGTGTCATCGGTCGAAAGCGACGTTTCGCAGTGGCTGTCACGGCTGCGTGGAAACGCCGCACCCCCAGGCCAACTCTCCAGCGTTGTTGGAGTTCCTGATGCCATGGTGGAAGAGATTGAGTCACCAACTTCACCTGGCCGGTCGATCGTTCTAATTGCCCTCAAGCAGGATGCATCGGCAGAGACATTCGCGGATGTGTTTCTCGATCGATCTCAAACGCATGATATTGCTGCCTCGGTGAGCCTGTTGCAAAATTCGAGTTTTGCATCTTATCCGGCGGGAGGGAGAAGCTACCATGTCGGTAACGTTTCCTGGTACGGCATGATGCGCATGGGTCTCATGCGACACTTCCTGCTGTTGTTCTTGGCAGTGACGGCACTCAGCATGCTAGTGGCCTTGTGGATCCGCGAATGGTTGAGTCGGCGAGCCCGTGAACGGTTGAAGCTGGCAGAGGACACGGCAAGCTAACCTGCGCTCTCCATCGCACCCTCCGCCGGAATTCTGTTTTCCTCAAGATGCCGCGATGGAATTGCCGCGCTAATCGTGCAGCGGGGCGGTTTGTGCGCCCCGCATGTTGCTCGTACAACTGATTGCGTGCGTCGTGCGCTAGACCGCTGCGTTCGCGGAGTTCTCCAGCTCGATGGCGCGAGGGAAAAGGATGTTGTTTTCGAGGTGGATGTGCTGGTGCAGGTCCTGCTCGAATTCGCGCAGGCCGTCATAGTACGCGTGATAGGTGGGGCAGGCTTCAAGGGGCGTGGTGAAGTTGTGGCTCAGATCGCGGAGCGTGGCCATCAGCGTTCCCGCGGCTTCGTGCTCCTGGGTCATCATGGCGATGGGGTTGGCGACCGTTCCGAAGCAGCCGTGCGGCTTGGGCGCGCCCTCGGCGAGCGCCTTTTCAAGGCTGGCCACATAGGGGAATAGGACGGCTTCTTCCTTCATCAGGTGCGGGGTAAGTTCGGCGTCGAGCGCGGCCAGGGTGGACTGAAGCACGCCCAGTTCAGGCGTAGTGGGGCCGTGGCGGTTCACGACTTTCTGGGCCAGTTCGGCCAGGCGGGGCAACTCTCTTTTCACATAGGCGTGATGCGTGGCGACGATGTGCGCGCTCAGGCTGGCCAGGGGCTTGCGGGTCCACTCGCTCTCGGCGGTGTCCTGTTTGGTTGCTGCCGCTTCCAGGGCGGCGATCACGGCGTCGACTTCGACGTTGCGCGCGGCGCAGGCTTCGGCGAGAGGCTTGCGCCCTCCGCAGCAGTAGTCGATACCAAAGCGCTCAAAGACGCGGATTGAGGACGGTTGTTCCAGGGCGATGTCACGAACGGTTTGTGTGGTAGCAGTCATTTTGAGACCTCCATCGAGATTCACCTTAGAAGAGGGCCAGGGGTGGCCACAGCGACTTTGGTCACTGTGCGCCGAAATTCCATGAAGCGCTGGGGCGGCTGTGCGGAGACAAGGTACACTCGGTTTGGCCCGCGGGAGCGATCTGTGCCGCACCAAAGCGTTCTTGTTATCAATCCGGGATCGACGTCAACGAAGTTTGGCGTCTTCAGCAGGAAGGGCGCCGAGTGGCTGGGCGCGCTGCGGCATGGAGATGAGGAGCTGGAGCAGTTTCGCGGGCGGTCGGCGCTGGCGCAGGCGGAGTTTCGCGCGGGGCTGATGGGCGAGGCGCTGAAGGCGGCGGGCTACGACGCGAGCAGCTTTGCTGCGGTGGCCGGACGCGGCGGGCTGCTGCCTCCCATGGCATGCGGCACCTACCTGGTGGACGACGCGATGGTGGAGGAGCTGCGCCTGGCGCGGCGCGGAGAACACGCGTGCAACCTGGGAGCGGTGCTGGCTCTGCGCTTTGCGCGTGCGGGCGGTGTGAACGCCTACATTGTGGACCCGGTAACGGTGGACGAGTGGCAGGACTGCGCCCGGCTGTCGGGTTCGCCGCTGGCGCCGCGGTCGTGCATCGGGCACGCGCTGAACACCAAGGCGGTGGCGCGGCGGTTTGCGAAGGAGCAGGGCCGCGCCTACGAGGCCCTGCGGCTGGTCGTCATTCACCTGGGCAGCGGCATCACGGTCTCCGCGCATCGCGGCGGAAGGATGATCGACAACAACACGCCCGAAGAGGGCCCGTTTGGTCCAGACCGCACGGGGTGGCTGCCGGTGCGGGGACTGATCAAGGTGTGTTTCAGCGGCACGTATAACGAGAAGCAGCTCGACCGCATGGTGTTCGGCGAGGGCGGCCTGTTTGCCTACCTGGGCACGCGCGACCTGGTGGAGGTGGAGCGCCGCATCGATGCGGGAGATGCGCGGGCCGCCGCGGTATACGACGCCATGGTTTACAAAATCGCCAAGGAAGCGGGAGCGATGACGGCGGTGCTCGAGGGCCGGGTGGACGCCCTGCTGCTGACCGGGGGCATGGCCTATTCGCAGCGGATGATCAGCCGGCTGCGCGGATACCTGGAATGGATCGCGCCCATCACGGTCTATCCCGGCGAAGATGAGCTACGGGCGCTGGCCGAGGGGGTTTTCCGCGTGCTGGACGGCGAGGAACGGGCGAAGCGGCTATGGGAAGAAGGGCGCGAGTCGGGGCAGGGCATCAAGACCAGGGATGCGCTGGTGATTGGGTTGGAGTGAGCTGACTTCTGCCGGCTGGTTCCTTTTCCACCAGCGGCACCCAGAAACGGAAGATGGTTCCAACGTCTTTCGCGCTTGATACCTCGATGGCGCCACCATGTGCGGTGATGATGGCGCGGGCTATGGCGAGCCCCATGCCGGTTCCCTTGCCGATGACCTTTCCTTTTTTACCGCGATAGAACTTCTCGAAGATCAGCGGAAGGTCCGCGGAGTCGATGCCGGGGCCGTTATCTTCCACGCTGAACTCCAGGCGGCCGTCGGTTCGCCGGCTGCGCAGCGTAATTTTGCTGCCGCGGGGCGAATAGCGGGCGGCGTTCTCCAGCAGATGGCGAAAGACGCGGCCGAGCAGATGCGGATCGAACCATGCCGGCTTGCCGGGCCCTTCGATTGCGATCTCCACTCGATGGGGGGCGAGGTTCGCGTGCGATTCCTCCACTGCGTGATCGAGCAGAGCACGGGCATGGTAGGGAATGGCGTGGACCTGCACGACGTTGGCGTCGATCTCCGCCATCTCGATGGCCTCGCCGATAAGCTTGTCGAGGCGCGCGCTCTCCTCGTCAACAAGGGCGGCGAGATCCTGGCGTGAGGCGTCGTCCAGCCCCTCGGCCTGAACCAGCGTGGTGGCGGCGGCGCGAATCGTGGTGAGGGGCGTGCGCAACTCGTGGGTGAGCGAGTCAATGAGCGCTGTGCGCAGCCGTTCGCCCTCGCGTGCAGCCTCCAGGCGCGTGTAGGTTTCGATCGCCAGGGCACGGGTAACCGCAATGGCGACCTGGGCGCTGATCGCGGTGGCAGCCTCGCGCGAAAGCCGGTCCGGTTTCCATGCCAAAGCACCGATGGGATTCAGGCCGAGCATGAGGGCGAGAGACGCGAACCCTTCGGCGGCTGTGGGCGTGCCGCTGAGGCCGAGCGTTAATTCCCGCAGGGCGGCTTGCACGCTGGCGGTTGCTTCGGGGATGGAGCTGTAGCACTGGTCCTGGTCGCGGACGTAGAGCACCACCGTATCCAGTGCGAAGCTGCGTTCGATGAGCCGCGGCAGATCGCGAACAAGATGCGCGGCGTCCTCGTGCAGCATCATTTCCTGGCTCAGGGTGTAGAGCCTCTCCACGTCTTCACGTCGCTGCTCGGCCTGGCGAGTCTGGCGGCGTGCGCGTTCGGCCAGCCGGCCCACAACCACTGAGCTCACCAAAAACGATAACATCTCAATCCACTGCTGCACGCCTGCCAGGCGGAAAGTGTGCACCGGCTGCAGAAAGAAGTAGTCGAAGCAAAGCGCGCAGAGGAAGGCCACGTAGAGCGCGCGTGCGATGCCGGTGCGCGCCGCAAACCACACCACCATGGTGAGAAAAACAAGACCTGCCGCCGTCTCCTTGAGCCCAGCCAGCGCCAGCAGGCCCGTAGCCATCCCCACGCCAAGCGTGGCCGCGAACCAGCGCAGAACCTGCTGCCAATCAACGCGTCTTCTCGTCGTTTCTGTCATGGCTATCGCTTATCTCGCTTATCGAGAATGATACCCGTCGTGCCCGATGATGTAATCTTCCCCAGAGGCGGAGGGCAAGATGCCGGGAAGAATTCTGGTGATCGACGATGAACCGCAGATCACGCGCGTGCTGCGCGCCGCGCTGTTGGCCCAGGGCTTTGACGTGCGCACGGCGAACGATCCCGAGGAGGGGCTGCAGGTTTTCCGCGAGTGGACTCCGGACCTGGTGATCACCGACCTGATGATGCCGGGCATGAGCGGTGTGGAGGTGTGCCGCGCCATCCGCGCGCAGGCGCGCACGCCGGTACTCGTTCTTTCGGTCCGCGAACACGAGCGATCGAAGGTTGAAGCGCTCGATGCCGGAGCCGATGACTATGTAACCAAGCCATTCGGTATCCAGGAACTGCTGGCCCGCGTCCGTGCCCACCTGCGCCGCGCTCCCGAGCGGACGACGGCTCCCATTGAGACAGGCGATTTTGTGGTGGATGCGACGGCTCACACCATCACGGTGCAAGGCAAGCCCATCCACCTTACGCCCAAGGAATTCGAGCTCTTGTTGCACCTGGCGCGCAACGCCGGCAAGGTGATGACGCATCGCGCCCTGCTGACGACTGTGTGGGGAAGCCAATCGGCTCATCAGCCGGAGTACTTGCGCGTCTTCATCGGGCAACTGCGCAAGAAGCTCGAGAACGAAACCGGCCGCCAATACATCCAGACCGAACCGTGGGTGGGCTATCGTTTCATCCCCGAGGGATGGGCCGGCAACGAGGAATAGCGGCAGGCCGCACTGGGCGACGAGGATGGCATAAACAGGCCCTCAATTTCTTTCGGCCCGGGCAGTCCTTACAAAATCTTTAGAAACTCTTTTGGTGACTCAAACGCGAGGCCACTGAGAATCACTCTTGAGCAATGGTTCGGTACGGCGGGGCAAGCGTCTCGCCGCACCTGATCGTGCTTACGCGCACGCCCTGGCTAAGCGGCTCTGCGCCTCGATTGCGAGACATGCGATGCAAGATGTAACGATGCTGTTCTTCACGGCGGTCTTTTTCGGCCTGGCGTTTCTTTACGTCAAGGCGTGCCAGAAGCTGAGGTAACCCATGGATCTCATCACGACAGTTGCGCTGGTCCTCTCCATTCTTCTGCTGTTTTATCTGGCCTTTTCCCTGCTTTATCCGGAGAAATTCTGACATGTCGGCTAACGGCTGGTTGCAGTTTGTCATCTATTCCCTCGTCTTGCTGGCCACTGTTCGTCCCGTGGGCATTTATCTGGCCCGCGTGTTGGAGGGACAGCGGACGTGGCTTGATCCGGTGTTTCGCCCCCTTGAAAGGTTCATTTACAAGCTCTCGGGCGTGACGGCCGACAAGGAGATGAACTGGCGCGAGTATTCCTTCGCGTTGTTGGGCTTCTCTGCGGTGAGCCTGCTCGTGACGTATGCGATCGAACGGTTGCAGGCCGTGCTGCCGCTGTGGAATCCGCAAAAGCTCGCGGCGGTCGGCCCCGACCTGGCCTGGAGCACCGCTGCCAGCTTTACCACCAACACGAATTGGCAGTCGTACACGCCGGAAACCACGATGGGCTATCTCACGCAGATGGCGGGCCTGGCAACGCACAACTTCTTTTCCGCGACGGTGGGCATCGTGGTTGCCGTAGCGCTGATACGGGGCATCAAGCGCACCACTTCGGGCACCATCGGCAACTTCTGGGTGGATGCGACGCGCACGCTTCTGTATGTATTGCTGCCGGGGTCGCTGATCTATGCGTTGCTGCTGGTAGGGCAAGGAGTGCCGCAGAATCTGCACGCTTATACGGTCGCGCATCCGCTGGAACAGCCGACACAGACACAGACCATTGCGCAAGGGCCCGTCGCCTCGCAGGAAGCCATCAAGATGCTGGGCACCAACGGCGGCGGATTCTTCAACGCCAACAGCGCCCATCCCTTCGAGAACCCAACGCCCTTCTCGAATTTCCTGCAAATGCTCTCGATCTTCATCATTCCCGCGGGGCTCACCTACACGCTGGGCCGCATGACGGGTTCGCGCGGTCATGGATGGGCCGTGTTTGCCGCCATGTACGTGCTGTTCGCGGCCGGATTTGTGGTGGCGTACTGGGCGGAGTCGCAACCGCATCCGATGATTCACGGCGCCGCGCAAACCGGCACAGCCACCGCGCCCGCAGGCAACATGGAGGGCAAAGAGGTGCGCTTCGGCGTATCGCAGTCCGCGCTCTTCGCCACCATCACCACCGACGCCAGTTGCGGCGCGGTGAACAGCATGCACGACAGCTTCACCCCGCTGGGCGGCATGGTGCCGCTGGCCAACATCATGCTCGGCGAGGTGATCTTCGGCGGCGTCGGCTCCGGACTCTACGGCATGTTGATCTTCGTGGTGCTGGCGGTCTTCATCGCCGGGCTGATGGTGGGCCGCACGCCGGAGTACCTGGGCAAGAAGATCGAGGCGTACGACGTGAAGATGTCGATGCTGTACGTGCTCATCTTCCCGTTGATCATCCTTACGTTGACGGCCATTTTTGTGCTGTCGCCCAACATCGGTCTGTCTGCTCTTAGCAACGGCGGACCACATGGGTTGAGTGAAATTCTCTACGCTTTCTCGTCGGCGACCGGCAATAACGGCTCGGCCTTTGCAGGACTCAGCGCCAACACCTGGTGGTACAACGTGGTGCTGGGCTGGAGCATGCTTGCTGGCCGATTCCTGATGCTGATTCCCGTGGTGGCGCTGGCAGGAAACCTGGCGCAGAAGAAGAGCGTGCCGCCGTCGCCGGGAACGTTCCCCGTGAACACGTCGCTGTTCACCGTGCTGCTGATCGGCGTGGTGCTGATCCTCGGCGCGCTGACGTTCTTCCCGGTATTGAGCCTGGGACCCATCCTTGAACATTTGCAACTGAAGGCTGGACAGCTTTTCTAACGCTTGGCATACGAACAAGAAGCGAGACGGACTGAGATGGTTGAAAAGAAGAGTCTTTGGAATACCGAGATTATGGTCCAGGCGCTGTTCGATTCAGTGCGCAAGCTGGACCCGCGCTGGATGGTCAAGAACCCGGTGATGTTCGTGGTGGAGGTGGGCAGTGTGCTGACGTCGGCACTGCTGATCGACAACATGGTGCATCACCGCGCTGGATTCGGGTTCAACCTGCAGATCACGCTGTGGCTGTGGTTCACGGTGTTGTTCGCCAACTTTGCTGAGGCCATGGCCGAGGGCCGAGGCAAGGCGCAGGCCGACACCCTGCGCAAGGCGAAGGGCGAGACCGTCGCCCAGCGTTATACGGCGACCGGCGCGTTTGAGGAAATTGCCAGCGGCCTGCTTCGCTCTGGAGACGTGATCTATGTCCCGGCCGGCCACTACATCGCCGGCGATGGAGAAGTGATCGAGGGCGTGGCGTCGGTGGACGAGTCGGCAATCACAGGCGAATCGGCTCCCGTGATTCGCGAGGCTGGCGGCGATCGCTCTGCCGTCACCGGCGGCACGAAGGTTCTTTCCGACTGGATCAAGGTGCGCATCACGTCGAATCCGGGCGAGACATTTCTTGATCGCATGATTGCGCTGGTTGAGGGCGCGACGCGCCAGAAGACGCCCAACGAAATTGCGCTCAGCATTCTGCTGTCGGGGCTCACGATTGTGTTCCTGCTGGCCGTGGTCACACTGCAGCCGTTTGCCATGTATTCCAAAGCGCCGCAGACGGTATTTGTGCTGGTCTCGNNGCTCGACAAGACCGGCACCATCACTCTCGGCAATCGGCAGGCCACGGAGTTTTTCCCCGCACCCGACGTCAGCGCAGAACGGCTCGCCGACGCTGCGCAGTTGGCGTCTCTTTCTGACGAGACGCCGGAGGGCCGATCGATCGTGGTGCTGGCCAAGACACAATACAACTTGCGCGGGCGCGAGCTGGAAGGAATCCACGCCGAGTTCGTTCCCTTCTCTGCGCAGACCCGGATGAGCGGCGTGAACCTGTCCGGCGTGCGCATTCGCAAGGGTTCAGTCGACGCAATCACGCGGTTCCTCGAGGAACAAGGCTCGTCACTTCCCAAGAAAGTGCGCGACAGCGTGGAGGAGATTGCGCGCGCTGGTGGAACGCCGCTCGTGGTCGCGGAAAACTCTTCCGCGCTCGGCGTGATCTATCTCAAAGACATCGTGAAGGGCGGATTGAAAGACCGGTTGGCCCGGCTGCGCTCCATGGGCATCCGCACCATCATGATCACCGGCGACAATCCGCTGACTGCTGCCGTGATTGCGCGCGAAGCCGGTGTGGACGACTTTCTGGCCGAGGCCAAGCCGCAGGACAAGATGGACCTGATCAAGCGTGAACAAGCCAAGGGCAAACTGGTGGCGATGGCGGGAGACGGCACCAACGACGCCCCTGCGCTGGCCCAGGCGGACGTGGGCGTGGCGATGAACTCGGGCACGCAGGCAGCCAAGGAAGCCGGAAACATGGTGGACTTGGACTCCAACCCCACCAAGCTCATTGAGATTGTGGAAATCGGCAAACAGCTCTTGATGACACGCGGCGCGCTGACCACTTTTTCGATCTCCAACGATGTCGCGAAATACTTTGCGATCATCCCGGCCATGTTTGCCGGTGCTTTCCCGGTGTTGAACGCGCTCAACATCATGTATCTGCATTCGCCGCAGTCGGCGATTCTGTCCGCGGTGATCTTCAACGCCATCATCATCGTGGCCCTCATCCCGCTGGCGTTGAAAGGCGTAAAGTACGAGCCCAAGGCCGCCGACATTCTGCTGCGCAACAACCTGCTGGTTTATGGCGTGGGCGGCATTATCGTGCCCTTCATCGGCATCAAGGTCATCGACCTGTTTCTCGTAGCTCTGCACCTGGCATAAAAGGAGACCATCCATGTCTGTTCTATCCGCTCAGCCTTCGGTTGCAATCGCGCAGTCTGTTTCGACCCATCACTCGGTCTGGAAGACATCGATTCGATTCACCATAATTGCCACGTTGCTGTTCGGCGTCGGCTATCCTCTGCTCGTCACAGGAATCGCGGAGATCGTGTTTCCCCACAAGGCTGCAGGCAGCCTGATTACGAAGGATGGCCAGATCATTGGGTCGCAGTTGCTGGCGCAGAGCTTTACTACCGACCGCTACTTTCATCCGCGGCCTTCGGCTGCGGGCAACGGATACGACGCTACATCCTCGGGCGGATCGAACATGGCGCAATCGAACGCCAAGCTGGTGCAGCGCATCCAGGGCGACATCGATAAACTCAGCGCGGCGAATGCTGGAAAGCCTGTACCCATCGATCTTGTCACCACATCTGGCTCCGGGTTGGATCCGGACATCACGCCGGATGCCGCGTTCTATCAGGCTCCGCGTGTAGCCAAGGCACGCGGTATCGGCGGAGATCGCATTCGCAAGCTCATCGAAGCTCACATCGCCAGGCGCCAGCTAGGGCTCCTCGGCGAGCCCCGCGTCAACGTACTCGAACTGAACCTCGATCTCGATAAGACTGTTCAATAGAAGAATCCCCAACCCCGCCGGGGGACAGGATTTGAAGTCGATCTTCGTCCGGTTCTTTTTTGGAAATCGTACGTGGAGAATCTCTGGGGAATTTTGGCGCAGGAAGCAGAACGAACCTACGCTCTGCTCGAACATTCGTCATCTGAGATCACACCGGCCGCCTTACTCGCCCGATCTGAACCCCATCGAAAAGGCATGGAACAAGCTCAAGCAGCTGTTGCCCGCAGCCAAAACGCGGAACAAACTGACCCGTTCAAGATTCGAGAGTCGAACCCTCGCGCCGAATTGACTTTAAGACAACCGGCTCTATTGTCCTGGCCCTTTGGGCGGTGCGCTATCCTTCTGGGCGGGTGCATCCGGGGCTTTCTGCGGAGACGCATCCGCTGGCTTGTCCGGCGCCGCCTGGGCTGCGGCTTTCTGACGCCGATCGGCAGCTTTCTGCAATTCCTCATCGTGCTTCGTTTTTTCGGCCGCCGCTTCGGCGTCGGTCACGTAGCGGAACACCTGCAAGCGTCCCGGGTATTGCTCACTGGTGAAAACCCGGTTCTGCTTGTCGATGCCGACTCCCACCAGCGCTTTGAACTGGCCGGGCATCTCTCCGTGTCCGATGCCGACATAAGTCAGCAACTGGCCTTCACGATTGAAGACCTGAAGCCGGTCTGCCATCTCGTCGGCCACCCAGATGTGCCCATCGCCATCAACTGCGATGCCCTTGGGCCGGGCGGAGTATCCGGGTCCATCGCCGTGTTTGCCGAACAGGCTGATGAAGTTTCCGTCGGCATCGAAAATTTCCACCCGGTTGTTGAGGGCGTCGGTAACGTAAACATCGCCGTCTTTATCCAACGCCACGCCCTGCGGCACTTTGGCCGTGTCGATCAGCTTGCGCCTCTGCTCGATAAACTCAAGTCCGATCCCAACAATCCGGTTTTGCTGACCACCATCGGCAACTTATATTACGACGCGCAGCAGTATCCCATCGCCGTCGACTACTACCGGCGCGTCCTCAAGGCCAGAGCTTCCTACGCAGCTGTACGCACCGATATGGCGACCGCCTACTGGTACATGGGCAACGCCGATTCGGCGATTGCGGAATTCAACCAGGCGCTCATTGACGCACCCAACAGTCCAAACACCCTTTTCAACCTCGGCCTGGTCAAGTGGAAGGGCAAGAAGGATGGCGCGGGCGCGCTTGCCGATTGGGAACAGCTGCTAGCGGCCAACCCCAACTACGAAGGAAAAGGTAAAGTCGAACAGATGATGACCGAGGTGAAGAACCAGGCAGCGGTCAAGCCCGGAATGGCGACGAATTAGAGCCGGAGATTGCGAAGACACGGTCGGTATCGATTTTGCAGCAAATAGGGGCGCGCCCGCCGCGTCCAGTGCATCCGTAACCCCGCCCTCACCGAATGCGCCGCAGAAGAACCGCATGAAGTTGGGGTGCCGTAATCAATCCGGTTTTGTTCCGTACCCGGAGTCCGTGACCGCTCCCGTTGTAGTTCCCTGCTGATGGATTGCCGCGGGCTTCGTGCGCTGGCAGGGTCCGGATTCACCACCAGGCGCGTCGAAAAGTGGGACACCAGTCTTGCTCAAGGGCCAGATGTTGGTGGAAGCTTCAAGTCAGTAAAGTAACCCTTCGCACGATCCTGTTTGAGTCGCGGGTCTCGGTCCGTTCCAATGTACTCGGCAAGAAAGTCCAGGAGCGCTTGCACTTTCGGTGTCAGGCGAGACGAGCCGCAGTAGAGCGCACATAACGTGATCGGCTCCGGCTTCCACAACGGGAGAATCGGAACCAGGCCATTCCTGTTATCCGGGTGCTTTGCCATCCACAACGGCAGAACGGTGATGCCAAGACCGTTCAGTGCAAACGTTAGATTGACGCCAGGATCACTCGTCACGATGTGAAACGCAATGTTTGGAGTGACCTCTTTGCGGCCGCGTGTCAGCTTCCAGACTCCAGAGCCGGCGCACCGATGTGCAGAGAGTTGTTGGGGACTGCTTGGGCTGCCGGCTGCGATCACATATGCCGGCCTCGCGAATAACCCCCGGACCGTGCCGGGATAGGAGTGGATTTTCCGTACGGAGTCCTTCGGCGCTCTGAGCTTGAAGAACACGTCCACATCTTCCCGAGGTTCCTGGTCCCAGCCGAAAGCATAGTGCTCAATTTCCATCCTCAGTGCCAGAAAGCGAGCGATAAATTCCTTAAGCAGAGGCGTAAGTATCCCTCTGGCCATTTGCAAGGGGCAAGCGATTTTGATAACGCCGCTTGGGTTAGTGCGCCGCGCCTCCAGCACCTCGCTCCCACCGCTCAGCGTACGTAACCCGCGCCTGCATGACAGGAGGTATGCCTTACCCGCGTCTGTCAGCACCAGTCCCTTCGGACTTCTCCGGGCAAGCAGCACGCCCAGATGCTTTTCGAGACGAGTGAGAGATCTGCTGATTGTCGAGGCCGGCTAATGCAATGTTTTCGCGGCAGCGCTCAGTGTTCCCGCCTGCGCAGCGATGACAAACGTCCGAACGTCGTTTAGATCGAACTGGTTGCGCATGATGTGTTCCGGTTGGTGAGGGCCACGGGTTCGCTACAGGGCTTGAGATATTCCTGAAAACTCCAGTCTCCGGCTTCCAGTCTACAGACCATGGCCCTGCACATTCCAAATCGAAACGACCACGCGGCACTCTCATTCGCTCTTGTCCGCGTTGCGCTGGCGCAAAGTGGCCTTGCGTCGGCAATAGGACTCGATGGGCCCGGAAGGTGCATCTGCTCTATAGACAAGCGAGATAATCTCACTCGCTCTTTTGTCGAACGGCTCACAGCAGGAACAGCCGAGAGCAATCACATCGGGGTTGTAAAGCCGTTCAGAGAAGGAAATGCAGAATTTCAATGAAAGTTCTAGTTGCTGGAGCAACAGAAAACGTGGGTTCCGCGGTCGTCGCGGAACTGCGGAAGCGCGGGGCACAGGTTAGCGTGCTCGCCCGCAAACACAGCGCAGCAGAGAGAATGCCAGCCGGCGTTGAGGTCGCCATACGGGGAGAGGATGCAGCAGCAAACAGTCACGTTTATCATCGCCAACTAAAGCAGCTAAAGGAATCGCGATCTCGATAATGAGTGGGACGATGATCGGGGCACAATTGAGATGGTTCGCGGGTAATCCACCTATGAACCTTCTTGCCACCTTGACATATTGTAGCTACACGTAACTTGCGCTCGTCAGGGACGAGGCAAGGCGAAAGTCAAATCTGGCCAAGCACGGACTCGACTTCAAAGACGCTCATCTTGTCTACGGCAACCCGGACAAATGCACCTATGACTCCAGCCGTCGGGGCGAGCGCCCTCTGATGGATCTTGCACCGGCTGTGATTCACGAAAGAGTGCTGGCACTGGTGTACACAGAGCGTGGAAAAGACGTCCACGTGATTTCATTTCGGCCCGCATCGCGAGAGGAGCGCGAACAGTATGAAGAAGACGCCAAGGAAAACCGAGTGGACGCACGCACTGGCCTTCAAGGAAGGCGAGCCGATTCCCTACGAGCATGGGGATGGCCCCTATGACCCGAACGATGCCGAGGCGGCACGGGCGTGGCTTGCGCAAGCCGACCTGATTCGGAAGGGAAAGGTCGTTCGTAAGGGCAAGCGCGGCCCGCAAAAAGCTCCCACCAAGAAGCTGGTCTCGCCGCGGCTTTCCGCCGAAGTGATCGACCACTTCAAGGCCACCGGCCCCGGCTGGCAGACCCGCATCGACAGCACCTTGCTGGATTCGATCAAGAAGAGGACTTAAGTGGGTGGCGGCGATTGCGGCAGGCTCTGCATCACCGGAGTTCAGGGTGCCCCATCGTTGCGGAACTCGCGAACATCCTTACGGATTGCGTTTTGATCGCTAAGTAACCGTGACGGCGGTCGGGCCGGCTCCGCTGATAAATGCCATCAACGCTCGATTGTCGATTTGACAACTCCCGACCCGGAGACTAGGGTCACTGCTGAGGCACATAGAAGCAGTCACCTCATTCAGGTCCCCTGACGATAAGTAAGGCCATCTGAAGTTACACAAATCTTATATGCGAGACAACCTTTAGGAGGTTGAATTTGTACGCACGCAAAGTAACTTTCAACATTAAATCGAACATGCAATCGGATTACACCCACACACTTGAAAACCAGATTCTTCCCATACTGCACAAGCAAAAGGGCTTCAAGGAAGAAATCACACTGTGCAGCCCCGGCAAGGCCGAGGCGGTTTCAATCAGTCTGTGGGAGCACAAGAACAATGCAGACGACTACAACACGCACGCTTACCCGGAAGTGTTGAAGACCCTGGCGAAAACGATCGATGGAACGCCGCGGGTTCAGACGTTTGAGACGGTCGTCTCGACCTTCCATAACGTGCACGCAACCGTGTAAGAGCTAAAAACATGTCATCCCGGAGGGCGGCTGATGCCGCCTTTCCGGATGACGCAAGACATAGGTCAAGTTCTAACGGGCGGCCCACACCCGGATCAACCAAAACTGTGGGATACGAACCCCGATTCCCAAAACCCCGAAAAAGCTGGCTTGCGGCCCATAAATAAGGACACATCCCTCCCTCAAAACCGGGGCGGGCTACTTCCTAGTACTACAGTTGCAGATGGCGGTTGCGGAGGGAGCAGGGGGTTTTAACCCCCTGAAAACAGGCCCAAATCTAGGGGCCTTTAGGCCCGGATCGAAGCCTTCGGAGCAAATACAACTGTAGTACTAGAGCACTTTCGCAAATAGTGTAGACTTGTTTTTGGCGAGACTCTGCGACGAACAAACCATGGGGAGACCCCTTGATGATGATCTACGCCGTAAGTTCCTTTCAGCCTATGATCAGGGTGAGGGCACCCTGGAGGAACTGGCAGACCGATTCCTGGTGAGCGTGGGTTGGGCGAAGAAAATCTCTGCGCAACGGAACCGCAGTGGTCAAGCCGAACGAGTGCGACATCAGCCTGGGCGCAAGCCGCGAGCCGGAGTCGAAGCGCAGCGCCAGGTTGTGGCATGGGTTGGTTCCCAGCCCGATCTGACGTTGGCCGAACTACAGGCCAAGCTGAAAGACGAGGCCGGGGTATCTTTGGGTCTGACGCGCATTTGGCACCTCGTGAGGAAGCTGAAGTTGCGTCTGAAAAAAAGTCGCTCCACGCCATCGAACGCGACACCGAAGAGAACCTCAAGCGGCGCGAAGAGTTCGTCGCGCGCATTCGAACGATCTCGCCGGAACATCTAATATTTCTGGATGAGAGTGGCGTCACTACCTCGATGACGCGCCTCCGTGCGCGCTGTATGGGAGGCAGTCGCATCCATGAGGCAACGCCCGGCGGTCACTGGAAGATCATGACCATTTTGGGCGCCATGAGCCTGGGCGGCATGATCGCAACCATGACCATCGAGGAAGCTACCGACGCCGATATTTTCCTCGCCTATGTCGAACACGTCCTGTGTCCGGCGTTGAAACCCGGCGACGTGGTGGTGATGGATAACTTGAGTTCGCACAAGGTTGCAGGGGTGCGGGAATGGATCGAAAAAGCCGGGCGGAAGTGCTTTATCTGCCCTCCTACTCGCCCGACCTGAACCCTATCGAGAAGGCATGGTCAAAGCTCAAACAGCTACTCCGCTGTGCCAAGTCCAGAACCAAAGAAGCGCTCGAACAAGCTATTGCAAATGCCCTCAAACTCATCACTCCAGAAAACGCAAAGGCCTGGTTCAGAACCTGCATCAACAGTCTACAGTAAATGCGAAAATGCTCTAAACGATCTTGACGTAACTAATGATGGTTACCTTGTTGCTATCTTATCTGGACCTAGTGGTGTGGTACTTAGTCTTTAAAACTCCCACCTTCATGCCATTGCTCTGAGACAATCGAACGAGTAAAGTCCAATTCATCAACACAACCGTTACACTTCTTGCGGAAAAACGCGAGACCATCACAGAACGTGCCGATATAGACAGTACTGACGGACCGAATGGACACCGATCGCGGGGATTTCATGCTGCCTCGGAACCATTCGAGGGAATATGCGCCTAATGGGGGGATACCAGGAGGCGTAGTTAGACAGGGTATTTCTGGGGGGAATCACCATGGGGACAGCTTTGCCTGCAGTACGCCAGGCCCCGAGGGGGCCATCATCACCCACTGTCTTTGAAGTTGCGGAGCGCATCGCGATGATGTGTGCATCCGCGCTTTTCACCGGTCTCACAGAGAAAGAGTGTTTAGAGATTGCCTCATGCGCCAGGGCGCGAACCTTTGCCCGGGACGAAATCCTGTTCAGGGAAGGGCAATCGGCGCGTAACCTGGTAATGATTCACAGTGGCAGCGTAAAGCTTTCCCAACTCAGCGCGAGCGGAAATGAAGTCATCCTCTGGATGACCGGCTCGAGCGACCCGGTTGGCGTACCTGCCGAAACCACTTCGTGCAGCCACACTTGTTCTGCCCGTGCGATGGAGCAGTGCAAGGCATCGGTGTGGGAATACGCGAGACTTCAGAACCTCATGGTGGAATATCCTCAGATCAGAGCGAACATCAATCAAATCCTCTCCGGCCGGCTGAATGAACTTCAGGAGCGGTTCCGTGAGGTGGCTACCGAGAAGGTTGCCAAGCGATTGGCTCTTGCCCTTCTGCGACTGGTGAAGCAAGTAGGCAAGCCCGCCTATCCGGGAACCGAGATATCCCTTTCACGCGACGAACTTGCGCAGATGACTGGGACGACGCTGTTCACCATCAGCCGCGTGCTGTCGAAGTGGGCAGAAGAGGGTTTTATAGAGCCCCGCAGAGGGTCAGTTGTCGTGCTTGATACTAAGCGCCTCGGGCAGGTATGCGACGAGGAGGAATAGGGGACTCTTCGATCCTGATTATGGCTTTCCTGGAGCGGAGTCAACGTGAGAGTGGCGGCCTCGATGAAGGGAGCCGTCGAGAAAGACTCTTCCCCTGCCGCACCGACACCACCTTGCTGGAGTCGCTCAAAAAGCACGGTTGACCAGTTGCGCGCCTCACTTATCTACTCATAGAGAGTGTTTCCATCGCCGCCAGCGCGCGGATTCAACTGAAATTTGACGACTGAGAACTGAAAGCTCACGCAACTGCACCAACTCTGGTGATATCCACAGATTTCGCCAAGTTTTGCACTTGCATCCACAGATCGACCAAGAGCATAGTCTCTTTCAGTTGGTGACCAAGTAGGGAATTGGAAAAGACGTTTCCTGCTTCGCAGGAAGATGAAAGGTTCGATGGAACTCGGAACTTGGTCTTGCGGCCCAGCCGCAGAATCAAGATTCGAGGGTAAGTCGAAAACTCATCCTCAGGCTTGGCAGGACGATGCAAAGTTCGGTTGAAGTCGGAGTTTCGTCGCCGGCTCAGCAGGAGATGCAACAACCAATCGAGGTCGGAGATTCATCTTGCGGCTTGCCGCGGAGGAGTCGCCGAAAGAAGTTGGGAGTAAGTCACCCGCTGGCAGGAGACGTAACATCCAGTCAAAGTTGGAAATGCACAGACGGCTCGCCGGAGGTGCGACACCCGCAGAGATTGGAAGTTCGTCGACGGCTCAGCAGAAGATGCAACACTCGATCGAAGTTGGAGATTCGTCGACGGCTCGTCCGTAGATACAATCTTCAGTGGAAATCGGGAGCTACATCGACGGCTTGGCTGGAAGATATAAAGTCTGACTAAAACCGAAGATTCATCGTCAGTCCTTGCCGGATGACGTTTGATTCGATTAGCTATGAAGGCATCCGGAAAGCGCCAGAGACCGCAAGGTTTCTGGCGCTTTCAATTGTGGAGCAAATTCGAAGCCGCTTCTCCATGTCTCGGCCTTCGCGGTCTGCCTCCGCACAAGACTTGGCCCGGCCGCAGAAACAGATATCCTGCGATTCTGTGAGGCGGGGATTTTTTTGGGACGACTTAGACCCGCCGGCGGTCTATCGCAACATATACCAGACAAACCAGACCGCGAAGAAGCAGAACGCAAAAGCCGCCTGCATGCTGAGCGCAAACTTGATGCCCTGCAGCAACCCGGCGCGCCCCTCGACAACCTCCGGCAGGGAGTGAACTTCAGCGCTGACGGAGGGGGGATCGCAGACCGGAGTCGCGATTGCAGAAGCCGCAAAGGAGCCCATCTTCAAGGACGAGGGGAAGGGTTTCCCGTCAAAGTTTTCGAGAGCTCGAGTAGCCACGGCCATTTCTCCCTGCGATGTCGTTCGGCAAAGAACCTAATTCAGCGATCCCAACTACAACAACACGACAAACAAAGAACCTGATTACGGCACAATGTCAACCGCAGACTTCATCTTGCGGTTCGTTCTATGCGAAAGATGTGATGTGTGGCACAGTAAGCAGGCTCTGACCAGAGATCCGGGGAATGTCTTATCCAGCGCCTCGCCTATACAGAAATTATACCCACAAGCTGCTGAGATATTCATCTCTATTCTTCAAAGAGATGTCGATACGGCCTATATTCCTGCCAGTGAGTAGAAGATACTAGAGCGCTAATGCCTCTTGAGCCCGGCGTCAATGCCCGATAGATTGAGTTCACCCAGTTGCCATCGGCCTGACGCTTCATGCCAGGTGGGGCGGGGGCTAACTCACAAGTGAAGAGTGCCTGGGAAGACCGTTCCTAATGAAGCTACTCTGACTTGTTCGCGATGAAAACAAAGGAACTTGGCTAATTCTGCCGGCGATAGAAGATATCCACCACGCCCATCGTTCCAGAGCTTCGCAAAGGAGTGTCAAATGATTTCGGAAACACAGGATCTGGTGTGCCAAGGCATTTCCATTCCCCAGTGGTTTGCCGTCTGGACAGCACCCCGCCATGAAAAGCGGGTGAGCGAGCGAATGACGGACCGCAGTATCGAAGTCTATCTGCCTGTCTATACCACGGAGCGCCAGTGGAAGAAGCGTGCGCCGATCAACCTGGAACTGCCCCTCTTCCCCGGATATGTTTTTGTGCGCATCCCACGCAATGCGCGAGGTAAGGTACTTGACACTCCGGGGGTGTACTCCATCGTCGGGAACGGCAAGCAGGCGCTTCCAGTCCCGGACACTGACATTGAAGCGCTTCGCTCGGGACTGCATTTGCGCAAGGCAGAGCCCCACCCCTATCTCACGGTGGGAGAACGGGTATCGATCAGGAAGGGAGCTCTTGCGGGGTTGGAGGGTGTCCTGGTTCGCCAGAAAAGTCAGTTCCGTGTCGTGTTGACGGTCGAAACGATCATGCAGGCCATTTCGGTTGAAGTGGATTTGGAGGACCTTGTCCGCGTACAGGAAAGCGATACCGGCGGGGACTCGCACCAGCAGACGATAGTGATGTGAGAAGTGTTTCTCGTCCCCAAGGGCCGATCAGGCTGTTCACTCTGTCGGAACCTCATCTAGAGAGCCAATGGGCGAGAAACGCCTCGCGGGTAGATTGGCCCAGGCCATCGGCGATTGCTGAGAGTCTCGCAAAGTGAACACTGGCGTCTCGGACAGGTTGCGTCAGCGGTCAGATTAACCATGACGCCAACATCAGCCCTGCCCGCAAACGCTCAGTACTATTACGACTGGTACTACGGCATTGATCTGACCGGCAACGGCTGAGGGGCAATTGGTGCGCCTTGGAGCGATCAACCGGCGTGCGGTCGTTTCGCAATCAAAAGAACCTAGAAAGAAGCCGCGGGCAATACGAAGACCAACCCAGGACCATCAGGTCTTTCGGGCGCGCTATGGCATCGGCAAGGATCCCGCAGACACACTCAGCAACTCATTCATCTCAGCAGCTCGCTTCTGGGCATAGTTATCCCCAAACACGCGCTGCCTGCACGAGAAATGTTGAAGCAGGGGAGAGGCGAAGGAAGGAGGGAGGTGTGATGTCAATGCGATGACATAAGCTTCGCCAACGGGAGGGAGTTTTAAGCAGGGAGGCTATAACGAGACGCGAGGCCACGCGGTTGATTGTGGACTCGCCGCTAGTTTTGAGGAAGCACTATCCGGTTCACGCGCATGGACAAGCTTCCATTGGTCGAGTGCTTCTCTGCGGAGTTCAGGGTGAACACCAGGAGTTCTGCGCGGCTGGCTACACCAAGTTTATCGAAGATACGGAAGAGATAGTTCTTTACCGTGTGCTCACTTAGATTCAGGCTGTTGGCGATTTTACGATTGGTGTTTCCGCCCGCCAGCAGCCGCACCACCTCTTCTTCCCGCTTACTAAGCTGGGCCAGGCCAAACAACGGATCATGGTGTGCGGGTTTGCTGGACATGGCAGTGAGTGTCTCGAGGGCCCAGCCAAGTTCCGTGCTGTTCGCCCAAATCTGCCCGGCATACACCTGCTTCACGCAGCGACAGAGCATTTCAAATTCGCACTGGCCGGTGCAAAGCACGCCCCTGGCGCCGCCGCCGAAGGCAGTGACAACCATATCGCGATCAGGCTGCTCAAAGAGCATCACCACCTTCACATGCGGCGCGGTTTTTCTGAGTTGACGCAGAACTTCGAAGCCGGCCGCTGGATCGTCACCCAGCCGGGCGCTGATGAGGGCGACGTCGATGTTCTCAGGCAGAGAGGGATCGAGGATCTCTTCCGGGGTCGTGATGCGGGCGACGACCTGGAGATTGGGCTGATGCGTGAGCGCCCTCTCTACGAGTTCAGCGACGAGTGTGCGTGGATATGCGAGGAGAACTGAGATCTGACTGGGCATTTTGATTACCCCAACGTACGTGTCTGTCGGAAGAGCTGTTTGGTACCCGCAACGAATTGCCGTCGCCCGCTTGGACGCCAATCGGCGAGCATTGCGGGCCTTTGCGAGTGTTGCCTTGAATGAGAGGTGGGCCGGATTACCAATCGCCGATAAATGAATGAAGAAGGATAGAACAGGAGAGAGAGCGAAGAGGAAGCCCGACCCGATGAGAGAATCAAATTTCAAAGCCGTGATTTGCAAGGCGCCTCAATGTGCTCCTTCGCCCTTCAGCACGACCTGCGGAGTTTTGAGCAGAATCCTCAAATCCCACAGGAGGGTCCAATTCTGAACGTACCGGATATCCATGTTCACCCGCTCCTGATAAGAGACCTTTTGTCGACCTTCTGTTTGCCAATAGCCGCTCATGCCCGGCTTCACAGTGAGGAGAAGATGGCGCATCTGCCCATATTTATCCAGTTCCTCATGAGTGATTGAGCGTGGTCCCACCAAACTCATTTGTCCCACGATCACATTGCAGAGCTGAGGCAGTTCGTCGAGGCTGGTCTTGCGTAAGAAGCGACCGGTCCTGGTGACACGCGGATCATTCACGAGCTTGTAATTTTTCTGAAATTCCGCAAGTAACTCAGGGTTGTTTTGCAGAACAGTGTCCGCATTGACGCACATAGAGCGGAACTTGAAGAGATCGAACTCTCCCTTCTTGCCCACCACGCGACGTCGATGGAACACGGGCCCGCCATCCTCGGCCTTGATGAGGATGGCGATCACGAGAAACGTCGGCAACAAGATCAGAATTCCAAGGACGGCGCCGATTAGATCGATCAGCCGTTTCACTATAAGTGAGAGGGAATTGGGTCGTAAGACGGCCAGTTCGGCCATAGTAGAGGACATGGTCGGAGGCTCCTTTTCTTGGCGTAGGTGTAGTTCAGTGGCGGGGGAACGGAGTCGGCGCCGCGGGAAAGGCCGGCATCGATACCGAGTGGGTTGCGTTTGGCTTATCCGTCTTCGCGCCACAGGCGCGATCTGGATAATTCACCCAGGGGGATGAGGGTGAAAGGGAGAGAGTCAAGATGGGTGCTATCTTTCCAGACTGGAAGGCGTGCGATTAGCGCTGATGGTTCGACACCTCAGCCACATGTTGCACGTGAAGCGATGGCTTGCGGCTACCGAGTCCTCTCGAACGGAGCACTTCGCTATACAGACGGTGCAATCTCTCCCTCATGACGTCTCGCCGGAAACTAGCTGCGAAGGACTCGCGTCCGGCGTGGCCAAGGCAACAGCGCTGATCCTCCTGTTCGATCAGCACGCTCAGCGCGTTGGCAAGAGCAGAGGTGTCGCCCTTTGGTACAAGCAATCCAGTTTTCCCATGCTTTACGGCCTCGCGGACCCCGCCGACATCGGATGCAACTACGGGCAGCCCCGCTCGCATTGCTTCGAGAATACTGATGGGAAACATTTCGCTCTCAGATGCGAGAACGAAGATGTCAGACTTGACCAACAGCTCCGGCACGTCTTCGCGTTCGCCGAGAAATTCAATCCGTTCGGAAAGTCCGAGCGTTCGTACCAGTTGCTCCATCTGGATTCGCGTCTCTCCGTCGCCCACCAACCAAAGACGCGCGCGCTGCGGAAGAGTGGCAAATGCGCGGATCAATTGTTCATGATCCTTTCCCGCCGTAAAGCGAGCCACCATCGTAATGATGGGGGTGATATTTCGCGTGTGGCGCGCCAGACTCGGCGAGTCGCCGATTCCATTGTGAATTGTGACGACCTTGCCGGGACTGGCGATGCGGTAACGGCGGACGAGATCTTCCCCGGCCCTGGCCACAGTGATGATGCGATCGCACCAGCGTGCGGCAATGCGTTCAAGTGGAAGAGCCAGAAGGCTTGCGGTTCTCGATACCGCCGCGGTACCCCAAAGCCACGCATGGATGGTGTAGACGACTGGAATTCCAAGCGACCATGCCGCCAGGCGTCCGATGAAGCCGGCCTTGAAGGTGTGGACGTGAATCAAGTCAGGCTTTTGGGCGCGCAGCAGTTCGCGTGTTTCCCAAAGAGCGATCGTGTCACTCAGGAGGTTATGCGCCCGCCGCAGGTGCGGCAGTACGTGCACCGTTATCCCCTGTGCGCGGCATGCCGTGGTCAGGAATCCTTCTTCTCCCGCGGCCACATGGACCTCGCAGAGTTCACGCATGGCGCTCGCCAGTTCAAGCAGGTGCATCTGTGCCCCACCGCGATCGGCTTGGGTTACGATGTACATGATCTTGAGCTTGCGGGATGTCCCAGGCAACGAAGAAGCAAGTGAAACAATCGCAGATGGTTGTTTGATCGACATGAGATAGATCCCCGTATTTACTGGCAAGTGCTGTATTGGGGGTGAACAGCCTCGGCCATGGTCAGGCTCTTCATAGCGTGCATAACTCTGAGCTCACAAAACGCCGTCAGAATTTCGCGAAGGAACGAAATATTTGGTTGTCCACCAGCGGCGAAATCCTCGGGATGCCACCAGAGGTGAAAGATCTGTCCGAGCTCGGCGGCGGCTTTGAGTTGATTTCGAATTCTTGTCAACTTGAGACGATCGAAAGGGCGAAGGTAGCTGCTGGTGGGCCTTAGATACCGGCTTGGGAGCATGCATGCGAGGGGATCCGCGGGTGTCCAGGGCGCTACCTGCCGCCCGCAAACGTCGATGTAGGCGTCAAGTAGCCTGAGCGCGCGCTTGTATGGCCGGCGCTGCACAGCGAAGCTATCCGCCTTGTTGGCCTCGACATTCCCGGCTCCTCGATAGGCATCGATTCCATACTTCTGAAGCAACGGCAAATAGGAAGCATTCACCTGATTTCGCGGAAACACATAAGAGCGGATGTTGTAACCGGAGTGACGGGCGATGGCCAACGCGCTCTGCATGTCCGCCTCGAAGGCCTCCGCTGTCTGTCCGGGCTCAAGGCAGTAGTAATGCGAATACGAGTGAGAGGCGATTTCCTGATCAGGAGTCTCCGCGATTTGTCGAATGAGGCTGGGCGCAAAGTGGAACGGGTCGTCCCCTTCCGATGCGCCAATCCGCTCCGAGTAGGGGTTGAGGCGTGCATCCGCATAGGTTGGCTGCACTGTGGGTGTGAAGGAGTCAGCCTCTTCCCTTGACGAGGCGAAGAGAGCACCAACAGTTGCCCATGTTGCATGAATCGAGAACTCCGAAAAGAGAGCCAGAATGCGAGGAACCATGTCTCTGGCTTTCTCAAGACGCCGCCGCTCCGCTGCATCGAGAGGGAAGCGGTCCCGAACGCCCCAGTACAGTTCGAAATCGAGAGAGATGACCAAGGCGCCAGGCGTAGAGCGGCCTTCAGAAGTGGGCAACAGCGGTTGACCTTCTCCGGCCGAGGTGTGTTGAGCTGGCTGCGTGAGAGTAGCGCTCATCCGGCCTCCTCGCTGTGGACGTACACAGGCGCTTCCTTTGTGCCCCTGCAGACCTCTTCGTAGATTTCAACTGTCTTTCGGGCCGTCACCTCAATACGAAACTCCCTTTCATATCTCTCCCGCCCTGCTTTGCCGATCCGGGCCAGGACATGCGGGGTTTCAATGAGGTGGCGAATTTGCGCGCGCAAGTGATCGACATCTCTGGGACGGGTAAGGAATCCGGTCTCGCCGCCGATCACGGCTTCACTGACGCCACCCACGTCAGAGGCGATCACCGGCAGACCCGCCCGCATAGCTTCGAGAATCGAAATCGGCAATCCCTCCCATTTAGAAGGAAGAATGAAAATGTCTGCCTGAGAAAGCAGATGTGCCACATCCTGCCGTTCGCCGAAAAACGTCACTCGCTGCGTAAGCCCAAGCTCGGCAGTGAGAGCCTCCAGGGCCGTGCGCTCTGGACCGTCGCCAACGAGCTGAATGCGCCAGTTGCCCTCAAGGGTGGATACCGCATGCAGCAGAGTGGCATGATCTTTTTGGTGTACCATGCGGGCGATGGTGATCATGGTGAGAGGCGTTGTCGTTCCCGGCCTGGCTCTCAGCGGCGTATCGGGTACGCCGTTCCACACGCGGACCATGTTCTTTTGTGAAGTGATGGAGTGACGAAGCGCCTTGCGAGTATTTGCGTCCGACACAGTGATGATTTTGCCACCCAGGGCCGCACCCAGCCGCTCGAGCGGAACGGAGATGCGCCGACGCATGCTTGGCACTCCTTCATCGAAGCTCCAGGTGTGCGCGGTGAATACAGACGGAGTTCCCGTGATTCGCGCCGCGAGCCTGGCGAGCATACCCGCCTTGGAGGTGTGGGAGTGGACGAGCGTGGGCTTCTCGCTCCAGATCAGCGATGTCAGTTGCATCAATGCACGCAGATCGAGTATTGGTGCGATGGGCTGCACCAGCCCCGGAACATACCGGAATGGAACCCCGGCTTTTTCGCACTCATCCTGCAGATAGCCGGACTCTCCTGCCGCGACGACAGGGTGGAATCCGGGCGGGAGATGATGAATGAGATCGAGCACAGCAACCTGTGCTCCGCCGTGATCGGACCGTGTGATGACGTAGAGAATCTTCATAGGTAAGGGTCGCCGCTATTCAGATTGGGGCCAGCAGAGGCTTGCGCCGGTGGCCTGTTGGGGTTTGTTCAGACAACGTGAGTAGAGATCGATCCAATGGTTCATGACAATGGAAATCCTGTAGCGCTGCGAGGTGTAGTTGCGTGCGGCCTTGCCCATCTCGCTGCGCTCCTGGGGCAGAGCTGTCATGACCTGGAACATTGCACGCGCGAGATGCAAGGGACTTTGCGGCGGAACGATGTAGCCGGAAACATCGTGCTGCACAATCTCCCGGTTGCCGCCCGCATCAGTTGCCACCGTGACCAGTTCCATCGATGCAGCTTCAAGCAACGCCATCGAGAAACCTTCGAACTCCGACGACATCACGTAACCGTCGGCTGCGTTATAGAGGTCGCCAATGTCCTCGCGGGCTCCAAGGAAGCGCACTCGTTCGTCCAGTCCAAGTTGAGAACACTCGTCCCGCAACTCCGCTTCAAGCGGGCCGCTGCCGGCGATCAGCACGAGGTAGTTGACACCAGATAGCTTAGCCAGGGCACGAAGCAGCGTGGGATAGTCTTTCTGCTTCACGAGGCGGCCAACAGCGAGCCACACAAAGTTTGATCCGACCTGAAGCGCGGCGCGGGCTGCTTGTCTGCGTGCTTCTGAAGGGCAGAACTGGTCCGTGTCGATTCCGTTGGGGACCATTTCAAGTCTTGCTTCGGGCACCGCCCGCACCTTTACATACCGATCGAACGCGGCACGGCAGATGATAGTGGTTCGTGAAGCAAGACGATCTGTAAGCCGGTAGAGCAGTTCCTTGTAAGCTGTAGGTCCGCCCTGCTCCGATGTTTCGCGAAGGTTATGTACGGTGCAGATCAACGCCGACATGGGGCAGAAGAGGCGTGCGATTCGCCCCAGAATGTTGGCGTGAAACATGTGACAGTGCACGACGTCTGGGGAGAACGCCTTGACGATGCGGCGCAGCCTGAGAACTGCGCGCGGGTCGGGCATTCCTCTGGACATTCCGAGCGAGTGAACCTCGATCCCTAGCTGTTCCAGCTTCTCAACCCAGACTTCAGGGTTGATCATCGAGACTACACACACTTCCCATTTCCTATCTTTGAACTCGGATGCGAGCCGCACAACCTGAGTCTCTGCGCCCCCGAAGGTCAGATTGGTCACCAGCATCAGAACTTTGCCGGGTGCGTGTATGCTTGCTGAACTCATCTATCCCTCCCTTTACTACTCCTCGTCACGATGTGCGCTTGCGGCTCCCTCCCTTTCTTGCGCCGTGCCGGTTCAGGGCGCAGGATGCGCTATTCTGTACCCGCGCGGATGAACTGCCGCAATGGATTTCGGGAGAAGAGTGGCTATGAACCGAACGAGAAAGAAACTTGTTATCTGGTCGGTATTTGCAGGAGTGTTCCTTCTGTTGCTGATCCTGATCTGGTATCTGTTCCACATCGAGCCGGCCGGGCGTCCGGATTACTCGTTGGAACGGAGACAGACGATCGTTCCTGCTGTTCAGGCACTGCCCTCGGCCGCCGATGCGCAAAGTCCCGAGGGAAGTTCCGAAAGGGATTCGTAAACCTCGCGAGTCTGGATGGCAACCTTGGGCCAGCCACACTCTTGCAACACCCAGTTCATTCCAGCCCTGCCCATTTCCTCGAGGCGCTGGGGCCCTAAATCGACTGCCTTGCGGATCGTGTCTTCGACTGCGTCCAGTGTGGCCGACTCGATTCGCAAGCCTCCCTGCGAATCGGTCAACAACTGACCGAGTCCGCCGGCCGGCGTCGTCAGCACCGGGCGGCCGTTGGCAAGGGCCATGAATGCCACTCCGCTGTCGGAATGAAAATCACCGTAGGGCAGAATGAAGCAATGATTCGCTGAGAAAAGTGCAGGCAGTTCCTGATCCGGAATAAACCTTTCGATAAGGTGGATTGGCTCCGGGCACTGTTCGATCAGCTTTCGGCAGTTGTCCCAGTAATCCTGTTCCTTGCGATTCAGCACGCGCCCCGCAACCGTCAGCCGAACGCCGACACCCTGTTGGTAAAGGCGCTGCACGGCTTGAATCGCGAGATGCGGCCCCTTGTTTTCACGCAGGGCGCCGAACATCAGCACCTCGAGCTGCTCTGACTTCGGCGTCGGTAGTGCTCCCGTTCCCAACTCGTAGGGTCCGTGCACAATCACCCGTACTTTCTCGGGATCGACCTGGAAGATTCCGAGAATCGTGCGCCTGCCTGCTTCACTGTGCACCAGGATCACATCACTGACTTTGTACATCCAGGCAAGTGCTCCGCGTTCAATCCAGCGAAGCTTTGGGCTCAGCAGCCATTTGTGGGGCACAGGATCGTGCGCGGTGAATACCACGTTGCATGTCCGAATCCACGCGCAGGCAAAGAACAGTGCGGCGAAAGGAAGGTGCATGGCGTATTGAAAATGGACCACGTCGCTCTTTCGAGTCGCAGTAAACAGCACCCAGCACGATGAGAAGAGGAACACGCCATTTCTCCACAGTTTTCCAAGCATCCCGAGGCGCGGTTCGATCTTTCGTGGGGCGCTCAGGTGGACGGTGACTAGCGGATTGCTCTCGAACTCAGGAAGTGCCTGGTGGTCAGAGGGACAGACGAGGTGTACATGCACACCATCAGCCGTCAAGGCGCGGAGCATTCCAGAGACGTACAGCGCGGGAGACGACGTCGGCTCCGGTGTATGAACAAAAATTCGCGGGCCGGACTGAGCCGCATCGCTTGCAGGAATGGTATGCACGGTCAGGGGCTCCTTTCGAGGAAGCTGGGCCGCAGTTGAACGCGCAGCTGCCGCTGTGGGCTGATATTCGAAGTATTTCTTGAGTCGAAGGAAGCGCTTCTCGATCAATTCCCAGCTGAGCCATGCAAAAGCGCAGCTCGGCAAGGCGATGGCGGCGAAGCGCACAATTGCGGCAGGAAACGTATTGACCTGGAGAGAGTGCGGGGCCTTTGTTTCGTATATAGCGAGCAAGGCGGGATGAATGATGTAGAGGGCATAGCTATGGCGGCCGAACCAGGCGAGCACCGGACTGGAGACAGTGCGGGCCAATTGGCCCTTGCTTGCTACACACGCCAGGATGAAGACCGCGCAGACGATTCCGACCGCGGAGTAGCCAAGAACCACTGTGTTGACATCTTCATAAAGAATGAAGCCGTGGCGAATGCTGATAAGCGCCAGGAATGCAGTGGCGCAGGCGGCCGCCACCAAATACAGAATTCTGAATTTGATAAAGTCGGCGCCTTCCCTCACGAGGATGGCGGCGATAGCCCCGTAGAGCAGTGAGTCCATGCGTGTGAATGTGAACTCGCGCACAGCCCAGGGCGTGGAACCGGCCGCAAGCAACAGGAAGCGAAGCACGGGTTCGAGAACGCAGACGGCCACGCAAATGCGGAGAAGCAATTTCCGTGAAGAGAAGAACACGATAAGCGGCCAGAACCAGTAAAACTGTTCCTCGACGGCGAGCGTCCAGAAGTGTCCGAACCCCGGAAGCGCGTGCGAGCCGCGGGCCTGGAAGTAGTTCTGGAGATAGAGCCAGAGCCAAATCTGATGTTGGCGCAACTGGGTGTACATCTCCGGCAGGTGAGAGCCCGCTATCAATGGCAAGATCACCAGCGCGATCGTAAGTACCGCGTAGTACAGCGGCATGATGCGGAGCGACCGCCGCGCATAGAAGTTACGGAAGTATCCCTGCTGCCCTTTTGAATCCAGAAGAATGCCGGTAATGAGGAAGCCCGACAGAACGAAGAAGAGGTCCACGCCGGCCCAGCTTGAGTCCTGAAAAAAGCGCCATACTGAAACTGCCGGATTGAGCGGAGTAGAAATCCGCAGAGTATGAAAGGCGAGAACGCTGAGGATCGCAATGCCGCGAATGCCGTCCAGAGTGGCCGATCGGCTTCCGAACGGCACGGCACTTTCGGCTGCGGCGTACGAAGTCTTTTTCTCGGTCATAAGTTTCATGGTCCCTTTGGAGATCGCCTCATGCCTGGGTTAGCGCACGGGGTTCTTATGGTGGGTGAATCTCAGATCTGATTTAACGGTCCTGCCCAATGGCTGGGCGGGAGTCGAGGCCGCTTACCGCCGTGCGACCTGGTCCATGATGGATATGGAAATAGAGATCGATGGTGCGCTTCGCGACCGTGTTCCATGACCGCGCGGCGCACAGCTTGCGCTCTCCGGTTTCGCCCATCTGCCGCAGCCGTTCGTGTCCTGCTTCCGCAGCGATTCGAATCGCGGCCATCACGCCAGTGACGTCGACGGTTGAGATACCGATGCCGCACTCGAACTGATCGATCATCTCCCCGAGTCCACCCGCCGTCGTAGCCAGGATCGGACGCCTGTGTGATACGGCCAGCGCGGCCACGCCACTCTCAGAGAAGAAATCGGTGTAAGGAAGAATCAGCGCGTGGTGCCTGGCGAACAGCGATGGAATATCTGCATCCGCCACAAACCCTTCTGAGACTTCGATTCCCTCGGGATCATTCTCGATCATCTGCATGCAGCGCTTCCAGTATTGCGTTTCAGCCGCGGTATATAACTTACCGCTGATCGTGAGCCGAACCGGGATGGAGAGCTGCCCCCGGAGCTTCTGCACCGCCTCGATGGCATAGTGGAGGCCCTTGTTCTCGCGGATTCCTCCGAAAGCCAGTAGCCGCAGGCAGTCAAATTCCGGGTACTTCGATTCGCGTTGATTGTCGGGGTCGGCTCCGTGGGGAATGGTGTGAACGCGATCCCTGGGTACATGAAAAAGGTCCAGCAGAACGCGCTTGCCGCGGGCGTTGTGCACTACGATTGCATCCGCAGACTGATAGGCCCAGCCGAGCATCCGGCGTTCCATGCCTTGCAGGAACTTGGGAAAGCGCCACCGATGAGGAAGCGGGTCGTGAGCGGTGAGAATGATCGATGCGCCGTGCAGGCGCACCAGCCGGTAAAAGATAAACCCAAGCGGAAGATGCAGCGGATTTTGAAAATGCACGATGTCGCCGGGGCGCGTTACATCGTATTGCGTGCGCGCCGCGCTTGCCATAAAGCGGAGATTGCGAAGGATGCGCCGCAGCAGGCTAGCGCTACTGACATCACGTTCAGGCGAGTACACCAGCTTGCCATTCGCCTGCAGGATTGATTCGGAGTATGCAAAGTTCGCGGGGCAGAGAAGCACCACATTGCACCCCGCACGCGCGAGCGCAATAACCAGTTCCGCGGCATATTTCGCGGCGCCGTCCCTGGGCTCTGGAGTGCAAACGATCACCTTCGGGTTGTTGCCAATCGCACAATCGTTTTGCATTTCAGCTTCATCTCCGAATAATGTCATAAGGTCTATTTCGCACGACGCAGCGCAGGAGGTCAGGCCACAGTTTCCTGAGGAGCAGGCTGCACCAGAGATCCGGCAGTTCTATCTTCGTGAGGAGCAGAGAGTCCAGCGACCACCTTGCGAGAAAGCTGGCGGCCTATGTCGATTCCCCATTTCTCAATGGGGCGCAGCGCAATTGCCGCACCATATGAGCAGACTGTCGTGATGACAAGGGCGATTGCCCACTGCCCGGTAGTGCTCAATTGAGTCTTCGTCAGAAGGAAATATGCGATGGGGCGCAGGATGAGCAAGTGTGTGAGGTAAACGCTGTAGCTGGCGTCTGCCATGAACTTTGCCGCTCTGCATGACAGCACTCGCCGTGCGGCGTCAGCCAAGCCTCCCAGTAAGATTCGTTTCTGCGCGAAGAGGATCCATGCAAATACAAACACCAGAATGATGTCGTGCGGATCTCGCGAAATTACGGCGAGAAGGCATCCAAGAAGAATCCAGCGAAGCTGCGGCTTTTGATTTGCAATGAATGTTCCCGCCCAGACCATGCCGATGACAAACCAGAGCAGGCTCATCGGGAGAGGTGAGGGCTGCGAGAACATGTGCGCATAGCCGAGCGCGGAAGAGTTGGCAGCCAGCCATATCGCTGTCGCCATCGCGGAAAATGCTACCCACCCGAATCGCAGCACGAACAACATGAGAAACGGAAACACAAGGTAGAACTGCATCTCGAGACTGATGCTCCAGTCAGGGAGAGGAAGAGAAGCATGGAATCGTGGCAGAAGTCCGAAGGCGTAGCTCAAATGAGAGAGCACGTTGGACAGATCAACAGGTACAACCGGCGCCAAGGTATTCGCTACGGACAGAATTGCGGAGCTAGCTTGTGCCCAGTACGCGTACAGGCCGAGCATAGCGAATGAGGGAATCAAGAGCAGGTAATATAGAGGGCTGATGCGAAAGTATCTGCGAATGTAGAACGCCGACCAGGTTCTCCACGACGTCCAGGGTTCCTTTGGGGCGCGGAGCACGTAATGCCATGTCATCAAAAAGCCGGAGAGAAGCATGAAGCCATCGACGGCGTAGTGCGCCGACCGGAGCACCGGCACGCTCTCCATCCCAGTGGAATGGGACACGTGTCCGAACAGTACCCAGTAGGCCATCAGACCTCTCAGCCCGTCCAGTGGTCCCAGATGCTTTTGCTCTTTCATCAGACAAGCTCCTGAATCAGTCAGCTCCAAGCGCCGGCTCGCCAGCGGTTTGGATTGGTGTTGGTTTCCTTCTGGGCCGGTTCTGCATGGCCCACGCAATGGCGGAACTCCGCTGTACTTCGGTGGCCGCGCGAACGTAATCTTCTTCGTACGACATGCGACTGATGATGACCGCCAACAAGATGTATGCGAGGTAGTCAGCCGGCTCCTGAAAGCTACCAAACAGCCCCGGTATTTCCACATTCGCTCGCAGCGTGAGGAAAAGGCCGGCGAAAAGTGCCCACTTGCCCCCCGTCCATGTGTAGGATTTGTTGAAAGCGAGCTTCCACCCGGTGCGCACAAGGAAGAAGTACAGCGTGAATACAACGGAGGCACCCACCACGCCCTGTTCAGCCAAGGCTGTCATGTACTCGTTGTGGTAGCCGCCTGCGATGTGTTCAGACAGAGAGCGAGTCAGCGCATATTCGCCCGGCAGACGCGAGACCAGGTCATCCTTCCACGATAGAAAGCCGTATCCCATGAGGGGGCGCTCCAGAAACTTCTGGCTTGCAGCTCGCCACAGATCCCAACGTCCTTCCGTGAATGCCGTGATGGCACGGCTGTTCAAGAAGATCATGACCGCCAGCACGCCAACCACGCCGACCATCAGCATCATCCATCCGAAGACGCGCTTCGAAATGTCAGCACTTCGGATCCAGCTGAAGATCCAAAGGACAATCGCCGTGATCAGGCCAACGCCGAGAATGGCGCGCGACCCAGTGAGCGTCGATCCAACGATAACGAGAAAGATCCCCGCAGCCCACAGCCAGCGCGTCATCGGCAGGATGCATACCGCACAGAGATAAGAGACGATTGCCGCGAAAGGGATCGTGTTCAGGGGCACGTTCTGCTTTTCCGCCAGTCCCTTCAACGCTCGCGCCGAAGTGTAGGTCGGCAACACGGGGCCCATCATGTGCAGGTAAACATAGACGATATAGAGCCCAATGAAGACACTGGCGAGTGCCATCCATTTCCCGAGAGTCTGCGCGGTTGGCCCATGGCGCAGCGCGCGAACCATCAGGAGCGCAAATAGCTGGATCAGGACAAGCTTGAACCATTCCGCCAAGGCTGTCATGGGATCGTCTGCCGCGATGCTGGTGACCAGCAATGTCAATGCCATGAGACCGAACACTTTGATGAGGCTGAACTCTGCGCGGGTCAGCGGTTGGCCCATGAGGCAAACGCCCATCACCAGGGCGGCGACGAGCATCACGGGCCGCAAAGCCATGGCGAGGAGATCTGTGTTGATTGCGTACAACGGCCAATAGACAGCGAGGATTAGCGGGATGCCGGCGGCAAGGGCTTTCACCACCAGCGATGCTGCGTTCGCATTTCTCATCATGCTACCTCGGTGAGTGCTTCGAACTCAGCGGCGGTCTTCGCAATCTGTTCCCGGCTCGCGGTCAGGCACGTTCTAAGATTCAGCAGGAGCGAACATCCTTCCGCGCCTACGGAGCACCAGATGATCCAAGAGGCGTCGAAACGCCCCGTTACCACGATGCGGAGCAGGTTGGCCGCCACGTACGCGAAAATCTGCTGCCGCACATACACCGACCCACGCGTGAGGATGAAGAGATAACGAGCCAGCACGGCGTTGATTGACATCACCACCATGTAAGCGATCCATGCGGGCATCAAGCTGGCAACAGTCTGCAAGGCGGTGTCCTGAAACTTGCCATGCATATAGACCAGCCGGATGATGGGATAGCGGAACAGAAAGAGCGGCAGAGCGACCGCAACCATCAATACCACCACGATGACAAACCAGCGACGAAATGCGGCTGGTCTTTCGTCGTCGCTGACAGTGCAGAGCCGGCCCTGCACCAATTGGCCAAGCGGCATGCCCAGCAGCGTGTAACCAAGCGTGGCGATGCGCATGGCGCAAGTGTTCGCGGAGATAACTCCGGTGCCAGTCTGCGAAAGAAAGTAGATGAGCAGAAACTGATTGGCGGCGAATCCGCAATTCTCAACCGACGAGGCGCCTAGCTGGCGCAGAAAAGCGCGAAATTGCAAATCGCGCCAGATGGCGAGCGACGAAACGTTGAGTCTGGGCATTGGCTGCGATAAGACGATCCGCACCAGTGAGTAGGCCCCGACGATTACGAATCCCAGCGTCATCGAGATGGGCAAGCTGAGATTGTTAAGCCGCCCGATGGCGTACAAGCCAAACAAGGTTACCGTCATGAGCAGGTAAGGAAACCCCGTCATGCTCATGGCCCACAGATTGTGCCCGCGTGCCGTGCAGATTGAGGCCCAGATGCCAATCAGCGTGATAGGCGCAAAGCAGAGGCTGAGGAGGACCACCGTGGTGTGTACGTCGATCGAGTTCTGAATGTGCAGAGTGCCAACGAGCCACGATGAGCCCAGCGACATGAGCACTGTCAGCGCCGTTCCAGCCAGGAAGCACCAGATCAGCAGCCCGGGAATCCATGCAGCCGTCTCGTTGTTTCGCTTGCGCGCCTGCAGGTATGCGGGTACGAATGCCAGCGCGAACGCGCCGTACATATATGTTGCGAGCGTGATGGGAAACTGCTGCAGTGCGAAGTACGCGTCCGTGATTGCAGACAGTCCGAAGCGCGCTGCGATGAAAGCCTCACGCGCAAACGCAGCGATCTTGAAGATGCCGGACACTCCCAGTGCCAGGCCAATCAAGATCATGGTACTGACCCGCCCGCGGGAGAAGACCTTCTTGATCTTCATTTCGATGTCGTCTCCTGGTTTGAGTGGGGAAACTTACTGATCGCTTCACACGCTGAAGGAAGCTGGATGGTTCGCGTCTAAAATACAAGGCGATCAGGATGATGCGATTTGTGCAGATCACCGGGTACTGCGCTCTTCCATTGTTGGAGTTCAGAGAGGGGCGCCGCGGTTTACAAGCCGCCTTGGTGGGGATGGTTACCCCACCCCGCAGCACCACATCTGGTTTGCTATCCCTGCGTGACCGGAATCGATTCTCTGTCGATTTGGGCATCGTAGGTGTAGGTGTAGCTGTAGGTGTCGCCGAAGCCGCGTGCCCGGTTCATTACGATTCCGATCAGCTGTGCGCGAGCGCGTCTAACGATGCCCACCGTGGAAGCTACGAGACTTCCAGGAGTCTTGCTGGCATTGACCACGACGATCACGCCGTCAGCAATCTGCGCAATCTCCGCCGATTCCGAAGCGCCGTGCATGGGCGGGCTGTCAACGACAACCAGATCAAAGTCGCGCGAAACCTTGGCAAGAACTGACGCGAAGTGCAGAGTTATGAGCTCAGAAGAGCGCCTGGATACGGGGCCGGCGGGCATAAGGAACAGGCCGGGCTGACCGGTGGCAATGATCGCTTCGTGATAGTCGCTGTCGCCCTCGAGCACATCGGAGAGCCCGGGAGTCGATGAGACTCCGAACACACGGTGAGTCGTTGGCCTACGCATATCCGCATCGAGCAGCAATACTTTCTTGCCCACCTGGGCATAAGAAACGGCCAAACGTGCCGCGGTGGATGTTTTGCCCTCGCCGGCTGTTGAACTGGTCACCTGGACCGTCTTCATCCAGCTGTCGAGGATGCTCAAGCTGACCGAGGTACGAAGGGTGCTGAAAGCTTCCTTGTACCTTGCAAGCTGCTTCTCTGTGCGGCCTGACGTTTCTGCCGGTAACAGATTGGAAGCGCCGAGGCCAATGATCGGAGGCAGCCGTTTTGTGTCCGGAACAACGGCTAGTACGTCGACTTGCAGGCGGCTGGCAACTTCGTCCGCGTCTGAGAGTTTGGTGTCTAGCGCTTCGCTGATCACCGCTGCAATCACTCCCAGAAGGCTGGCCAGAACGAGGGCCAATGGAAGATCGATGATCAGTCGCGGGAAGATATGCTCCTGTGGGGGACGAGCCGAGGCGAAGAGCCGCACCGAGTCATTGTCGAAGCTGTTGTTGATGTCCGCTATGCGTGCACGGTTCGAGAGATCGCTGTAGAACTTGCGATCGTTAGACGCCTCTTCTCGCAGTTGGTCGTAGTGAGTGGCATTGGCGTCCATCTTGTCGAGTTCAGCCTTGGTGGAGTTGACCAGAGCATGCAGGTTGTTCTCGCGGTCGATGGACTGGCGATATGCGACCTTGGTACGCTCGGCTGCATCCTTCACCATGCTGATGATCTGCGACTGTAGTTCGAGTACCTGTTCGTGGGCCCGTGTGTATTCGGGGTGTGCCGTGCCGTAGTAGGACTTCGCCGAAGCGAATGCAGCGAGCGCTTCATTAAGGCGCATCACCTCTTCGGAAATACCCGATTGGTTCGGTGCTCCGAGAGAGTCCGCGACTTGCGCCGCTGCCAGGGCCTGCTGCGGCGGGAGCGACGCAGGGAGCTGCATCTGGTGCATCGTTGCTTCGCGGCCGGCGCGATCCGACTGCGCAGAGGTCAAATCTGCTGTGAGATCTTTCAGGCGCGCGCTCAATACCGTGGCCCTTTGTTCAGGATCGGTGATGCCCAATTGCGTTTCGAAGGCTGCGAGCTGCGTATCTGACTGCTCCATCTTCGCGCGCAGCTCGGCCAGGTTCTGGGCCACCGCCGCGGAGGTTTCAGTCAGCGTCCGCCGAGACGTGTCGTTCGAGTGCTGACCAAGGGACAGCGCTATGGCGTTCGCCACATCGGCCGCCAGCTTCGGGTCGTGTGCGCGGTAAGTGATGTCGATGAGATAGGTGTTTGGCGGCCGCTTGATCTTCAGCTCATTGAGCTTGATGGGAGCTTCGCGCCGCTTCTGGGCCTCAGTTGCGGAGAGACCCTTCAACTGCTTCTCGACTTCCAGCAGGTTGTAGCGCTCGGCAATCGGACGGAGCACCGTATCCGACTGGGCCAATTCCATCTCCGTGGTGATGATCGGGTCCATATCATCGGCAGGGGCGGAAGAGGATTGCGGAGCCGTGTCAATGGAGGCCATTCGGCGGTCGATCTTCACCATAGCCGAGGCCTCGTAAAGCTTAGGCACGGTAAACTGCACGACGACCGCAGCGATTACAGCAAACCCGATGAAGGCCAGGAGCTTCAATTGGTGCCGCCGCAGTATACGCAGAAAATCTTGGAATGTTGCGCCACTGGCGGCGACGGGTGCTGGTTCCAGAGGAAGGAAAGGCGCCGGGGAAGGCATCATGCGATCCGGGCGGTTCCGACGCGGCTCGCTTGCGGTCAATTCTTTTTTGGGGTCGAGATATTGCATGTCCTTCGCTCCTTCAATTCACTCAATGCCAGATGATGAGGCCCGATCCTACGTTTCCGCCAAAACTTGCGATACGATCGAGAACTGACGTAGTCAAGTGCAATCCGCCATTCTCCGGGACGTAGAGAATGTCGTTGGCTTGCAGCACCATGTCAGGCGCGGAGCGATGCAGGATCTTGTGCAGTGGGACTGCGATCTCGTCGCGCTTGCCATCGACAGTGCGGTAGATGTAGGCACTCTTGGTGGTAAACACCATCTGCCCTTGTGACATGGCCAAAGCCTTCAGCACGGTTGTGCCCTCGGCATCGTTGACCGGGTAGCTTCCGGGCATTTTGACGTTGCCCACGATAAAAATCTTCTGAGCTTCGGGCACCCTCACCTCTTCTCCTCCATACAGGCGGAGATCCAGTTCCGGGTGCTGTCCAGAGAGCAACTGCTTCAGCGGAATCGTCGTGACCTGTGCGGCAACCGAGTCGTGTGCAGGACGAGTAACTACGATCTCAGGTCCAGCCTCCGGGGCTACGCCCTGTGCCTTGGCAAGCGCGTCAAGAACTCTTACTTCGCCGATGGCCTGGATCATGCCCGGCTGCTTCACGGCACCAACGACCGTCACCTGGCGGCTCCGATAATCCAGCATCGATACAGACACGATTGGAGAAACGAGAACGTTCTCGTGAGTGAGATCTGCCGCAACAGTCTTCCCGATCGCGTCCGGTGTCAGTCCCGCTACATGGATGCTGTTATGCCCCATAGGCAGCACAATGGAACCGTCCGGCGAGACACGGTAGCTGCGTGACAGCTCCGGTGCCCCGGACACAGAAATGTAAAGCAAGTCTCCGGGACCTACCGGCTCATTGCCTAAATTTGACGTCCACACCGCATCTCTGGGCGCATCGTCGCCGCCCATCGATTTCGGTTGCGTGGACTGGGTCTGAGCCTGGCAAAGAGCGCCCGTGGCCAGTAGGAGAACAACAATAACTCCCCGATTGTGCATACCCGCCTCCGCTAGACGAAGCCAGTTTGGCGTCGCCACTCTTACACTTGAATTAGGTTGGTTCTGTTTGGGACTGGAACGGCTAGCTAACCCGCGCCCCCTCGGCATTGCGACTGCGTCGGGGGCTCATCCAGGGATGGGCCGGCTATCAACCGCTGAAATTACCTGGCCGGACTAAGCGATTCACCGCGATCGTAATTACGTGAATGTTGAAGCAATCGCTCGTCGGGCAGGGCTTCGCCATGGTCAGTCGGCAAGCACGTTTTCAACAGTTGTGAATGCCCAGTGGGTATAGGGCGCGCTAAACGCAGTGGCGCTGCCAGACAAAGCGAAGCAGGCTGGTTCAGCAGGAAAGCTGGTGAACAAACGAGGCTATGGTGGTCCCTGGCTCTCGAGACACTCGACGCCGGAGCGTCTTGTCACTGTTTGCACACTAAGACCAATGACCCGGTGCAACAAGAGCTACAAATTCTTAGATAACTTCTTCCCCACAAGAAAGAAGTTAGTCTCAGTGACCCTTTCCGAGCCCCGGTGAAAGCTCGCGAATGCTTGCGCGGCATCAATCTCGATCCGGGTAATGAGAGATATTTCTCCCAGCCGCGTACGGGACGAAAAGCGGCAGCGTGATGGAGGGCCGACGCCGCCCAGGCCTCCGGAAGCATGGTAAATCCGATCGATTTACCGATTTCGCGACTCCGCCAAAGCAATTCAGGTGGATGGATTGAGGTCTGAAGCGACCAGAGTAGTCTTGGCTCTTCCAGGGAAGCGGATAGGAGACGTATTTCTCTGATCTGTGTAGGGAATTGTCTCTTTTTGTATATCGTGCGGATAGAGGTCTTTTGGGTATGGAGCGAACATGCGGCGAATTCTCCGTGTCTTCCGACTGGAAAACTCCGTTCGACAGCAAGCGCGCAGCACAATACATTCGGTCTACTAAAGCCTTTTGCTTAAGGCGAGGATGAACGGCGCGCATTTGGTCGATTATGAGTACTTTCGTTACATGGATGGCGATTACCTCAGTTCTTCCATTCAAAAACTGTAGTACAGTAGGTGTAATTTCAGTTTTTTCACCGATTAGGCGCTAGTTCTGTGTGCGATCAGGGGCATTGTGTTTGAGCAGTTCTGCCTCCGTTTCGCTGTTCACAGGCATTGGGGAGAGTCCTATCTCGGCGTAGTTGTCCAATTCTATTTTTGCGAAGAGAAGACATGAAAATTAATGAACGGCAGCCGCGAGGCGTGACGCGGCGATCCAGGTTGACATCCGGCGTGGCTGTGTTGATTTTTTCGCTGGCTGCTCTTATTGCACTTCCCACTCATGGGCAAACAGCCACGCCGGTTCCAAACGGCTCATTTCCGCGAATTGGGAGCGTGTGGTGGGGAGAGAACATCTACGTGGCAAGTCCGTCGCAGGCGTCGCAGATTCAGCTTTTTCTCGGCCCTAATTTTACTTCTACCGCGGCAATCGCGGTGAAGACGTCTGCTCCGAACACGCCGATGCTTTTGGATGTCAACGCCATGGAGACCGTAAAGGGAGTGCCGTCGGTCCCGTCCAGCTATTTTCTGCTGGACACGAATGGAAACCAGATCTGCGACTGGCCGGGAAGCCCCGCGAATTACATTTTGAACCTGACCAATCCGGCGGTGGCGCAATACGTCGGCCAATATGCGGCCGGGCTTTACACGCAGAACAGCGCCACATTCAACGGAGTCTTTTTTGACAATCTGATCGCTTCGATTTCAAACAAGACCACCGACTGCTACGGTAAGTCGATTCAAATCTCCTCCCAGGGAAACGGCGTTGCCGACAATCCTGCGGCGCTGGATGCCGCATGGTCCGCGGGCGTGATGAACGTAATCTCGACTTTTCGGAGTCTCGCACCGGGTGCATATACTGCGGGGCACGGAAATCAACTGCCTCCCGATCCGCGCACGTCGTCAATGATGAACGCCGATATTTTCGGTTTCGATATTCCGAATATCCGCGAAGGAACCCAGCCCTTCGGCAATCTGTGGGACACATATCAGGAGTGGTTTACCAACGGGCGGGCGCCGGTGATTGCATCGATTCAGTCTTCGCCGCCCAACCAGATCGCTTATGGCTACGGATACACCCCGACCTCGGTTGCGCTGCCTCAGACAGTGGCGTTTGGCCAGACCTTCTATCCCAACATGCGTTTCGGCCTGGCAACCACGTTGATGAACGACGGGTTCTTCATCCACGATTTTGGGGACGTTTCTTCACCGGTCACGTGGTGGTATGACGAATACAACTTCAATTTGGGGAAGGCGGTCGCGCCAGCGCAGTTGCTTGGTTCGCCCGCTTCTGCAAGCCAGACGACCAACGGCGGCTTCGAGGGAACGTTGTCTCCCTGGAAGTTCACGGTTGTAAACGACGGCTCAGTGGCCGCCAATTTGTCTTTAGACAGCTCGACCGCCGCGGTGGGACAGTCGTCCGCGCACATTAACGTCATCTCGCCGGGCACGGTGGACTACCACGTCAATCTTGAAGAAGATGCATTATCGTTGACTGCCGGAGCCGAATACCAGGTTCAGTTCTGGGCAAAATCTGACATAGCACACACGATCAAGGTCGTCACCCAGGGTGGAGCACCTTCATACAGCTATTACGGTTTATGCACCTCGTTCATGCTCGGCACCACGTGGAATCATTATTCGCTTTCATTTACTTCATCGGCGACCGCGAACGATACAAGGCTGGAGTTTTTCCTCGGAGGGTTGGCCGCGAACGTCTGGCTCGATGATGTGCAGTTGATCCAGGCCCCCACGCGCATTTACCGCCGCGATTTTGAGAAGGGCGTAGCCCTGGTGAATGCAACAAACAGCCCGCAGACAATCTCGCTCGAATCAGGCTTGAGCCGCTTCAGCGGATCACAGGCTCCGCGCTATCAATACATCGTTGATGACAGCGATTCTTCTTTCTCCACTTCGGGATCGTGGATCGTGGACACGCTCGATACCGGGTTGCGCAAAGCAAGTGGCCCCTACTATCACGCATGGAAGGGCACCCTGCACGAATTGGATGGAGCATCGGGCAGCGCGCAGTGGAATCTGAATATTCCCGCGGACGGACAGTACACCTTGCAAGTGTGGCTGCCGGCAGCGCCTGCCGCAAGTACGTGGACACAGGACGCCGTCTATCAGGTAATGGCTGGCGGAACGGTGCTGGGCACCGAGCATCTGAACCAGAGCAACGCAAGCCAGGGGGACCAATGGTTCAACCTTGGCACGTTCAACCTGAGTGCTGCAGGAACCCCGTCTATCACCGTGCAAAACAACGGATCGGGGCCGCTGATCGCCGATGGAGTCTACGTGTTCTCGACTGTTGACCGCTACAACGACGGTGCGGCAGTGTCCGAGGTGACCATTCCACCCATGGACGGCATCCTGTTGCAGCGGCAAACCGCGAACCAGGCGATTACCTTCGCGGCGCCGGGAAATCAGGTTCTCGGATCGATGACTCTCAACGCCACGGCGAGTTCGGGCCTTGCGGTGAATTATGTTTCCAATTCCGCCTCAGTCTGCCAGGTGTCGGGAGACGCGGTGAACCTGTCGTCGCTCGGAAGCTGCTCCATCACGGCAAGCCAGCCAGGTGGATCCGGCTGGACCGCGGCTGTTCCAGTGACCCAGACCTTCGGCGTGTTCGCACCTCAAACCATCTCAGTCACGAGTCCATCCACTGCGGTATTAGGCACCGCACCCATTTCGGTGCCGGCAACAGCCACTTCAGGGCTTCCAGTCACATTGACCTCAATGACACCCCAAGTGTGTACGGCGTCGGGCCAGACCGTTAGCGTGACATCTATGGGAACATGTATCGCGGCGGCCTCACAGTCCGGGAACAGCACTTACGCCCCTGCCGCAACGGTCACCACGAGCTTCTCTGTTGTAGCGCCACAGACCATCACATTCGCCCCCATAGCTGTTCAAGGGCTTGGTGCGCTGCCGTTCTCACTATCGGCTACGGCGAGTTCGGGTCTTGGGGTGAGCTTTGCTTCCAACACCCCGTTGATCTGCACAGTCTCAGGCAATACTGTCACGTTGCTCGCTGTCGGAAACTGCTCCATCAATGCGTTGCAGCCTGGCAGCGCGCTCTTTGCTGCTGCGGCGCCTGTGACGCAGACCTTCACTGTGGTTCCCAACCTGCTGACCAACGGCGGATTCGAGACTAGCCTTTCGCCCTGGCTGTTTGCGGTAACGTCTGACGGTTCAGCACAAGCGACCGCGAGTCTGGATACAACGGCGAGTGTGGACGGGATATCCTCGGTCCACGTGGCGGTTGTGAAGGCGGCCACAGCTTCTTACCATATCGATCTGGAAGAAGCCCGGCTTCCACTTACCTCGGGAGCCCAATACACGGTTCAATTCTGGGCCAAGGCCGACATCGCACATCTCGTCCAGATCGAAGTCCAGGGAGGGGCTCCATCGTATGCCGTCTACGGCCTCTTCACCACCGCGAACTTCGGAACGACCTGGAAGCTCTACTCCTGCATTTTCACTGCGCCTCTAACCGTTACTGATGCGAGACTCGAATTCCATTTCGGATCTTCCGCCGGAAACGTCTGGATCGATGATGCGCAGTTGTTCGGAACAGCGAGCGTTCAGCAGTCGATCAGCTTTGCCGCGCCCGCCAACCAGGTGTATGGAACCGCGCCGTATTCGCTGGTTGCCACAGCTACTTCAGGTCTGACCCTGAGCCTCGTCTCCAACACATCGGCTGTCTGTTCAGTGTCTGGATTGCAGTTGACGATCGTAGGTGTGGGTGCATGCTCAATTACCGCGAGCCAGCCGGGAAACACTGTTTATCAGCCGGCCACTTCGGTCACACAGACGTTCCAAGTCGCGGCGAGTTCGCAAACCATCACGTTCCCGGCGCCGGCAAACCAGACGTATGGTGTGGCCCCCTTCGCGATCAGCGCAAATTCCACTTCCGGGCTCACTGCGAATTTGGCGACGAGTACGCCAGCCGTGTGTGGGATCTCGGGAAATACGGTGAGCGTCATCGGCGCCGGTACCTGCTCGATTACTGCCAGCCAGGCCGGCAACGCGGACTACTCTGCGGCAACGCCGGTACAACAGAGCTTCGCCGTCTCGCAGTTGGGCCAACTCGTCACGTTCTCTGCCCTGAGCACAAACGGTCTGGGCGGAATTCCATTAACGCTCAGTGCCAGCGCGACCTCGGCCCTGACTGTCGTGTTCACGTCAGGCAACACAGCGGTGTGCACCGTATCAGGAAGCACCGTAACTCTGGCCGCTGCGGGCACCTGCTCGATTACGGCTGCGCAGCCTGGTAACGCAAACTACGCGGCGGCAGGTGCGATTACGCAGAGCTTCACAGTGATGCCGAATAGCGTCTTGAATGGGGGCTTTGAAGGCGGCATTTTCACGCCTTGGAAATTGCTTATCAACGCTGACGGGTATGCGAACGCCTCGGCGGCGCCGGACACAACCACTTCAGTGAGCGGAACCGCCTCTGCGCTCATCAAAGTCAACGTTGCAGGAACTGCCAACTGGCACATCAATCTCGAGCAAGACAACTTGCCGTTCATAGCGGGCAAGAGTTACATTTTGAGCTTCTGGGCAAAGGCCAGTTCGGCTCGGTCCATTCAGTTGGTTACCCAAGGTTGTGCGCCGTCCTTTGCAAACTATGGGCTCTATTCGACTGTCTCCATCACGACCGGATGGGCACAATACACGGTATCCTTTACAGCTCCGGTTACTGCAACAGACGGGAGACTTCAGTTCTGGCTCGGGAATGCGGCGGGGAATGTCTGGCTCGATGACGTTCAACTTTATCCGATGAATTAAGGCTCAATAAAGCTCGTTGCAAACACAAAAATATAGCGTCCGCGCATTGGGTGCACTCAATTTGAGCAAAGTTGCTCAAGGGCAATCCGACCACATCGAAGGCCCGGAGTCAAAAGTCCGGGCCTTAAACTTTTTATTCAGTTATTTGACGGTTAACAAAGGCGATACTACAAAAAAAGTTACACTCCAACTGAACTCTGATTCAAATAGCGGAGAGCGAGGAGGGGGTGACACGTGACTATAGTCCTCACACGTTAGTGTTGACAAACGAAAAGCAATCACTCATGATGTGATCTGTATCACCCCAAACGAATGGGCAGTCGAACTTCCTCAACGAAGCAGAAAACAAGATCCTTCTCCTACTGACTAAAAGAGCCAGGGTCAATAAATGTGCCCGAACTTGCAGGTGGGTCCTGAAAGTTAAGATCTCCCTCACTAAGGCTGACAACAGAAGCATTGCAAACGTCTGACCGTAAATGGCGGCAATGCTGGACTGTCGAATCTTGCCCAGGAGGACACTACTTTGGAAGAAACCATTGGAATACTCATTGCCCGGTCAAAGGATTTAATCTCAGAATTGCTCGTCGCGGCGTTCTCCCGCAATCCGCGGTTTCGAGTGGTCGCGCATGCCACAACCGAAGCAGAAGTGATGGCTGCCCTGGAGCGCGAGACAGTCAACGTTGCGCTGATCGGCGCCGGACCTGTGGATGCATCAACCAATGACATCGCATTACTCTGCCGTTTGCGCGAAGCGGTTCCCAGCGTAAAGCTGGTGATGCTGTTCGAGAAGCGTGAACCAAAACATGTCGTTGAGTGGTTTCGCTACGGAGCCAGAGGCGTGTTTTCAATCAACGGCTCAGAGTTCGAGATGCTCTGCAAGTGCGTGGATCGTGTGCATCAGGGCCAGATTTGGGCATCGACCGAGGAACTCGGATGGGTGATGGCGGCCCTGGAAGGCGCCTTCGTTCAGCCCGCACCCTTGTGTGTCGTGAATGCAAAGGGAATCAATCTGCTGAGCAAGCGGGAAGAAGATGTTGTCCGGCTCTTGATGGAGGGTCTCTCAAACCGCGACATCGCGCAGGCTCTCAATCTGAGCCAGCACACCATCAAGAACTATCTCTTCCGCATCTTCGACAAACTCGGTGTCTCCAGTCGAACAGAACTGCTGCTCTACGCCTTCAATTCCATGAAGAAGACGCCCAGTGTTCCCGACAGGTTCGATTCACTGTCGGCGATTGCGAGCTAAAACAAATTTCCACGGACGATGGGTCAGGCCGCGCCAGAATCCACGTCCGGTGTCTTTGTTGCCTGAATGCCCATGGCGGCGTTCAGGGTGAGTCACAGCTCGAATCATTTCCCGATTCAGGAATATAACTTCGATACTTAGGAGGACAAGAACATGAAAATCACAGTTGTCGGCTTGGGCTACGTTGGTACCGTGTCTCTTGCTTGCCTCGGCTCCCGCGGACATAGCGTGTGGGGCGTGGACATCAACCAGGAAAAGGTGAACAGTCTGAATCGCGGACTGGCTCCCATCATCGAGCCCCGGCTGCAAGAGACACTTACAGCCGCGATGGCCAAGGGTGAGATCAGGGTCGGTACCGACATCGTGGAAGCACTGGGCGAATCGGAGATATGCTTTGTTTCAGTTGCCACGCCGAGCCAGAAAAATGGTCATATCGATTCCCGTCATCTTCTTCAAGCCTGCCAGCAGATTGCAGCCGCGCTGAATTCATCCCGGAAGAAACAGATTGTGGCTATCCGCAGCAGCGTTCTGCCGACGGTGCTGGCAGATGTGCTTGTCCTGTTTGAGCGTGAGGCTCCAGGGCTGGTCGACCTCTGCGTCAACCCGGAATTCCTGCGCGAAGGCTCCGCGATTGCGGATTTCGAAGATCCGCCGTTCACGATCATCGGCACCGACAGTCCTGTTGCCGAGGCCGCACTGCGCCGGCTCTATTCCGATCTGAGCGCGCCAGTTCACGTGCTGCCGGCACGCGAAGCCACGCTTGTGAAGTATGCCAGCAATGCATTCCACGCCATGAAGGTCACGTTCGCCAATGAAATCGGCAAGGTGTGCCAGCACATGGGCATCAGCGGAGAAGCGGTGATGGAGGTCTTCTGCAAGGATACGAAGCTGAATATCTCCCCAAGCTATCTGCGACCCGGCTTCGCATTCGGAGGCTCGTGCCTGCCCAAAGATGTGCGCGCCATTCAGTATGCGGCACGGCTGTGCGACACCGATCTTCCGCTGATGCGCGGTGTGCTTGAGAGCAACACGCTGGTCATCAAGGAAGTGGTGCAAACCGTGCTCGAGTCAGGCGTCCGCCGCGTGGCGCTGCTGGGGCTGAGCTTTAAAAAGCACACGGACGATTTGCGCGAAAGCCCGTTTGTCGAAGCTGCCGAACAACTGATCGGCAAAGGGATCGACTTGTGCATCTACGACCCCAATGTGTCGATCGCACGACTGACCGGCGCCAACAAGGAGTACATCAACCGCACCATTCCGCACCTGGCGCGGCTGCTTGTCGCATCCATGGACGAAGCCGTGGCTTCGGCCGACCTGGTGATTGTCGGCCATAACTACCCTGGCATCGAGGCGGTGCGCGCGAACGATGCCGCATACCACCTGCTGGACCTCACAGGACAGATCCAGTTTGTCGCACGCGCGGCGGCAGTTACCGCGTAGGTGTGGCGGCTAGGTCTCCGACCGCGTGAATTCGTGCCTTGCCATGGAGTGCTGTGGCATCCCACCCTAGGCGCAAAAACAAAGACGCGCCGAGGGTGGGGCACCCAGCATTGGTACAACATCAAGCGGTCAGAGACCTAGCAGTTGTTGGAGTTCGTGTCACCTGAACAAGTCAGCAGCCACAGAGGTAATTCGAGAGATTGAAGAACATTGCCTCAGGGGCTAAACAGGCTGCGGAAAAAGGCTAGACTTCAAGCAAAAATCCCGAGACGCATCCCTCAGGGCCTAAAGGCCTCGTTGATTTTGCGCATTTGCGGCACGGCTGAAGCCGTGCCCTTTCAAAGCCATCAGCTTTTCCGCAGCCTGTAAAGCCGCGCTCTTGCAAAACGGGCTCACTTCCTGAATCAGCGCGATCACTCACCTTTGCGATCGTTGACATTCCGCATATCTCTCAACGCCCGATGTGAACCCCGATGGAACGGGTGAAAACTCATGTTTGACATTCATTACCACCTGCTTTTCGGCCTCGACGACGGCCCTAAAACCATTGAAGACTCGTTGAAACTTGCCGAGGCTTCGATCGCCGAGGGAGTTACACACATTGTCTGCACTCCTCACGCCAACGAAAGATTCCCGTTTCAGCCGGAACGGAATCGCGAGAAGCTGGCGCTGCTGAACGAGCAGCTGGGAGGTCGAGTTACGCTGGGCCTTGGATGCGACTTTCATCTCTCCCATGAAAACATCGAGGAACTTAAGAGTAACCGCACCAAATACACCATCAATGGCACGAAGTATCTGCTCGCCGAGTTATCCGACTTCGGGGTGCCTCACTCGCTGTCGAAGACCCTGGATCACCTGACCAGGATGGGGATTGTGCCGATCATTACCCACCCGGAGCGCAACCCCACCCTGGTTGCCGACCCGAGCCGCATTGCGGAATGGATCGGATTCGGGTGCCTGATCCAGATTACGGCAGGGTCGCTGCTGGGCCGGTTCGGAAAGCGGGCCGAGTCGATGTCGCACCACCTGCTTAGGCACGGGTGGGTGCATTTCGTCGCCAGCGACGCGCACAGCATCGACGGCCGCCCTCCGTCCATGGCGCCAGCTCATGACGTGTTGAAACGTCGCTACGGGCGGGAGACTGCGGACCGCCTTTCCCTGCACAATCCACGCGCGGCGTTTCTGGGCGAAGCATTGCCGGACGCGGCCAGCAACTCGCATGGCGGGAAGTCTCGCAAGGCCGGCTTGTTGGATTGGGTATTGCGGCGGTAGAGCCGGCGTCGAGGGCTGTTGATTGCGGCTCATCATGATGCTCGCCAGGGCAACATTCGAGGCAGCCCCAGCTTTGAGCATTTGTCGCCCGGCAGGGATACGAAGGGGCTGAAAATCCGCTTCGAAAGTCACCGAAATCGCGGCTTGCGGGCGTTTTTCGATGCATTTCGAAAGAGTTCCGAGGGCCCTATTGTGATGGCAGGGTTGAAGCGTGGAGGGGTGCGTTTGCGTGCCGAACCGCAGGTCGCTTTCAGCTACGCTCTCAGGGCAGGCTTTCGACTCGTCCACGCTCAGAATGACAGGGTGAAAAGCAACCGCAGATCCTTCGACTCGCTTCGCTCGCAAGGATGCCAGAGTTGTGGGGGAACGAAGTGGGCTCTGGGTTTATCATCGGAAAGGATGCGGGCTGGGGTTGGCTGCATTGTTGTACGAGCCTGTGCGCGGCGGCCTAGGGGTGGCCGGGCGGGGGCTATTCTGCAGGAACGGAAGACCCATGCGAGCAAAGACAGCGGTTGTGCTGGGCGCCCAGTGGGGCGACGAAGGCAAAGGGAAGATTGTGGACGTGCTGAGCGAGCGGTTCAGCGCGGTGGCACGCTACGCCGGCGGACATAACGCCGGGCACACGGTCATCATTGGCGGACAGAGGTTTGTGCTGCAACTGATTCCATGCGGGGTTCTTCGGCCGGGGTGCAAGGGCGTGATCGGGAATGGCGTGGTGCTGGATCCGATTGCATTTTTGAAGGAAGTGGCCAAGCTGCGCGACCTGGGCGTGGACGTGGATGGGCAGCTGAAGGTGTCGAACCGCGCGCAGGTGATTTTGCCCTACCACCGCATGATTGAGCTGGCGGCGGAGAGCGCGCCGGGGCGGAAGAAGATTGGGACCACGAGCCGCGGCATTGGGCCGGCCTACGAAGACAAGATGGCGCGCAGCGGACTGCGCGTGGTGGACCTGCTGCATCCGGAGTTGCTGAAGACGCACATCGAGGCGGCCTGCGCGGAGAAGAATGCGATTGCGCACGCGCTGTTTGGAACCGATCCGCTGGATCCGGCGAAGATGTTTGACGAGTATGCGGCGGCGGCGGAGCAGGTGAGGCCGTTTGTGGCCGACACGGGCCGGATATTGAACGGGATTCTGCGCGACGGCGGGAGCGTGATGTTTGAGGGCGCGCAGGGGACGATGCTGGACATCGACCACGGCACGTATCCTTATGTGACCTCGTCATCGGCGACGGCGGGCGGGGCGGCGACGGGGACCGGGGTGGGTCCGACGGCGATCGGCACGGTGATTTCAGTGACCAAGGCCTATGTGACGCGGGTGGGCGGCGGGCCGTTCCCAACCGAGATTCAAGACGCGATGGGCGACCACATCAGGACGCGCGGAAACGAATATGGCGCTGTGACCGGTCGGCCGCGGCGCTGCGGATGGCTGGATATTCCGCTGCTGCGCTACTCCAACCAGGTAAACGGGGCGGAGTGGCTGGTGATTACCAAGATGGACGTGATGGACGAACTGGCCGAGATTCCGGTGTGCGTGGGGTATGAGATCGACGGCAAGGTCACGGACGAGATTCCGGCGGATGTGCAGGGGCTGGAGGCCGTGAAGCCGCGCTATACGACGCTGAAGGGGTGGCGTCAGTCGACCGAGGGGATTACGGAGTTTGAGAAGCTTCCGGCCGCGGCGCAGGAGTATCTTCGCTTTCAGGAGCGGGAGAGCGGAGCGCGAATCGGCATGGTGTCAACGGGTCCGGACCGGGACCAGACGATGGTGCTGCCGGAGTTTGCGGCGGTCCTGAAGGAAATTCACGCGTAAACTGAAAGGCGTCCTCTTCAATTTGGGGCTCCGGAAGGGAACTCTCGACCGATGATCACTTTTATGGTCCGAATGACGTTTGCGCAGGAGGATCGCGCCGACGTGGCCGAGACGCTTCGCGCGCTGGCCGTGGCCTCGCGCGAGGAACCGGGGTGCGCGAACTACATTCCGCATTACGTGGAAGGCAATCCGGATACGGTGCTGATCTACGAGCAGTACCGGGACAAGGAAGCGGCGGAGGCTCACCGCAATTCTCCGCATTTTAAAAAGCACGCAGTGGGCGGGCTCTACCAGAAGATGCGGGAGCGGGCTCGCGAGGACCTAGTGGCTCTCGTTTAGGCTTGCGGGGCGTCAAACCGGGCAGACCGGATGGTGCGGCGAACGGCAGCGGCGTGGGGCTTCTCAGCAGGCGGAATGAGCCTTGTGACGAGGAGGATTGACCACAGCACCGCTTCGGGGCTACCATCCGTTACGCGATTATGCTGGGACATCGAAACGAATTCTTCCTGCGATGGATTTCTACGACGGCGCTGTGCCTGACGCTTGCCACGACGGCAAGCGCGGCGCAGCAGACACCGGGAATGCCGCGCGCACAGCGGCACGAGAGCCGGCATGAGATTGACCAGCTTGAGCTAACGTGGCGCGACGCGATACTGCACCGGAATGCCGCCGTGATGGAAAGCCTGCTGGCGGACGACTATATCTCCATTACGGCCAATGGAACGCTGCAATCGAAGGATCAGACGCTGGCGAATCTTCGCAGCGGAGTGGTGCGTTTTGCGTCCATCGATTTTTCAGACCGCAAGGTGCGGTTCTACGGACAGACCGCGCTGGTAACCTCCCGCGCCGAGGTGAGTGGCAGCACCCCCGAGGGCGACATCTCGGGCAGCTTCCGCTATACGCGGGTTTATGTGCGGGACGAGAGCGGGCATTGGAAGATCGTGAGTTTTGAGGTGAGCCGGATTCGCGACGTGGGCGACCACAAATAGCTGGCGGGCGGTGTTTGCGAGGGCCTGAAGCGATCGAATCGGGTAACGAGACTGGTGTGACCTGAGTTTCCTCTCAAGGTTCCATCCGTGTCTCGAACATTGGCCGGCGTTTGCTCCATGTCATCTTGCGCCGGAACGTTGGGGTTCTATACTCCAACTTAAATCAGAGAGGATCGCTCTGATCCAAGTTGTCCCCGAAACTGCATTTGCATTTTGTCGAGGTGGTCGGCCTCAGCGAAACGCCTTCTGCAGTACGCGGCTTGCTGCGGATTGGTGCACAGAAGCCCAAGACTCATCTGAGGCAGCGGCCGCTTCACCTATTGCCAGGTGAGGAGTACGCGGGCTTGTCTCCGACCGGAATGGAGTTCACGGTAGTGAATGCCGCTCAGTTACGCAGTCTAAGATCGCTCTCTCTGTTTCTGGTTCTGCCCGGGTTGCTGGGCCTGATTGTGTCCGCAACCATCTCGGTACACTATCTGGATACATTGCCCAAGCTCCCGCATCCTGAAGAGCTGCGCATGACTGCGCGCAATATTCATGGGACGATTGTGTACCAGACCGCGGAAGAGGACCGCCGGCTCACCCTGATGGAAGACAGCTCAGTCGCTGTGTTTTTGGTCGGTCTTGGATTAGGTCTCGTCTACCTGTGGAAGTGGGGCATTGTGGACGCGCTCGGGGCCGGCGAGGATGACCTGGCGCCAGAGAAAAGCAACTCGTAAGGCTGAAGATCAAGCCCCAATCCTGAACGCACGGTCCACTACAATCAATCGATGCCAGAGCTGCCTGAGGTTGAGACGATCGCCCGGGGTGTGGACGCGCGCGTGCGGGGCGACCGTATCGTGGAGGCGTGGTTTGGGTCTCACCGCGAGCCTTTCAAGACGCCGCCCGCCCGGCAGGCCAGCGGCCTGGAGGGTCGAGTGATCCTGGGCGTCCACCGGACCGGAAAGCACATTGTCTGCGAACTTGGGCCGGTGCAAGGCGGGTCGTCGGGAAAGGTGGCGGGACAACCGTCTGGACAATGGATTGTGCATTTGGGCATGACGGGCCGGCTGCTGGTTACCACTCCGGATGCAGCGCTGGCTCCGCACACCCATGCGCGGTTAAGGATGGCCAGTGGGCGGGAGCTGCGTTTTGTGGACCCGCGCCGTTTTGGGCGGCTGGAGTTTCGGAACCTGGCCGCGGAGGAAGGCTTTGCGGGGCCGGGAGCCGAGCCGCTGACGATCGGCGCCGCGGAGTTTGCTTTGCTGTTCCGCGGCAGGCGTCTCGCGATCAAGGCGGCGCTGCTGAACCAGAGCCTGCTGGCGGGCGTGGGGAACATCTATGCGGACGAAAGCCTGTTTCGCGCAGGTATCCGGCCTCGCAAAGCGGCGGGACGGCTGACGAAGGCCGAGCTTGAACGGCTGCGGATGGGCCTGCGAGAGGTGCTTGAACACGCCATCCGGCTGGGCGGTTCGTCGGTGTCCGATTATGTGGACGCGGAGGGGGTGCGGGGCTTCTTCCAGTTGGAACACTGTGTCTACCAGCGAACCGGCCAGCCTTGCCGGCATTGCGGAGCCGGGATACGGCGGATTGTGGTGGGAGGGCGCAGCACACACTACTGTCCGCAGTGTCAGAGGTAGCCGCCAAAGGGGCTCGTGTCTATGGTTTTTAGGAGTTTAGGTGGTTCGGCTTTCCAGAATACAGATGATTTAACGTTCGCGCGCGTTGCAAGTGATTGAAACGATTAGAAAATGAGAACGGCACGTCGATTGCTATAGAGAGGGTGCCAGTGATGTAGAGGCTGCTCGGGAAAGATTCCGGCCAAGCCCAAAGAACACAGACGCCCGGCAAGAGCCACCGCCAATGAAGCGGCCCTTCAAAAAGGGAAAACCGGCCGGGAAGTCTGGAAAAGCGACGGCGGAGAACCGGTCGCGACTATTTTCGGGAGGCCAGTGACCTGTAGCAGGAATCGAGGCGCCACTCCGATTGGGGTGGCGCCTTTGAGTTTCCGGGGAGCCTTCATCGATCGGGAAACCGGACGATTTTGGTTTTTGCAGGCAGACGTGCCCAATACGTTACTTGCAACCGCAGCCTTTGCACTGTAGTATCAGATTTGCCGATCCAGTGGCTGACGCGAGCCTCCCGCACCTGGGCAGAGCTAGCTCGCCGCTGAGCAAGGAAACTTCGCCAAAGAGTTCAGACCGAAATCAGGCTGTGGCGGCGGAATATCCCCGTATGGAAAGGCAATATTAGAGGGAATTACTGGCGGTGCTCGTCGAATGCAGACCGCTGGTTGAATCCGTTGCGAGATTCTAAATGCAAGGCGGCCGAGGCGTTTTTACCGGGGAAGAGCGCCGGATGTGAGGCTGGACGGGGTGATCCCTGGAACCTGGGAGTCCTGGCGACAGATGAGCGCCGCAGGATGAGGAAGCCGCAGGGTGGGAACGTGCGGTGGCCTTGGACAAACACCGCACCTGTCAGAGAACGGCAGAAGTGCTTTTGGCTTGCGAGAGTCATGGTAAATTGCGGACAGTCTTCCGCTTTGCTGCCCATTGAGAAGTTCCCTGGAACGATGAACGGCAGGTTGCCGTGTTCTCATTCCCGACTTGGACCGGCGGCAGGTAACTGAAGCTCAGCGCCCTCCACGGAAGCGACTGATCTAAAAAACCAATGCATCAAACAGTAAAGTGCCAGGAAGTTCACGCATGACGACAGAATCGACGCAGCCCCAGCCAGAGCTGGGGCCGAGCCCGGCCAACGGCCAGGGCCAGTCGCAGGGGCATCGGCGCCGCCGGCGCCGCCGCAAGAACAAGTCCACCCTCCCCGGAGCTCCGCAGGCCCAGCAGGGGCAGCAGGCGCAACCAGCGCCGACGCAACCGCAGCCTCCGCAAGCCCAGGCACCTCCAGCGCCCAGGCCCCAGTCCCAGCCTCGACCGCATCAGGATCGGAATCAGGACCGCAGCCAGGGTCGGAAGAAGAAGAAATTCTTCCAAAAGGGTTCAGTTCCAGCCGCGCAGCCGGGCAACAGCATCTCCGGTCCGCCGCAGGGCAAGCGCAAGGGCGGCAAGCAGCGCGGCCCGCGGGAGTTTGTCGGTCCGATGGACCACAGCTACCGCACAGTGGACGGCAACGTGGCGGACGGTCCGGCTTCTACCATCCAGATTATGAACAACGGCCACAGCAGCTACAATCCCGACATCTTTCATGTCACCCCTGTGATTCCCATGCGCGAGGGCGCGCCCACACGCATCTTCTGCTTCATTGAAGACCTGTTTTTCCTGGCCAAGATCCAGGAGACGGCCCGCAAGCTGGGCGTGAAGGTGGAGTTTGTGAAGGGCGACAAGGAGGCCGTGGCCCGTCTGACCGGCGCGCCCGAGGCTGAGCGGCCCAAGCTGCTGGTGTTTGACCTGAACAACGCCAACGCCAAGCCCATGACGCTGATTCCCAAATTCAAGACGAAGTTCAAGAAAGCGACGTCGATCATCGGCTTCCTGTCGCACTTGCAGGGGGATTTGAAGATGAAGGCGGTAGAGGCAGGCTGTGACACGGTCATGCCGCGGTCCGCTTTTTCGCAGAGTCTGCCCAACCTGCTGCGGCGCTACGGCATGGAAGAGGAAGAAGAGTACATTCCGCAGCCGGTGTAAGGTGCGGGCATCCAGCTTCCAGTGAGCTCGGCGGGTGTGCTGCCAGTCCCGGACGTGCCGCACGAATCAGTGAACAACAGAAGGGCCGCTGCGTGGAAATGCAGCGGCCCTTCTGTTGTTGATTTGCAAGACCGCCCTACGGCTGGGGCTTTTTCTCGTCTTCCTGCTTCTGCTTTTCGGTTCTGTTGTCCTTCTTCGGTGGGGTCGCGGGCTTGGGCGCCGGTTTGGGTTCGGGCTGGACATTGGGCCGGGCAGGAGGGGGCGGAGTGGGCCGTGCCTGCGGCGGCGGTGGCGGCGGCACGGGGCGTTCGACCGGCCTTACCTCTTGCCTTGGCGCCGGTTTGGGTTCAGGCTGCACCGGCGGCCTTACCGCGGGCCGATTATCAGGGACTGGCGCGGGTCTGGCTTGAGCCGGCGGCAGGGGCGCGGGCTTGGGAGCGGGTTGAGGTTCAGGCTGCACAGGCGGCCTGACGGCAGGGCGGTTGTCGGGGACTGGCGCAGGTCTGGGAGCGGGTTGCGGTACAGGCTGGGGTACCGTCTGGGGTGCAGGCCTGCCGAGGGGGGGCACGGGCGGCTTGGCAGGCGGCGCGATGGCGGGCTGGTTCGCGGGGCGCGCGCCGGGTTGACCAGGCGAGGAGGGCTGGGCGACGGGGTGCGAGTTGGGTTGTGGGCTGGGCTGGGTTCCGGGGCGGACGGCTTCAACTGGCCTGCCCGGAGGCGGCGGAGGCATTTTGACTCCAGGAGGCGGAGCCACCACGGTGCGGCCGGGCAGGGCCCTGGGAGCAGGAGCCGCCTTGACGGGCGGGGCCATCGGCTGGGCGTTGGGCTTGGCCGGAGCCATCATTCCCTTCGCATTGATCAGGACGGGGCGCTGGACCGCCACCGGCACGGCATGGGCCGGCGCAGCTCCGACAGACGCCTGGCGGGTCGGCACGGCCTGGGGACGGGCCAGCACTTGTATGTGCTGCATCTGTTGAGGATCCACGTGCACAGCGGCTTGTGCGGCGGGGCGGCCGGAGGCCATGTCTTCCCTGCGCATGGCGGTTACGCCGGTGGTCTGGTTGACATAGGTAATGTTGGTCACGTTGGTGACGTTGGTGACGTTGACGACGTTCACGTAGGTCTTTTGCACGTGGACGGAGCGGCTTTCCTGGATGTTGGAGATGTTGACCTGGTCAACGTAGCGCTGACTGGCGTGGTAGGAGGGGCGGTAAGCCTCGCCGGGGCCGAGCGGGAACCAGACCGAGACGCCGACTCCGCCGGCCTGAACGCCGCCGGCAAAGACCACCAGCGCGGGGGAATAGACGGGACGTGCAGCGGGGGGGCCGGGGATCCAGCCCCAACGGCCGCGGTAGTTGACCCAACGGCCATAGTGGAAGGGCGCGTATCCCCAGGATTCATCTTCGACCCAGACCCAGCCCCAGGGGTCGCGATTGACCCAGTGGCCGTTGTGGTAAGGTTGCCAGCCGGCCTGCACACGGGGGAACCAGATGTTGCCGTATTCGGTGCCCGGCTCCCAGTCGCCGCTGGCGTCGAGGTCGTAGGCTCCGGGCATTTCGGGGCTGACGTAGCGGTAAGCCGTGGCGCGCGTAATCTGCTGGTCGCGTCCCTGGCTCCAGCGGTCGAGATCGTCCGGGTAGGAAGGCTGCAGCCATTCCGGGTAAACGGGGTTGGAGCCGACCAGCTCAAGCGCCTGTCCCTGGGCGGTGTTCATACCGAGTCCACCCGCGCCGGAGACATACGCGTTGCCGAAGTAGGTGGTGAAGACGGCGGCATTGTCGTCGGGGAGCACGTCGACTCGGAAGTCCGCCTGCTGCGTGACCGTGGAACTGCCGCTGGGCGTCTGCACATAGAGCGATTGTTGGGGCCACAGGCCCATGGTGCGGACGTGAACGGCACCCTGGCCAATGCCGAATGTGATGGCATCGGCACGGGAATCCACAAATGTGACGTCGGAGTTCGGTCCGAGGCGGACGTAGGTTTGGCCCACCTGGATTTCGGCACGGCCATCGCGGTCAGTAAAGAGGCGGTCGCCGGGCCCGAGCGGGAGATTGGGATAGGCCTGGCCCCAGTCGTCGGAGCCTGCCGGTTGAACGGAGACCGCGCCGGAGATGGAAGAGAGGCGCCCCGTCTGGGCGGGAGGGTCGTCATCCTGCGCGCGGGCGGTGGTAGAAACGAGTGCGAGGCAGACCGCGGCTGCGATTGCCAGCAGCAGTTTTCCGAGGGAGGAGCGTGGAGCAACGCGCATTGCAGGTCCTTTCATGAAGCGCCGGACAGATTCGCCGAACTGGTTCGCCGAACTGGTCGCGCCCCTTCCAATGAAGAGGCCGGATAGAGAGTAACAGCAGGGGCCGTACCACGTGAGGGTCGGAAACCTCTGGATGGTAACCCGCATTTTCTCAAAAAGTGGTAAAAAGGTGAAACCGTCCGCCGGAACCTTTCCATCGACCCCGGCGTATCAGGTGACAGAGGTCTGACAGTATGATGCGCAAATCGATGAATCTAGTGGCGCCAAGCCTGGCGTTAGCGGCTGCCGTGGCCTTGGCGGCTGGGATTGCGGGATGCCGTGTGCACGTGGACAAGGGCGCCAACGGCGAGGACAAGACCGTCCAGGTGGATACACCATTTGGCGGGGTGCACGTGAACACCGATCAGGTTTCGGCCTCGGATCTTGGACTGCCTGTGTATCCAGGGGCCGAGTCAGTGAAGGGGGACGACAACCACAAGTCCGCCGACGTACACCTGGGATTTGGAGAGTGGCAACTGCGGGTGCGGGCCGTCACCTATGCGACGACCGATACAAAGGAGCAGGTCACCGCATTTTATAAAAAGGCTTTGGGCCGCTACGGCGATGTGTTGACTTGCCAGGACAAATCGCCAGTGGGTAGTCCAACGGTGACCGCGGAAGGACTGACCTGCGCCGACTCCGGTAATAGTGCCAAGGTCAAAATCGACAGCAGTGACTATGGCGCCAAGGATGGCTTGCAGTTGAAGGCGGGCTCAAAGCGCCACCAGCACATCGTGGGCTTTGAACATCCCAAAGACGGCAAGACACTGTTCGCGCTGGTTGCGCTGGATCTTCCGGCAGGGCTGGATAAGGGTTCCGATCACAGCGACTAGGGCTCTGACCGTGTGGATGGGTTCTTCCGGCGGTAGGTTGTCGCCGAGTTTCATGCTCGCTCATCAATCCGTCGCCGGAGCCAGATAGGCCGTTTCGTAACGCGATGTCGTCGCCATCAAGTGCTCGACTGCCTCTGCTGTCTGGATGCCGCCGCGCGCGCCCGCAGCCGTGCAATTCAGCGCGGCTGCGGCGCACGCGAAATCGAGTTGGCGCGCCAGCGGCCATCCCTGCAGCAATCCATAGATGAACCCCGCGTGGAAGATATCGCCCGCACCCGTGGTATCGACTACAGCAACGCGATACGCGGCGTGCGAATAAAACGTGCTTCCATCCCACGCCAGTACGCCTTCCTGGCCGAGAGTTGCCGCCGTCAGCCGGCATCCGTAGCGGATCTGGATGCTGCGCAGCGCCTGTTCCAGGTTGCGTTCGCCGGTCAGGCGCGAAGGAAAATCGCGGCTCACGATGAGATAGTCCACGTTCTCGATCAGGTCCTCGACGCCGGGATACGATTCATCCAGATCGGCGATGACGGGGATGCCGGCCGCGCGCGCCCACCTTGCGGCAGCGGTAGCCGCAGCCGTCTCGTAGCCGTCCACGTGCAGGGCCCGCGCGTTCGCAATCCACGCGCGATCCAGGTCTTCCGGTTGCAGCAGCAGCCGTTCGTCGCGCCGGCACAGCACGGTGCGCTCGCCACCGCCATCCACAAGAATCAACGACTGCGGGCTCGCGGCGCCGCTCACTTCGATGAGGCGCGCATCCACGCCGGCGCGCGCAAACGCCTGGCGATGCAGCCTGGCCGCATCGTCGTCTCCGAGTTTGCCCACATAGCGGGTGCGCAAGCCCCAGCTTTGACACGCAATCACCGTGGTGGCAGTCTGGCCGCCGGGCATCACGGTCGCGGTGCTGTATTCCACTTTGGAGCCGCGTACGGGGAAAGAGGCCAGTGGGATCAGTGTGTCGGTAGCGTTCAGCCCCACGCCTACCAGGTCGACCATCGACGGCTCAGTCATTAGTTGCATTGTAAGGTGCCACTCACGAAAACCTCGTCGCCTTCCACAATCCCCACACGCCTACCGCGGCCGTCACCACCAGCACAGCGGCCAACATGCCCACCCACAAAAGATTCATGCCCAGCGCAGGCACGCGCGCCTTCATCCCAAGCCACACGAAGACGCCCACTGCGCAGGCAAGGATGACGTAATCCCACCATTCGCGCCGTTCTGCCATTTCGGTAGCCGTACCGCTGTAGGCCCGCAGCACGCGCCCATAGTCCAGGCCGTAACGGTCGCACTCGCGCAGCAGCGAATCATTCGTCGAGGCGTCTTCGCGCTCCGTGGCCACAGCCGTGCTCACGGCCAGCGCGCCCGCGATCATCACCACCGATCCGACGATCACAAGCAACCGGTGAGCCGCATCGGCGGTCGCCAGTTCGCCAAACACCAGCGCGCCCCACGCCAATCCCCAGATCTGATTTGTATTCGAGAGCGGAATGCCGCGCCCGATGCCCAGGTATTTGGTAGCGAATTGCTGGAACAGATCGCCAATGACCCAGACGAATCCGCCCAGAAACAGCCAGAAAAGCATGTGCCCAATCTCGGGCGAGTGAAACACCGCGGCCCTGGTTCCGCCATCGAGCGCGAGCACCAGCGCGAAGACCGTGCCCAGTTCGCCCACCGTAAAGACCGTGATGAACGACAGCGGGTTCATGCCGCTGATGTAAGCCTTGCGATAGGGGATATACATGGTTCCCCACAGAAGGCTCGCGCCGGCCGCCGCAAGAATTCCGCCCAATGCGCGGCCTGGGTGCGGGCCGCTCGCATGAATGGTGCTGAAGCCCAGCAGGATCGCCGCGACCACAATCGCCAGCGCTCCCAGCACCACCTTCGCCACGTTTTTGCGGCTGGCGCCCTTCAACTCGCCAAACAAGACTCGTCCCCAGAAGATGCCGACCAGCGAGTTGGTATTCCACAGTGGGAACGCGATCGACAGGCCCACATCGCGAATGGCAAACACCGTGAGCGTATTAGCGACAGCCCAAAGCATGCCCGCGAGAATGGCAACAGGGATGAGGTGTTTGTTGCGCGCCAGGTCGGCGAACACGGACCGCGTGCCCTTCAGCAGCGTAGGAATCGACCAGCGCGCGGTAAACACACCCGCCACCATGCACAGCGAAATCGCGAAGGGTGAAAGCCCCGAGTTGACCAGCTTCGTCGGCGCCTCAGCCGCGCCCAGCCAGACTCCCGCCGCCAGCCCGCACAGCACGCCGATGCCGTGAACGGAGCGGATTGGAGTTTGTGCCTTCGGCGTTGTCGTCATCCGCTGAGTGCCGGTCCTTTCGTCATCGGGCAAATTGGCGCGGCAGATCGGGTGCTTGTTGGGGCAATCCGATCAATGCAGGGTGATGAGCAGTGCAAGGCCGATACAGAAAACGACCAGCGGAATGAGAAAGTGGCTGTCGGTGAGGACAGCTTTGGTTTTCTCGATAGATATCATGGGGAACCTTGGCGACTGCTTTCAATCGACTGGCGCAACCATAAAGACGCTGCAGGATGGATGTCAAGATTCAGCGGCGTATCCGGCGGCTCCCGGAGACACCAAGGACTGACGGCCGCTGCGCACAGGCCACACGCGGAATGCCTTGGAGATCGGGCGTGAAGTCGATGTTGTCGTAGCCGGACGCCTCGAGCAGAGCAGCGACAGCTTCCATTTGGCCAAAGCCGATTTCGAGTGCGATGAATCCGCCGGAATTAAGCGCGGCAAAGGCTGCGGGAATGAGCCGGCGATAAACCTCCATGCCGTCGTCGCCCGCAAAAAGCGCCAGGGCTGGCTCGTAGTCGCGCACCTCCACCGAAAGATTTTCACGATCGGTGCGAGGCACGTAAGGAGGATTCGATACAACAAAATCGAAGCCTGTTTCAATCTCGGGAAACACCGGATCGGCGGCTGCGGCGATCGGCTCCAGCAGGTTGCCGCGCAGAAAACGAACGCGCGCATCCACGCCGTTACGCGCCGCGTTTTCCTGGGCAATCGCGAGCGCGGGTGCGGAGAGATCGATGGCCGTAATTTCCGCGGAGGTCAGCGTGTGAGCCAGCGCAATGGCAATGGCTCCCGAACCCGTCCCCACATCCACAATGCGCGGTCTGGCAAACTGCGCCGCCAGCGCGATCACCTTTTCTACCAGGTGCTCCGTCTCGGGCCGCGGAATGAGAACGTCGCGCGTTACACGGAACGGAAGCCCGTAAAACTCCGTTTCGCCAAGAATGTACTGGATCGGCTCACCGGCCCTGCGGCGCTCGATGAGGTCAACATAGCGCGCGGCCTCCTGCTCATCCAGCTTCTCGTTCCAGCGCGCCAGCAGGGCGGCCCGCTCACGCCGCACCACGTAAAGCAGCAGAAGCTCCGCATCGCGGCGCGCACGGTCAGGATGCGGCCCCATGCGCAGGTGTGCTTCGCCTTTCTCAAGCCACTCTCGCAGCGTCATCAGGCGGCCTGGTTGGTTTCAGCTTTCAATTGCTCACCCTGGTAGTGCGTGATGAGCGCATCGACAATCTCTTGCAGCCGGCCTTCCATCACCAGGTTGAGCTGGTGCAGCGTCAGGCCGATGCGGTGATCGGTAAGCCGGTTCTGCGGAAAGTTATACGTGCGAATCTTTTCGCTGCGATCGCCGGTGCCCACCTGTTGTTTGCGCTCCTTGGCCAGCTCCGCATTCTGCCGGTCCATCTCCTGCTCATAGAGCCGCGAACGCAGCACGCGCATGCCTTTTTCGCGATTCTTGATCTGCGATTTCTCGTCCTGGCAACTCACCACTGTGCCGGTTGGTATGTGCGTGATGCGCACAGCGGAGTAGGTCGTATTCACTGACTGACCGCCCGGCCCCGACGAGCAGAACGTGTCGATGCGCAGGTCCTTGGCTTCAATCTTCACGTCCACGTCCTCAGCCTCGGGCAGCACGGCCACGGTGACAGCGGAGGTATGCACGCGGCCCTGTGTTTCTGTCGAGGGAACGCGCTGCACGCGGTGCACGCCGCTCTCCCACTTCATCTGCGAGTAGACGCGCTCGCCCTCGATGATGGCGATCACTTCCTTGAATCCGCCCACGCCCGACTCCGACATCGACAGCACTTCCACCTTCCAGCGGTGTTGCTCGGCAAAGCGTGTGTACATGCGGTAGATCTCCGCCGCGAACAGCGAAGCCTCGTCGCCGCCGGTGCCCGCGCGAATTTCGAGAATCACGTTCTTCTCGTCGTTGGGATCCTTGGGCAGCAGCAGCACCTTGATCTCTTCTTCCAGGGCGGACTCGCGAGGAACAAGCGCGGCAATTTCTTCCTCGGCCATGGCGCGCATCTCCGCATCGCTCTCGGTCAGCATCGCGCGCGCATCGGCCAGTCCCTGGCGCACCTGCATCAGGTCGCGATATTTCTGAACCGGCTCCTCGATTTCGCGCAGCGCTCTGCCGGCCTTCTGATACTTCTCATGGTCATTGATGATTTCGGGCTGCGAAAGCTGCGACGAAAGCTCTTCGTAGCGCTGTTCCATCTGTTCCAAACGATCGATCACGGCAAACTCCTTGCCCCCGCGGGGCACACATATCAACTTGCGAATTGCAATGGGAAGAAAAAGGCGTAGAGCAGTATTGGCGGCGGGCGCCGCTAGAGGAGGGCCGGGATGGGCTGATGGAGGACCACTTCGATTTCTATTCTAGCGCGAATTCAAAGAATCAGATGAAGGGATTGATGATCGTCACGCCGTCGACTTCCTTACCATGTTGCATGTCTTCTGAAAGCAATACGCGACACCCCGCTTGCTTGGCCATGCGTAAAACCAAAGCGTCCCAATACGAAAAGCCATGCAGCCGGTGCAGATCGATCGCGGCGAGAATGTCGTTGATGTTCGGTTCGGCAACGTTGAATCTTGAAAAAATCTCGACTTTATTTCGAGCGATCCCGGCATCGAGTTTCAGCTTCTTGGTTACGGTGACGAAATACTCCTGGAGCACCTGAATCGACACGACGCCGGTTCGTTGCTGCCTATGTGCTTTGATGAGATTCAACGCAATGCCCTGCTTGTCGCGATCCGATCCGTCTTCGGAGTAGACGAGGATATTCGTGTCCAGGAAAGTTCGCGGCAATCTATCTCCGCTCATGGATTTCGTCCCGGTTGAACTTCCAGCCCTTGGAATCCCCAAGCCCGGAGAAGCGCTCGAGGTATTCAATGTCACGTTCCAGGTCGTCGTCGCCGGCCAGGTGCTGGAGGTGGTCCCGAATCTCCTGATTGAGGCTCTTGCCGATTGCGCGCAATTTCTCCCGCGCACGCGCTGCTACTTGCTCGTCGACGGAGAGAGTGATATTCATAGACACAGTATACGTGCGCACATATTATGTGTCAATTAACCATCGGAGTATGATTTTTATCGGTCGCCCCGATTGGGGCAAGGGGGGCATGATCGGTACCCTGAAACAGCGTGACTTGGCACGGGCTTTTGGGCGTCAGGATCCCGAGCCTCCAGCCGCGACCGCCGTTGCGGGCTGGCGATATCACCACATCGGGATTCCAACCCAAACACCTCGTCCAGATGAACGGTATCTGCCAAGACTCAAGATGTACGTGTCGGGATTTGAGACCAGTCCCTATGGAATTCAATGGATGCGCTTCGATGCGGATTCGACTTATCCCGAGATCGTCAAGACCGTGCCTCATGTTGCGTTTGAGGTGGACGATCTGGCCGCCGCGCTCGAAGGCAAAGAAATTCTAATACCCCCGAACAGCCCCGGTGAGGGCGTCACGGTGGCGATGATCGTCGACGATGGAGCGCCTGTGGAACTGTTGGCGTTTCAGCCGTCAGCTCGACGCTCTAAAAGCACTCAATATGATCGCAAGCGTTCATCAGCGGCATCTGCAGGTTTGAGTCATGCTCCGGATCGGAGTACACCGTGATCGTCGCCGGCTTGTAGTCCTGCGGTTTGGCCGTCATGATGTTGGGCACAAAAGTCTGCGGATTGCGGTCGTAGAGCGGGAACCATGTGCTCTGGATCTCCACCATCACGGTGTGGCCGGCCTTGAAGACGTGGTCCACGTCGTGCAGGCTGAACTTGTACTCGCGCACCGAGCCCGCCCGCAGCGCCGTCGGCTTGTCGAACCCCGCAAGATACCGCCCGCGGAAAATCTCCTCGTTGGTCATCAACTGATAGCCGCGCATCGTGGGGTCGGCCGCATCGTCGGGATATTGGTCGATCAGCTTCACCACCATGTCGTTATCCGTGCCGGTGGTGGAGGCAAAGATGTCGGCGATTACCTCGCCCGTGACGACCAGGTCTTTTTTGAGTACCGGCAGCTTCCACACTGCCACATCCTTGCGGTCCGTTACGAAACGCTGGTCTTCGGTGAGCCAGTTGAACCACTGCGAGCTGTCACCGTACGTGGGCTGGATGGGCCG